>NZ_RBII01000002.1:0-343680 GCF_003634015.1 Litorimonas taeanensis
GCGGCCGTTAGCGTCGTCTTACCATGGTCAACGTGACCAATCGTACCAATATTGGCATGAGGCTTATTACGCTCAAATTTCTCTTTTGCCATTTTACTTCTCACAAGCTGTGGGCACAGACCATTCATCTGCAACCCGGTTTAATGTCTGACCCCTAAGTGGGGCTGCCTCGCTCCGTTTCAAGAGCACCCCTCTTATATGAGACAAGCTCGGAGGGAGAATTTGGAGCGGGCGGCGAGAATCGAACTCGCGTCATCAGCTTGGAAGGCTGAGGTCTTACCACTACACAACGCCCGCGGTAAGTATTTTGTCTTCTGTTGAAGGTGGTGGAGGGGATTGGATTCGAACCAATGTACACATAGTGATCAGATTTACAGTCTGACGCCTTTAACCACTCGGCCACCCCTCCTACCGTATGACTTCATTCTGGCCGCAGAATAAAGTCGGAGTTTCGTTGCCTCCAACAAAAAACGCTCTGTCAGTTAGGCGGTAGCTGTGTTAGCCGCTTCATTCACAGAGACAGTGTTCAATAATTAGCGGACGTATAGAGACCATGACATCATCACGCAATAGCGGATTTCAAAGAAAATCAGGTCGAAAAGGCCGACATACAGGTGAATCTGCAGAGTCTGGCGCCGCAAGGCCCAAAAAGGCCTATGGTTCACGCCAACATGGGGCCACATCACGCCCAAAATCACCTAAATCACGCCATAAAGGCGACTCACCCTCTGCGGATAAACGTCCTCGCCGTGCGGGCGCCAGCCGAGAAGGCGGTGCAGGTTGGATTTGGGGAACCCATGCAGCGCTCGCAGCACTTTCTAACCCGCGCCGAACCATACATGAGGTCTTAATTACAGAAGGCGCTGCAGGCCGAATTCGCCTCCCTCAAGGTACACCGCCGCCAACAGTGGTGATTCCTTCTGTTTTGAATAAGCTCGTGGGCGCGGATACAGCCCACCAAGGGATCGCCGTCAAAGCCGCGCCGCTTGAATGGCCCAATTTGGAACTCCTCGCAGATTCGGATTTTGAAGAGACGAATGGTAATGGCCTTATTTTGGTGCTTGACCAAATAACTGACCCCCACAATGTAGGCGCTATGCTTCGTCTTTGTTCAGCCTTTGGCGTGACGGCCCTTGTGATGCAAACGCGAAAAGCACCGCCCTTATCTGGGGCCCTTGCGAAAGTCGCCGTAGGCTGCCTTGAAACAGTCCCTGTCTGCCTTGAAACCAATATCAGTAACACCTTGCAAAACTTACAGCGCATAGGCTGGATTGTGACAGGCCTTGCTGGCGAAACAGAACTCTCTCTTTCAAAAGCGCTATCAGGCGGCGGGCGGCACGTCATTGTTATGGGGGCAGAAGGCCCAGGGTTACGTGACCGCGTCAGAAAAAATTGTGATCAACTGGCTAAGATTCCAATGCTCAGCAGCAATGTTCCCGGACAAGCGGAGAGCCTGAATGTCGCAACAGCCGCCGGCATTGCGTTATATGAGGCTAGGCGCGACTAAGTCTATATGGATTTGATGTCCTATCGGCGGCATCAAATCACTCGAATCGTATAAAATGACCCGCTAGCCCCGTTTATATTTGGGGTTAGCCCCATAACGGTTTGCCCACCTGTCGCCGTCCTTTACCAAATTATAAAGTATCCAGACAAAATATGCCCAATAAAGCACGGCTAGCACCAATTCGGCGCCGCTCTTTGCCAAGCCACTAACAATAAAATCATCATAACCCGGGATGTACGATATATATGTCAAATAAAGCGGGAGCTGCGCCCAGCCCGTCAACCCGACATCATGAAGCCTGCGCGCCATCAAAGCCGCCATTGGGATTAATGTTACGACCTCAACCAATAAAATAAATGGTGTTAGCCCATCTTCTGCTGAAAGCCCCAAGACGGAATAATCCAGACTGATCGCAACAGCCGTCACCATTATATAAGCAAACTGTACCCACCAAAACTCTGATCGCCGTGAACGCGTTTGAAAATTCGCCCATTGATCAATGAAAGATCGCAATGCTGAGTACATATTCATAAAACAGGCCTAAGCCCTTTTGACGCAAAATCCAAATTTTTGCCTTAGCAACATTTTGCCTTAGCAACGGAATGACATAAAAAAACCCGCCTCAAAGGACGGGTCTTTTAAAGTCATATGGAAGAACAACTTAAGCCGCTTCAACTTCGGCTTGGCTCTTCAAAACAGCTTTTTTGATTTTCTTAGCCTTATCAGTGAGCTTGTGATTCTTTGTTCCAAGAAGGAAAGAATCAAGACCACCTTTGAAATCAACTGTACGAAGCGTTTTCGCTGCAATACGCAGCTTATACTTCTGACCTAATGTATCTGACATCAATGTCACATTACATAGGTTTACTTCAAAACGACGACGTGTGTGCACTTTAGAGTGAGACACGTTATTACCTGACATCGGGCCAGTATCTAATAAATCACAACGACGGGACATAATTGCACCTAAAAACATAAAAGGCCCGCGCAAAGTGGCTGCGGGCAGAATTGAAGGGCGAATTAGAGGCATGCGCCGCGAACGTCAACCCCTTATCCCCTTAGAAACTGCCAAACCTTAAGAGAATTCGCCAAAGACCCGCGCCAGACCCCAGAAACTGTGGCCATTTTGTCACGACCCAGAAAGTAATCCGTAAGACTGCGTTCAGTCTATAGCCACCTAAATTATGTCATGGCAGAAAACAAATAGCTTCACGGGAAAACAATGCCGCTTACAACCTTACAAAGCCTGACAAAAACAAAGGGGTTCAGACGTCTCGCCGCCCCTCTTGCCGCGATGATGACATTGACAGCATTGACATCATCAATACCCGCCTCGGCAACAGATATCCTGCTTTCAGAGCGTAACATCGCAAACCTCAATGCGCGAAACCTCACTGAAACCCAATATACACTGCCCTCCCCCGACCAAAGCGCCACCCAATTTGCTTTCGTATTAAAGGGTTATGTTTTTGGACTGCGTATGATTCGTGCGAACTATACAGGTTGGTATGACGAATCAGATTATGTGCTTTACGCAGATATAAAGACATCGGGTCTGGGGGCCTTGCTCAAGAAAATGGAAATATGGGCCGTTTCTCGCGGTCAACATGACCAAAAAGGCTTTCAACCCGATTTCCACATTCAGCAAAATTTAGATAAAAAAAGTCGGCGCGTCGAAATGAACTACGCCAACCCCGCAGGCCCTGTTGATGTCAATATTATCCCCAGCCTCGGCAGTCAGGGCATACCTCCGGCGAGCCCCGCGGAACGATTCTTAGCTGATGACACGCTTTCTGCGATACTCAATCTTATGATGCGTGGCCCTGCTCAAAAAAATGATTTTTGCCAAGGATCAATCAAAGTTTTTGATTCCAAACAACATTACGCGCTTCGATTAGAACCCAACGGGTCGAAACGGTTGAAATTTGACGGCGAAAAGTTCGAATCTTTGCGATGTGATATATATTATGTACCGATTTCAGGCTTTGACCCAGAAGACCTGCCAGAAGACGAGGAAGAGGCCACACCTGTTAAAGCCTATTTCCAATACAGGCCAGAGCTTGACCTCTATGTCCCTCTTCGGTTCACTTATAAAATTAGCGGTTTTACTGCGGTGGTAAAAGTTGACGAAATCAAGCTTATTGAATCGGGGAGCGACGTCATCCAGAAATTAGATGATTAACCCAGGGCGATTAAGCCTTATTATTGTCTTTGGCTTGTCTTGCTGATGTGAATCAGTGAAAAGACTTCATGCCCTCTCCGCTTAATCCCGCCACAGTAACCGCTGTCCTTGGCCCCACAAATACGGGCAAAACGCATTACGCCGTAGAGCGTATGCTGGCGCGGTCATCAGGCGTTATTGGCCTGCCTCTTCGCTTACTCGCCCGAGAAATTTACGACAGAATTGTGGCTCTGAAAGGCGCCGCGCAATGCGCCTTAATTACTGGCGAAGAAAAGATCTTGCCAAAGACCGCAAGATTCTTTGTGTGCACGGTCGAAGCCATGCCTGTGGATCGTAACTTTGCCTTTCTGGCCGTCGATGAAGTTCAAATGATGGCCAACCCTGAACGCGGACATATTTTTACCGATAGAGTTCTGCACGCACGCGGCATGGAAGAAACATTATTTCTTGGCGCTGAAACCGCGCGTTCCGTTTTAAAAACACTCATACCAAAAATACGCGTGGAACACCGCGAGCGTTTTTCGACCTTAGTATATGACGGCCCAAAAAAACTGACACGATTACCGAAACGCTCTGTCATTGTGGCCTTTTCAGCGTCTGAAGTTTACGCTCTCGCTGAACTGATTCGGCGATATCGAGGCGGCGCAGCGGTTGTTATGGGCGGGCTTTCCCCGCGTACCCGCAATGCACAGGCCGAAATGTTCCAAAATGGGGATGTCGACTTCCTGATTGCCACAGATGCGGTGGGCATGGGGCTCAATTTGGATACAGATCATGTCGCCTTCGCGGGCCTCTCAAAATATGATGGGCGCCGAAAACGATACCTCACGCCAATGGAAGCAGGACAAATCGCAGGCCGAGCAGGACGTTTTCGTAATGATGGAACATTCGGGACAACGGGAGACTGTCCCGCAATGGATGATGAATTTATAAAACGCATCGAAGATCATGATTTCGAACCTCTCGAATATGTCGAATGGCGAAATTCTGACTTAGATTTCTCATCTTTAAACGCTCTGACGGAAACCCTTCACGCCCCGCGCCCTACTTCGCGCCTACGGCGCATAAAAGGGGCAGAAGATGAAGCCGCCTTAGAACGGTTTATGGCCATTGATGAAATCGCATCTGGTATAAAAGTCCCGGCCCAAGTTCGGCAATTATGGGATATTTGCCAAATCCCCGACTTTCGCAATCTTACCATCGATACGCATTTTAAACTTTTACAAGATATATACGGTATCTTAGTCAAAGGGGGCGGCACGCTCTCCACTGACTTTATGATGGGGCGTATCAATCGATTGGACGATATCAGCGGCGGTGTACATCAACTTTCTTCTAGGCTTGCGCATATCCGAACTTGGACCTATTGCGCTTCAAAATCGAATTGGATGCCTAAATCTGAAAGATTAGGCGGAAAAACACTCGCCAACTACGCACGCGAGGTTGAAGACAGGCTATCAGATGCGCTACACGAAAGACTGATTGCGCGATTTGTTGATAAGCGTACGAGTAAGCTATTAAAAGGCATAGGAGCCGACGCCTATATGAGCGCAACTATAAAAGATAACGGAGAGGTCTATGTAGATGACCTCCTCATCGGTCAGTTAGAGGGTTTAACCTTCAAAGCAGATGCGAGTGGCTCAGGCCTAGAAGCCAAGGCTCTTGACGCCGCGGCCGCCAAAGCCGTCGCGCCTGAAATTGATAGGCGCCTAACGAGTCTGTGCGGCGGAACTCACGCCATCTTCACCTTGTCAGATAAAGGCGAAATTCTTTGGGGCGGTATGACCGTTGGACGGATCGCGCCAAGTGGCTCCATCTTTACGCCTGACGCCGAAGTACTCAGTAGTGATTTGGGCAGCCCAGCTCTTAAATCTTTGGCGTCCGATCGCATGCGGGAATTTTTGCGCGCCGAAGTGGCGACGCATCTTGCGCCTCTAAAGGCTTTGAAAGACTTTAAAGACAAAGAAGAAGCCCTGCCCGACGCAAAAGGATTTGCTTATATTCTTCTTGAAGGACATGGCTCCTTAGAACGCCGTGAACATTTAAAAACTATTCAGAATCTAGAACAAGATGCGCGGCGTCAATTACGTGAATTGGGTGTGCAGTTTGGTTTCTATAATGTCTATATGCCAGACATGCTTAAGCCAAAACCCGCGCGGCTCTTAAGCCTTCTCAATGCGTATGGCGCGGGCGGCGATAAAAACCCCTTTATACCATTTGCAGGCATGACATCCCTTGCCAATGACGGCGATATGAAAAGCGATAATTTCGGCAAAGATGCTCTAGCTTTGGCAGGGTATCGCGCTGTTGGCTCTCGTATCGTGCGACTTGATATCCTCAACCGCCTCAGCCTGATGATACGTCAAGCGCAGGAACAATTCTCAAAAATACCGGGAAGTGACACACGCGGACGCCCTTTCCAAATCATGCAAGAAATGCTCTCGCTGATTGGGGGAACCTATGAGGATATGCAAAATGTCCTCAACGCTCTGTCTTATAAATCAGAAATTCGTGAGGATTTACCCGCGCCTGCCAATGCGGCAGAAACGGCGACAGCAGAAACCTCGACAGAAGACTCTCTTACGAAGGGCACCCCTGAGGAAAAACCAAAGACGGAAGAAACATCAGCAACAGACGCCGCCGAAATTACATCAGCCGAAGGCGCTGGGGCCGAAAACCAAACGGCGTCAACGCCCGCAACGCCGCCTGCTAAGTCTTTTGTTTCAAAAAAGTCCAAGAAAGCCTCTGACCTGACATTATATAATAATCGGGTTCAAAATGAGGATGGAACGACAACCGAAGTCATCAACAAAGAAGTCTGGTTAATCCCAGCCAGAGGACAAAAGGGCTTTAACCCCAAGTCTCAAGGCGGACGGCGCAACACCTCTCGCGATAAATTCAAAGGTCGTAACAACAACCAAAGACACGCCGCAAAAACAGGTGCAAATCGTTCTTTGTCTCAGGGCAAAGGTAAAGCCTCGATTAAAAACTCACCTTTTGCTGCCTTGGCCGCATTACAAATAGATAGCGGCGACAAAAAGAAAGATGATAAATCTTGAGCAGAAGCGTGCGAGCGAAAGATACTTCCTCTCACGCCTCTGAAAGTGATGCCTGCCGTCTAGATATATGGCTGTATCGAACTCGGCTTTTAAAAACGCGCGCCCTTGCGGGGCATCTCATATCAAAGGGCAAAATTCGTTTGCGCAGAAACGGGCAAATGGAACGTATAAAAAAGCCTCACGCCCTTATTCGCCCAGGCGATCAAGTCACGTTTATGCGCGGTACGGAATTGATTAATGCCGAAATGATTGCCTCAGGCACAAGGCGCGGGCCTGCATCTGAGGCTCAAACGCTCTATTTAAGGCTAGATGACACAGAATCAGCGTCATAATGTGAGCTTATATTGACAATTCGCTCTCTAATCGGCAGAGGCTAGCCGAAATTTATATTCGGAGATCTCTGCGTGACTTATATCGTCAAAGACGAATGTGTGAAATGCAAATTCATGGACTGTGTTGAAGTCTGTCCTGTTGATTGTTTTTACGAAGGTGAAAACATGCTCGTCATCCACCCTGATGAGTGTATTGATTGCGGTGTGTGTGAGCCTGAATGCCCTGTTGATGCGATCGTTCCTGACACCGAAGATGACCCAGATGGGAAATGGCTGGCTATTAACTCAAAATATGCTGAAATCTGGCCTGTTATCACAGTTAAAAAAGAGCCCCCCGCTGACCGCGAGGACTTCGAATCAGAAACAGGTAAATTTGAAAAATATTTTTCTGAAAAGCCTGGCACAGGCGACGAATAGCTCGAAGTTTCAGGGATTCTCTCTCTCACGACAGAAATGTGACGGGTGAGTCGCTTTTTCTGTTTTTTTATGATATAGACATGTTTCGAAAGCGGTGCCGCTCTCTTTGAGAGGCACCGTTTCTTTATAAATTATACAGCTTACCCGCGGTGGACATACCCACTGGACAAGCAAGTTATGACGAAAAAGGCTGTTCGCTTTATGGCAACTGATAAAAAAACAACGACCTCTAAAAAGAAAGCTTCCGCTAAAAAAACTTCCAAACGTGCCTTCCGACCCGGTCAGCACATTGTTTACCCCGCCCATGGCGTTGGTGAAGTCATTGGCATTGAGCAACAAGTCATCGCTGGTTTTGACATCGAAGTTTATGTCGTTCTCTTTGAACAAGATAAAATGACCCTTCGCGTTCCTACGGATAAAGCCGAAAATTCTGGGATGCGCGCTTTATCAAACGAACTTATTTTGAAAGACTCATTCACAACCCTCAAAGGTCGCGCCCGTATTAAACGCACTATGTGGTCTCGTCGCGCCCAAGAATATGAAGCCAAAATCAACTCTGGTGATTTGATTTTAGTTTCAGAAGTTGTTCGTGATTTACATCGTACAGATGCCCAACCTGAACAAAGCTATTCTGAACGTCAGCTCTATGAAGCGGCCATAGACAGAATGGTACGCGAAGTCGCGGCCATTAAGAAATGTTCCCGTGATGTGGCGCTGGGCGAAGTTTTAGAAACTCTTACGGTTGCCCGTAATCGTCAGGCCGCTAAAGCCGCTAAAGATGCCGAGAAAGCGGCCTCTGAAAGTGATGACGGCGAAGATACAGCCGCCGCGTAAATAGATTTCATTGTTTTGAAAAGGCCCTCAATTGAAGGGCCTTTTTTTTGGCCTCAAAATTTTTGGACTCAATATGGTTCTTTTTTGATAATAAATGCACAATCAATCATAGGGTGTACCCTCTGGCAAAGTTTTTGCAGTGTTATCTGAGAACCCACCTTGCCTCTTCGTAATCTGAAGACGATATTATAATTATAGTAAATGAGCGTTAACTTATGAGACCATCACCCCTGACCTTGTCCACACGAAGCCTTTTAGTAAGCGTGGCCGCCTTTACGTTAACCGCTTGTGGTGGAGGTTCTTCTAGCAGCCCAAGTCAAACACTTCCGCCGCCGCCGACGCCCCCCGTCAGCTCGGCACCGACTTGGACAAAAGGTGTTTTCGAAGACCAGATGCAGTTCAAAAACCGCTGTGAAGTGGTACGCACGGGGACGGATTCCGAAGGGAATAGCTTTCCGGACGTCGCGGGCTCAACACTACAAGAAAACCATTGGCTTCGGTCTTGGTCGAATGAGACTTACCTGTGGAACCGAGAAATCGAAGATCAAAACCCTGCTAACTTTACGAGTCCTGTCGGGTATTTTGCAGAACTGAAAACCTTTGCCACAACGGCCTCTGGTGAGAGCAAAGACGACTTCCATTTCAGCCAACCTACGGCAGACTTTTTAGACAGCCGTAATAATACGGCCAGTTCTGGCTATGGCGTTCGGTTTCGGGCTTTCCAATCCTCTCCGCCCAACCGTGACTTTCGCGTTCTTTACACAGAAAGTAATTCACCTGCCTCAGAAGTCGTCAATGGCAAAGTTCAATTTGCCCGCGGTGCCAGAATATTAGAGGTAGACGGAGCTGACCTGCTTAATGGCAATGATATTGACACTCTCAATGCTGGATTATTTCCGGCCACGGCGGGTGAAACACATACCTTCCGTATCCAAGACCCGGATGGTTCCGCCCCGCGCACAATTACGATTATTTCTGAAGACATAGCCGCAGAACCCGTGAACCGTACGAAGGTCATAACCACACCTACGGGTAAGGTTGGATATATGTTATTCAACACCTTTAGTCCTTATGCCTCTGAAAAGTCTCTGGCGGATGGAATAACGGCCCTTAGCAATCAAGGCGTGAATGATTTCGTATTGGATTTGCGCTATAACGGCGGAGGGCTTTTGGCCGTCGCCGCTCAGCTAGGTTATATGGTCGCCGGCGATGCCAGAACAGCGGGTAAAACCTTTGAGCTTCTTCAATATAATGAAGACGCGAATGGTACTGACCCAACAAGCAGCAGCAATGAGCAAGTACAGCCTTACCCATTTTATGATCAAGGCTTGGGCTTTTCACTGCCGCAGGGCCGCGACCTTGACACCCTCAACTTGCCAAGAGTCTTTGTACTTTCAACTGGCAGTACCTGTTCAGCCAGTGAAGCCGTTATTAACGGTTTACGGGGCATAGACGTTGAGGTCATCTTAATCGGCGATATTACTTGCGGTAAACCTTATGGATTTTTACCGACAAGTAATTGCGGCGAGACCTATTACACAATTCAATTTCGGGGTGTGAACGAGAAGAATTTTGGTGACTTTTCCGATGGATTTGTCCCCAATGATAATAGTTTTGGGTTTGGCGTTCGCTTAAATGGGTGTTCAGTCTCGGATGATCTGAGCACCGAACTCGGTGATGAAAATGAAGCACTTTTAAAAACGGCTTTATATTATCGCGATAATAATAGCTGTCCTACTCAGGCCGTGACGAAGGCGTCTTCGAAATATTTACCACCGCCTTCTATACACAATGATTACACGGATGCGTTTTCAATCTTCGTCCCTGAAGACAGGCCAGAAAATAGCCTTCCAAGACAAATTAAAGATGTCTCAATGCCAGGTGACAGTCGCTAACGACATCAGAGATGCTTAAGAGTCATTGTAAACCCCTCTTCGGAGGGGTTTACTTTTAGATTTAACTCAGAGCTGAGTTTAATTGCTCAATGGCCTGAGGGTGATCTAGCCAAATGACGGGGCCATTATAGAGCTCCACCCAACCTCTAACGCGAAGTCTTAGCCCTTCCATATTTGCCAAATCAAACCCGGCCTTTTCAAAGGTCTTTTTATGTTTTCGGGCAATAGAGACTGTAAAATCAGTCTTATAATTTGAGCCAAAATTCAGATATGTCTGTCCACGGATTTGGGCACTGGAAATAACCAAGCCCTCGACAATTTGAAAGCTATCAACATCCTGCGCTAATATATTCGGAGCAGGTGAGCGAATAGAATAGTCTGCACTTTGCCATAACCCTCTTTGCGCGTCTCTGGCTTGGGCTTCCAATTTCAAGAGTTCATCTATCCGCCAAGCTGTCCCAGCATAAGAGCGTACCCGCGCATAGCCCATTCGTACCATTTCTGCCTGCACCCATTGGTCTGGCGTGCCGTCAGGGCGTAACGTGAAAAGCTGTGCTAACGCACGGTCATATCGGTCTCGCTTGGCGCCTTGATAAAACAAACCAAGGGGGCGCGAATTTAAGAGTGTTAATATCGCATTTTTGGCTTCTGCAGAGAAGTCTGTCTTTAATTCGGGCGCAAAAATATTGGCCAAGCGAACACGTAATCCAGACTTTAAAACGATGCTATGTCCGTTGATGACGCGGGCCAACCGCCCATAGTCTTCGGGTTCAATGTCATCAGCAACACTCAGTTGAGGCAGCGAGGCATAAGCGATACCGCATATTACGACGCCGCGCCGCGTCAGAGCTATGTTGCGTTTCTCTCTCACACCGCCTTATGAAAGCAAAAATGAAAAGAGTCGAATCGCGCATCGCCGAAAATGATAGAGGAAAAGCGGGGCGGATAAGTTAGGCCGCCCCATGAACGGCGTTAATCGGCCTTTTTAAATTCCACCTCGACTGTGATTTCAACATCATCGCCAACATGCGGCACATATTTACCGACATTAAAATCAGAGCGTTTCAAGCTGGCGGTTGCGGAAATCCCAAACATATCGACTTGGCTACGAGAGTCTTTCCCGACCTTGTTCACACGCCCTGAAAAGACAACAGGCTTGGTGACGCCTTTAATGGTCATATCTCCAGTGACAGAGCCAGAGCCCATAAGCACATGGTTTATCTCCGTGCTTTCAAATGTAATTTCTGGAAAAGCTTCGGCTTCGAAGAAATCAGCGCTTTTTAAATGATCATCAAAAGCCGCGACCCCACTATCGATGGACTCAACGGGAATAGTCACTGTCAAAGCTGAGTTCTCTGGGTTGTCATTGTCGAAAATCACTGTCGCATTTGTTTCGCCCCATCTTAAAATTGGTTTTGAATAACCTTGGTGAGAATAGCTAAACGCTACATAGGCATGGCCTTGGTCAGACGTATATGTTCCTGAAGGCAGGGCTTCTAAATCGGCTCCTGGCTTGTCGATTTTCGACGCAATATCTGTTGTGACTTCTGAGGCTTTGGTTTTCGCTGCGGTAACAGCATCTTTTGTTGCTTCGCTCGCAGAAGTCGCCGTCTCTTGTACCTGATCAGCAAAGGCTTCGGCTTGTTGCTCGGCTTGGGAACACCCTATTAAAACCGTAAGGGCCGTACCCGTTACAGCCAGTTTCGATAAACTACTTATTTGACGATTAATATTTCCAAGTTTCATAAATTCACTCCTTTAGTTTTATACGTGACTCAGAGCGTATCGTTCCGAAACATCACATTCATATTGAAGACCTGTCATAGCTATTTAATTTTCCTTCAAAAGCCGTCCAATCATCGTGTTCTGCAATAGGTTCCCATAAAGCCCCTATGTCTTCATAAATAAGGCTCGCTGGCACCTCAGCCATCGGCTTAGCCTTACAAATATCATATGCTGAATAGGCCTGTTTCCAATCCGAAAAAGCGGCCCCGTAAAGACCATCATCTTCGGGCGCGCCGCCGCACCAATCATGCCAAAATTGCGGCCAGCTTACTTGGCTTTCTTCCAGAATTTGAAACGTCGAAAGAACGAACTCTGTATCTGTTTTTAACGCTTTGGGCACAAGGCCGAGGCGCGCAAAGACATGATTACGAAGTGATGTTTGATAGGCCGAAGAATACCGTTCAAGCGATTTCAACAAATCCTGATCATCCACGATTAAAGATAAGCTCTGTGCCAATTGTGCTAAATTCCAATACATAATTTCAGGCTGGCGAGAGAAGCGGTATAAGCCGTTATGATCAAAATATGCCGCAGTCATATGTGGCTTCATTGTTGGCAAAAACCGATACGGCCCATAATCAAAACTTTCGCCCGTTATGTTCATATTGTCCGTGTTCATTACGCCGTGAACAAATCCCGCAGCCATCCATCCTGCAACCATATCGGCACTTGTTTCGCAGACCTGTTCTAAGAGGTCGGCTCCGTTTTTGGCCTCTGGATAAAAATGGCGGATACAATAATGGATGAGGCTCTCTAACCCGTCTACATCTTCTAAAAAAGCCAGACGTTGAAACGTTCCAAACCGTATATGGCTATGATTACAGCGCACCATTACGGCCGAGCGCGTCGGTGACGGTTCATCTCCGCGTATAAGCGCCTCTCCTGTTTCTATGAGGCTAAGCGTACGCGAGGTATTCATCCCTAAATGTTCAAGATAGCGCGTGGCTAAAACTTCTCTCACCCCGCCTAACAGGGTCAAGCGTCCATCACCCCGCCGTGAATATGGCGTTTGTCCAGACCCTTTCGTCCCCAAATCTAACAAACGCCCCTTTGCGTCCAAGAGCTGGGCAAATAAAAACCCACGCCCATCCCCTAATTCTGGATTATATTGTCGAAATTGATGGCCATGATATCGCATAGCCAATGGCTGTGATAAGCTATTCGGCAAGGGCGAGAATCGTCCAAAGTGCTTTACCCAATCACTGTCCGATATCGGCAACCCTAGAGCTGCGGCCAAAGATTTATCAGCATATCGAATTTGGGTTTTCGGGAAATCAGCCGCGCTCACAGGGTCATAAAACCCTTCACCCAATTCATAAATCGCCGTGGAAGGTTGGTAGGTTATACAGAAGCCTTTTTGTCTGAAGTTGATGCCACGTCAGAGGTAGAGCCATAGGTGCCCGCTGGGATATATTTGCGTACGAATTCAGCAACATCAAGCGGGATGGTTCGCCCTTTTGGAAAGGCTCGAGAGAAATTTAAAAAGCCATGTGGCATAGCTTTCTCGTGGTGGTAATGTACCTGAACGCCTTGTCGACGAAGATTATCCGCATAGAGCTTTCCTTCATCACGCAGCGGATCCAACCCACATGTCAAAACATAAGCGGGCGGAAGATTTTTCAAATCGGTTTCGAATAAAGGGGATAAGCGGGTTTCTTTAGGGTCGGCTCCGGCCACATAATGCTCATCGATAAATTTCAAGGCCATAAAACCAAGTTGTAGCCAGTCTTGCGGCCCAGGTTTTGGAGGTTTGAAATTCACCAATTGCATAAGCGGGTACAGCAAGATTTGTAATTGTAAGTCCTTGCGATATTTTTGCGCCAAATAAGCGCTCATATTACCGCCTGCGCTATCACCGCCAATTGAGAGTTGTTTTGGATCTATGCCGTAAGCATCCGCGCCCTTACCCTCTAAGGCCCATTTTAAAACGTGCTCACAATCCATCGGGCCCGCTGGGTAAGGGTGTTCAGGTGCCAAACGGTAATCTACAGATAACACACGTATATTCGCGCCATTGGCAATCCGCAGTGCGATGCCTTCATGACTTTCAATCGAGCATGTAACAAACCCGCCGCCATGTAAGTAAATCAATGTAGGCCCAGCTTCTGCGCTTGCGCCGAATGGAATATATAGCCGCACAGGGACATCGCAATCATCGCAAGCCTCGCTCGGGACATTAAAATCAAGCGTATCCCGCATTTTCGGGCCGGGATGATCAAACTGATTGGTTAAGCGACGTAAATTATTGTGAATCGCATATATACGGTCAGGATCGAA
This sequence comes from Litorimonas taeanensis, assembly GCF_003634015.1. Taxonomy (NCBI): domain Bacteria; kingdom Pseudomonadati; phylum Pseudomonadota; class Alphaproteobacteria; order Maricaulales; family Robiginitomaculaceae; genus Litorimonas; species Litorimonas taeanensis. The sequence goes on from NZ_RBII01000002.1 coordinate 14,289, forward strand.
TTTTAATCGATCCAATTTTTCTCGCAAATTTTCAGCAAACTCTCTGGGCGTAATCATAGCCTCTCTATACCGTTAAGGCGAATAAGCGCATAGCACGAAGTGCAATAAAGCTACAATTTTGCCAGTTCGACAGTATTAGGGCGCATATCCACCATTCGCTAAAAACGCGTTTTCTTCAGGCGTAGATTCTCGCCCTAATGCCGCATTGCGGTGAGGAAAACGGCCGAACTCTCGAATAAGCTTTCGATGCGCCTTTGCGTGAAATAAGGTATTCGCGTCATCAAGGCGCGCATCGCAAAGCCTGACGCATTGATCTTGCATCCCAATATCTTCGCTATGCATGAACGGCATATAGATAAAAGCGCGCCGCGCTTGGGGAACTTTCAAATCCCATGTTTTATCAACGCAGCGCTGCGCGACACCCAGCGCCAAGTCATCCCAAACAAAGGCGCCCCGCGTGCCGCGATACATATTTCGAGGAAATTGATCGAGGAGAATAACTAAGGCTAGGGCTGAATCAGGCGAGCCTTCCCATTGATGCGTTGCGTGTTTCATCAGTGCCGAGGCCTCGGTCATAGCGGCTGATTCGAAACGACGGCGGATTAATCCATCAAACGCATCAGTCGCTTTAAACCAGAGTTTAGAGTCTATCTCTTCGAACCAAAACTTTAGAACAGACGATGGATTATTCATGATCGTGGATTATTCATGGCGACACATTGACGAATTAAAGCCGTATGTCACCATTATTAATTTTTTCAAATGTCTCCGCATCAATCGGCTTAAACATGCCACTGGCCGTATCAGCATAATATAGTGGCTCGGATACATTAGCAGGATCAAACCCCGCTTTGACCAAATTCGTTTTTTTGAACTTAAATGTAGAGGTCGTATCTGATTCATTTGAAAGACGCAGGAAGACGGGACGCGCATAAAATGGCAATTGAGCGTTAATAATGTCCCATAACTTCTCTAGATCAATTTCGACTTCGCTAACCAGAGATGCCATACCCGCCCGTCCATCATAACCAGGCACTTCAACACCATAGACATTGGCTTGGGTTATACCTTCATACTTCGACAAAACAGCCGCGACTTCGCCTGTTGCCACGTTCTCGGCTTTCCAGCGATAAGTATCGCCAACGCGGTCCATGAAATAATAATACCCCAGCTTATCCCGCTTCATCAGGTCGCCTGTACGGAACCAAGCATCATCCTTTTTGAAAACATTATGTAAGATTTTCTTTTGCGTTGCGGATTTATTCTCATATCCATCAAAACGGAAGCGCGCATCATCAGACCGTATCTCGCCGATAACTTCGCCCACTTCATCAACATCAGCTCTGACGCAGAAACCATCAGACCCGCGCGGGTTTTCTTCTGTGTCCACATCAAATCGGATGATGTCGATATTAAACTTAAACTTCAGATAGTCAGGAACGCGCCCTACCGCGCCAATCGGCCCGTCGACATTAATCAGGCTCACATTGCCTTCTGTCGCGCCGTAAAATTCAATGACATGCGGAATATTAAAGCGTTTTACAAAACCTTCCCATACCTCTGGGCGCAATCCATTACCGATAGCCCATTTGATTTTATGTTCACGCTCCAACGGGTGAGCAGGAGTCGATAATAAAAACCGGCATAGTTCTCCGACATACGTAAATTGCGTCGCACCGTGACGGACTGCTTCGTCCCAAAATTTTGTAGCTGAGAATTTTGATTGAACGATAACAGCGCCGCCATTTGTCAAAGCGCAGCCTACCCCCACCAAGCCGCCCGTGGCATGATAAAGCGGGAGAACCATCATCATACGGTCTGTCGGCCCTGATTTTGCGCCCGATCCAAGCCCGCGCATATAATTCTGAGCCCGCACATGTGTGACCTTGGCCGCCTTTGGCAAGCCTGTCGTACCAGAGGTAAACATTTTCATTGCCATACCGCCCGCTGTCAAACCTTCGCGTAAGGCTTTTTCAGGGCGATGCGGAACGATCTCACTCACGGCGTGATCGAAACTCTCATAGCCGCTTAATTCACCGAAAGCGGCCCACACTTTTAATTCAACTTTCAGCTCTTTCTTGGCCGTTTCCCATTGGTCGACCATTTCGTGATCCATAATCAAATGGGCCGCTTCAGAAATATTGACGCAATGCGCAAGAGCAGAGCCTGAGAGTTGAAAGTTAAGCAAAGCTGGCGTGACACCTAATTTAGATAAACCAAACCAGAGCGCAACATACTCCAGCCGGTTCCTTACAAAAACAGCAACCGTGTCTCCTGCTTTCAAACTTAGTTTTTGCCCCCAACCGGCTACTTTATTGGCATATGTTTCGAACTCATCATATGTCCATTGACGGTCGTCCTCTATAAAGGCGATATTAGAGCCAAACGCATCCACGCGGCGCTCAAGTTCATCGGCAATTAAGTGATTACTCTCTGCATCCACATCTTTAACAGATTTCAGCATTCGCAATAAGCCACCTATATATTTGGCTTCACGTTTTACTGTCTTGAGAATCCCCATGGTTTTTCCGATCAATGTCATATTTACGGGCCATTAAGCCCTGTTTTTTGCGGACAATAAAGCCCTGTGGTAATGGGTCAAGCAAACGGCATTATTCAACACAGCATAGCTTGTGTTCAAAGAGCTATGGCAAATTTAGCTTAAGGTTTGAACAAAGAAAAACCCGGTTGCTTATGCGGGCAACCGGGTTGAATTTCTAACCTAATGAGCAATAGGCTTCAGTGGGAGCTGAAACCCATCGTGAGAATGTCAGAGTTATGCGGCTCCGATATTCCCTTTTATAATTGCAAAGCCCATGCCAAGTTTTTTAGGCGAAAATAATTCAAATTAACGCCCAAAAAGAGAGGGTTTGAACAAAACGGGACAATAGCTGTGCCGTTTTGAAACAAAATCTTACGCTTCTTCAAAAATCTTAGGGATAGCGTCCAGAATCGAGCAAACAACTGCCATCAGGCTGTTTCGTTGACCCAGACGGGCATGGTGCCTGAATAGTGTCAGAGTGAACAGGTTCTCGGTAAACGGGGCGCGAATAATCAGCCCCTGTTACTCGACGTCCTGCTGAAACGGAAAACCAGGAATGAACGGCTTGCTGAAATCCCTCAATATAGTTTGGCGGAATAAAGATAGGATATTCTTGTCCGTTTTGATCGAGCGCCAGAACAGTTAGGCCATCGAAACGCGCGGCATCCAAACGTTCATTTGGTATGAAAATGCTCAGCATTTCTTCCCGAGCGCAATCAACATCAACGCTACGCACAACATCGCGGCTATAGCTTGTGCTCGCAGGGAAGAAATTTAACACGCTGCGGTTTGATATACGGCTGCGGCTTTGCACTGAGTCAGGGCGAGATTTAGGTAGAGACCGCGCCTTAGGCTGCGGACGCGCTTTGGTCTCAGAACGCTGTTTGGGCGCGGAGCGCACTTTTGGCGTCGACCTTACATTTGGCGTTGAACGTGATTTCGGCCCAGAATTAGAGGTCGATGCTTGTCGCCTTGGATGTTTACGATCCGAAACGCCTATATCTCTGTGAACCCGTGTCACCTTAGGCTCTTGGACCCGAGTCGGAGCAACCGTGCGTGTGCGATTATTACGATTTTCTACATTCCGATTTCGGTTTGTATTTCGATTACGACTAGAGCGATCTGTATCATTTCGGCGCGTCCGCGTTTGCGTCCGATTCGTCCGTGTACGAGTGGATGCATTATCACGGCGTTCCGTCTGACGCGCGTCATCGCGGCGATTATCTCTATTTCGTTCATTACTAGCCCGCGGGTTCGTGCGTGTCGTGCCCCGCATATTGCCCCGTCTATCGGTGCGTATCACAGGCGATGGCGTGGTAGTGCGGTTGCGATCGCGCGCGTCTCTGCCCTCTCGATTGTCACGGCGACGATTATCAGAGCGGTCATTACGATTCGAGTCTCTGCGATCATCACGTGTCGCGCGTCCACGATGTGAACCATACCCATAATCGCGGCGAGGAGATGTTCGGCCCCAGCCTGTGTATCGCCCTGCATGGCGATTGCGATAATAAGGCCTATCAAAACGCCCATAGCCTCTATGTCCTGAATAGTGACGATACGGTCTATGGAAACCAAAACTCAAAAATATAGGAGCCGTATAGTAAGTGTGATCATAAACGACATCACGCACATTAGTAGAACACTCTAAAACGCGGTTATCCCGCAAGACAGCCGGCGCAATAGAGCCTGAAAGAAAGGCGATATCGTTAAACCCTCTAATATCATACGGGTCGTTACTGGTTGAATTATAGAAAAAGTTGACGTCTAAAATTGCGCCGTCCTGAAGCGAAACCCCATCAATCGATGTCAGCGGCCCATCAATGGCGCGCAAATTGACCGAGCCAGCCAGAGTACGGTCTTCTTCGAAGGGATCGAAAGTAGGGGCAATAAGCTCTTCCGCCCCAGTGCGTCTATTGACTTCAAGCGTAACGTCACTGGCAATTTCAGAGGGGCTGAGGTTGGGGAGTGAGCTATTCGACTCTTGCGCCAAAGTCCCCGTTCCAAATGCTGTTGAAAAAAGAAGGGCGGAACTAAACAGTCCTGCGCGTATATAAGATAGGTTTTTCATAAACTCTGTCTAGCATAACAGAGTTAGGCCTAGGCTGAAAGTTATGTTCACATTTGGTTCATGAATAGCCTTTGATTCTTTTATGTTTTTTTATTTAACACAGTAAGAAATCTAAAAATTATCCTTGGCTGCGCGTATTTGACCTAAAATTTCAGGGGTCTCAGCCCGCATAAATGGGTTGGTTTCCAATTCTTTCGAAATTGTGGTTGGAATGGTTGGGACAGCCTTAGTGCGTTTCGTTTTCGCATCGCCAAGCGCGGCTCTAAGCGCGGGGTTTTCAGATTCCACTGTTATAGCAAACTCCCCATTAGAAACCGTGTATTCATGGGCACAATAGACTTTGGTTTCTGGTGGCAAGCTCGCCAATTTTTTTAGGCTTTCAAACATTTGAAGGGGCGTTCCCTCAAACAAACGCCCGCACCCCATAGCAAATAACGTATCCCCCACAAAGATAGCCTCTGCATCGGGTACATAATATACGATATGGTCTTTTGTGTGCCCCGGCGTATGCCAGACTTTAACGTCATGATGGCCAAATTGGAAAATATCCGCCTCACCAACACCAATATCCAATCCCGGAATACGGCCCTCAATCATGTTCGGCCCTGTAATATTGACGCCATACTTTTCTTTTAAGGCTAAGTTTCCACCCGTATGGTCCCAATGATGGTGTGTGTTCCAAATATCTGTCAGACCCCAGTTGCGCGCCTCACATTGTCTCGTGATTTCATCTGCATCAGGCGTATCTATCGCCGCAGTCTTCCCAGACTGTGGGTCATGTATCAGCAATCCATAATTATCTGACAAGCAAGGAAAGAGAGCAATTTCGAGTTTAGACATTTGAGCCGCCCTGAATATCCGCTTCTTTAAACTTTGCGATAACACCCATTAATATGACGCAAATAAAGGGCCATACCATAAGGAACATGCTAAGTCCCAAATTGGCCATGCCGTCATTTTTCTCAATCTGATATCCCCAACCTGAAATCGCATATGACATCCACACTAGGCCTGTCAAAAAGGCTGTGACCCACAGCGCGAGCGTTACAGAACGACGAGGCCGCATCACCGCACCGATAACGAGGAAGGGGAAAGCCGCAAAGACTGCATTTCCTATCAAGATGGCAGGGGCTTGCAAAACCTTATCGCTTTGCCCTGACCCGCCAAAGATTATCACATCACATAAAAAGGGCAGTAAAAACACAAATAGGGTGGGTAAGATGGCTTGCTTATTCATGCCTGCCTTATGCTTAACTCTGCGCCTAATAACAAGCCGCAGCTGTTTTTCGCCGACACTATTCGGAATTGACTTCTGCCCCTCGCCGCGCCAAATTAAACCCCAGCTTAAACTTATTATTTCGTCTCCTTTCGAATGGGGTTTGGGCTTGGGCGACAGGGTGGCACCCCTGTCGCCATTTTATCCGGAAAATGGCGCCCCTCCTCTTTTTACTCTATTGCCTTCTATTTTATCGCCTATGTAATCTTGGATAAATCTGATGGTTTTGCGGCTAAAGTGACTTGAATTTTATGACCCTGCCCCCATATCCATCGCTACAAATTATAACCAAAGCCATCAGCATGACAGATTATGCTTGACGCTTTGAGGCTAAACCTTATGGGTCTTGCCTGAACTTTTTTTTGCGAACGGAATGATGATTATGCAAAAATATCCGATGACTGTAGTCGGCCATGCTGCCCTCGAAGCTGAGTTAAAACACTTAAAAACGACGGAACGCCCCGAAATCATTCAAGCGATTTCTGTTGCTCGGGAACATGGCGACTTGTCTGAAAATGCCGAATACCATGCGGCCAAAGAAAAACAGGGCTTTATTGAAGGCCGCATTCAAGAGCTTGAGTCAAAACTCTCTTTGGCACAAGTTATCGACCCGTCTACGATGTCGGGCGACACTGTGCGCTTTGGCGCGACAGTGAAAATTGTCAATGAAGACACAGACGAGGAAAGTGTTTACCAAATCGTTGGTGAAGACGAAGCCAGCATTAAAAATGGCAAAGTTTCTATCACATCGCCCATTGCACGCGCTATGATTTCCAAAGAAGTCGGCGATGTTTTTGAAGTCATCGCGCCCGGCGGCTCAAAAGGCTATGAAATCTTGGAAGTTAGCTTCGGGTAAATATGGCCGATGCAAATGCGGCCTTGTTTGATGACCCCCTTGATTGCTGGGTTATCAGCGATGGTCGGCGGGGCATAGAAAATCAAGCATGGGGACTGGCCGAAGCGCTTTCAGATTTTCGGCCCGTTGAAATTGATAAACATGTCTTAAGGTCGGGGCGTGCCTTCAGCGCCCTTACGCCTCAAATACAATTTGGACTCCAATCTTCGCCCAAAGATTACGGTCTCCCTCAGACTGCACCTGACATAGCCATTGGCTGCGGACGCCAAGCCATAGCCCCTTTGCTCGCATTAAAAAAATCAGATCCAAAATGTTTTACGGTTTATGTGCAAGATCCAAAGATTGCGCCCCATCGATTTGATCTTGTCATCGCCCCTGAACATGATGATTTATCGGGGTCTAATGTAGAAACAATGATTGGCGCGCCTAACCGCGTCACACGTGATCGCATTATCAAAGACACACTGGCTTTTGAAAGCCGCCTCGAAACCCTCCCTATGCCGCGGGCCGCATTTCTGATAGGGGGGCCATCCAAGACGTTTCAATTTTCCAGAGCCGATCACGATAACCACCTCGCCGCCGCCCGTGATTTGGCTAATCAAGGATACAGCCTATTAATCACCCCATCGCGCCGCACGCCTGAATGGGCCATTTCAGATTATAAACAGCTCGCCCAGAGCTTGCCGCATATTTGGCTCCATCAAGATGGCGACGATAATCCCTATTTCGCCTTTCTTGGCGGCGCGGAAATCATCTTAGTCACGGCTGAAAGCACGAATATGCTGACCGAAAGCTGTAGCACCGGTAAGCCCGTATTTATGCTGCCCTTATCCGGCCATGCAGGGAAATTTGAACACTTACACAAGGCGCTAGAATCGCGCTGTAATCTTAGACCTTATAGCGGCAACCCCATTGCGCCTGATTATAGACCGCTTAATGAAACAAAACGAATGGCCGAAAGACTCTGGGCGCATTACGACAAACGCAATGCATCAATTAATTAGGATAGATAATCAGGTCATTAAATGAGACTGAACAGATATTTAATTAGGACAAAAACGTCCTTCTAAATCCACGTCTCTGCGAACCCAAGCCATTGCATTTCTTAGCAAGGTTTGATGTGCTTCGTCATCATAAGCACCGGCCGCATGCCCCAAAGCGGAATAGACCATACGGCCTGTCCCAGTTCTTTGGCCTAAGCATTTTGCCCAGACTATAGGGTGATCGGACGGGTTGGGGCCCATTCTGAGATCAGATATATCCCCATAAACTGTATTTATGGGCGAATAGCTACTCTCATCCAGCCCTGCCAAGACTGTCACTTTGCCCTTCACAGGGCCATCAAAACTATACCATTCATCGATATGTTCAAACCCCTCAGCAAGGCCTTCCATAACAGGATGCTCTGGCGCCAAAGTGACAATGCGGGCTTTTTGCAATTGCGGCGCCATCGGATGAGACGTAAATTTTGTTCCAATGATGTCTTGCAGCCACGGCCATTTTTCCGCAGCGCTCCAATCACCGCTACCATGCAGTAGAATAAGCCCGCCGCCATTGGCCACAAATAATTCTATCGCTTTATGATGCTTGGGCTGCAACACCTCGGCGCCTGTGACAGAGTTTAAAATTATAACAGAGAATTTTTCGAGAGTGTCGGCCGCAAAAATGTCTGGCAATTCTGTTGTGAATAGCCCTGTTCCCATTGAATCGGATTCTTTCGCCCAAAAAGCCAAAGACCCAGAGATCCCTGAATCATGACGCCAATCTTGCGTACCCGAAAAGACTAAAACAGAATTTTCGGGCAGATATTGAAAGCTTCTTGGGCGCTTAAAGGCTGTTTCAGTTTCTATCATGAGGGCGGCTTCAATGGGCTCTTCTATATTGTGCTGTTCTGTGTATTCCTCCTGAATAGAAGGTTGGCACGCGGCCAATAATAACGCGCCGAACAAAGCTACAAAATGGAATAGATTTCTCATAAATCAGACTTTGCAAAAGCCCTCATAAATTGCAAGTCCTAGCACAATACGCGTCTGCCCCGCTTTATCCCCGCTATAATTAAGCACCGAGTTGCGAATCCTAGACCTTATCCCTATTTACAAATGAAAGGGTTTAGCCCCATAGAGTTTCTAAGGTAAAATGACATGAGCGATACGGTTCACCATAAAGTTTTGATTATTGGGTCTGGCCCAGCGGGTTATACGGCAGCCGTCTATGCCGCTCGCGCTATGCTTGAACCTGGAATTGTTGCAGGCCTTCAACCCGGCGGACAATTGACGATTACGACAGACGTTGAAAACTATCCTGGATTCCCAGAAATAATGGGCCCAGAATTAATGGACAAATTCAAAGAGCATGCTTTGAAATTTGGCACCGCTTTTCATGAAGACACCATCATTGATGTCGACTTCACAAAACGCCCTTTCACAATGAAAGGAGATAGCGGGACAGTTTACACAGCTGATGCCGTTATTATTGCCACAGGCGCGCAAGCCAAATGGCTAGGCCTACCTTCCGAAGACAAGTTCCAAGGCTTTGGCGTTTCGGCATGTGCGACATGTGACGGGTTCTTTTATCGTGGCAAAGAAGTCGTCGTTGTTGGCGGCGGCAATACAGCCGTAGAAGAAGCGTTATTCCTTACAAATTTTGCTTCCAAGGTCACATTAGTGCATCGCCGCGACACACTTCGCGCCGAAAAAATCCTTCAAGAGCGACTTTTCAACAATGAAAAAGTTGAAATCCTTTGGGATACGGCCTTAGAAGAAATTCTTGGCGATGAAGACCCACTTGGCGTGACTGGTGTACAATTGAAAAACACCAAAACGGGTGAACTTTTCAAGCGTGATACGCATGGTGTGTTCATTGCAATTGGTCATAAACCTTCGACAGCGGTTTTCGAAGGCCATGTTCAGATGAATGAAGGCGGATATATCACAACAGCCCCGGACAGCACAGCGACAAACATTCCAGGTGTCTTTGCGACTGGCGACGTCTCAGACGAAACGTATCGCCAAGCCGTCACCGCCGCAGGTTTGGGCTGTATGGGCGCCTTAGAAGCCGAGCGTTTCTTAGCAGAGCATCAAATCGCTTCTGTGCAAGAAGCCGCCGAATAGATGCCAGACACCCTCGATTGGGATAAGGTTAAAACCTTCCACGCAGCGGCAGAGCAAGGGTCCTTGACCGCTGCCGCTGATATTTTACGGATTTCCCAATCGGCTGTGTCACGACAGATTACCGCCCTCGAGCAAGAGCTAGATACGTCGCTTTTCCATCGTCATGCGCGCGGCCTGACCCTGACTGAGCAAGGACACATCCTTTATAAAGCGGCACAAGATATGGCGCATAAGGTCGCTTTAGCGCGATCTTCCTTATTAGATAGTCGTGAAAAGCCACAAGGCCTGCTGAGAGTCTCCTCTCCGATATCGCTCGGGTCTAATTGGCTTACCTCTGTCCTGCCTGACTTTATGCGCACTTATCCAGATATTGATGTGCAGCTAATACTAGAGGACGAAGAACACGACCTCTCGGCATTTGATGTTGACTGCGCCTTACGCCCTTGGCCCACAACTGAAGGCGACGTCATTGAACGTAAACTCGGACAAATCACACAAAGCATTTATGCCAGTCATGGCTATTTAGCGGAATATGGCGCCCCCCTATCTGCCGAAGATTTGGACAATCACCGAATTGTCGCTTTTGGTGAACTGATTCCTAAAAATCTCAGAAGCTCTAATTGGCTGTTAGGCGCGGGCACAGCTACGCCACGGAAACCTATTTTAAGCGTGAATAATCTGCACGGCATAATGCGCGCTGCAGAAGCTGGAATCGGCCTTGCAGGTCTGCCAGATTACATGACTGTTCTCTCTCGCCGGCTCGTGAAAGTCCTGCCTTCCGTATCTGGGGAGCCTTTTGACTTGTATTTCGTGTATCCGACTCAGTTACGCGGTTCAGTGCGCGCCAAAGTCTTTCGTGAGTTCTTGCAAACGGCGACTCGAAACTGGGCTAATCGGTCAAATTCCAACAGGCCCAACTAAAAAACACGCGAAAATGCACCGAAAACCCGAGCTATGCTTTTTTGCATAAGTCCTTTGCGGCCCTGTCGGTTCCCCTTTTGAAGAAAATCCTTAGATACAGTCAACGAAACACGGCGGCGTCCTCCCCTTTTGCCGCTATGTTTTTACCGCATACAGTTCTCCCCGATTTGTATAGCGAAGACTTCAAACCAGGTTGCAGATTTCTGCAAACCTGGTTTTTTTTTGGGCTTTGTTAACCTTAATCCTTCAAAGAGAGGCTCTAGAATCATCAATGTGATGTAACTTTAGTTTAGGCTGATCAATGAGCGACACTCCCCCCCTGCCCAAGCAGGTCAGTAAATCAGAAATAGACCAACAGATCTCGCCTGAATATCGCGATCAATTTTTAGATATATTATGTCGACACTTAGATGTCAGTGTCTCCATCTTGGATAAAGACCTCAATTACCAATTTATCTCAGATGCGGCCTATAAACAGCTCGGCATCACTCCAAAACAGTTAAAGGTTGGGGACCCTCTCTCACATTGTCATGATTTGATGATGGAAAACGGGCTACTGACTCAAAAAATTCTCGATAAGAACAAACTCTCTTCTGAAGAACAATCAAAAGCCGAAAAGACAGAGAAAGACGTCAAACGACAACTTATGACGCTCGGTAATGGCAGAACGCATCACCATGTCCGCAAGTCCCTGCCGAATGACTTTACCATTTCCATTTCAGAAGACGTCTCTGACCTCGTAGAAAAAGAGAAAATCCTTGAGCGCTCTTTAGCGATTGGGAACGCGGGATATTGGACATATAATTTCAATACAAAACAGTATCAATTTAGCACTTCACTCGTCACCTATTTTGGCAAAGAGAAAATCGCAATGATCCGCAAATACGGTATTTTGTCGATTGTTGAAGACGACGACAAAGAAAGATACCGTACGGCCATAGCAAACCTCGTAAAGCATGGTAAAAAATTCGACGTTATGGGCCGCTCCAAAACGGTGAATGGGAATGTGCGTTGGCATCACACGACAGCAGAACTCATTCGCGACGCCGCAGGCAGACCTTTACAAATTTGGTCGTTTGTTCAGGACAAAACCAGAGATAAATATCAAGCCGAGGCTCTTGAACACGCAAAAGACAAAGCTATCGCAGCCAGTAAAGCGAAGTCAGAGTTTCTCGCCAATATGAGCCATGAAATCCGCACACCCATGAACGGAATTTTGGGCATGGCAGAACTGCTCGCCAATACTAATATCGATGAACGTCAAAAAGAGTTTGTCGAAGTCATCAATAACAGCGCCGCTGCGCTCTTAACGATTATCAACGACATTTTAGACTTCTCTAAAATCGAGGCCGGCGCGCTTGAGCTGGACCCTATTCCGTTTGATTTGAAGACAGCTATCAATGATGTCACGTCACTCTTGGTGGCCAAAGCTCAAGAAAAGAATTTAGAACTCATTATCAATTACCCTCCCGACATGCCAAAGCATTTTATTGGGGACGGCGGGCGTCTACGCCAAGTGCTTACGAATTTGATTGGCAATGCTATTAAATTCACCAGTGAAGGCCATATTGCCATTAATGTGGATGTTTCCGAACCTAGAGACGGCACATGCTTCATTCGCTTGGATGTCGCCGATACTGGCATTGGTATTCCAAAAGAAAAGCTCGGCCATATCTTTGATAAGTTCACCCAAGCTGATGGCTCAACAACGCGCGTTTACGGCGGCACAGGCCTTGGTCTTGCCATCACGAAAAGCATCGTAGAAATGATGGGCGGACGTGTCAGCCTGACATCTGAACTGGGTGTAGGTTCAGTCTTCTCTGTTCAAGTGCCGCTTCCAATTGATGAGAATGCTGTACACCACCCCCTAAATTCCTCCTCTCTCTTTGGCAAACGGGCTTTGATCGTTGATGACATCAAGATCAACCGTCAAATTTTCACGGAGCAATTACGATGCTGGGGCGTGGACACAGAAACCGCAGAAGATGGTGTGGAAGGTCTTGCAAAACTTAAGACCAGCCTAGAAGAGAACAAACCCTTCGATTTTGTGGTACTCGACTATTTAATGCCGGGGATTAACGGCATTGAGTGGGCGCAAATGATTAGCCAAAACTCGACTATTCCCAATTTGCCTATCCTGATGCTCTCTTCCTGTGACCCCTCTATTTCTTCGGTCGATATGAAAAAAATTGGCATTGTTGGCCACCATGTAAAGCCTGTTCGTGAAGCTCGCCTGCACAAAGCTTTGCAAGAGTTAACCTCTATGCCGAAAATGGCTCAGCCCGCTCCACCGAGCCCGCAACCGCCTGTGGCTGAGACACAGCCGCCCATCGAAGACAAGCTTGAGACACGTATTATGCCGACGCCGGTACCAACTCGGGCCAGCCCAATCGCGTCCGAACAAAATAGCCCGCAAATAGAGGCCAAAGAGCCTGAACAGACGGCGAAGACTGAAATTTTATTTGCAGAAGATTTTCCTCTTAACCAAGAGGTCGTAAGGCTCATGCTCGTAGAATCACCCTACACACCTCATTTTGTCAATAACGGTCAAGAAGCGTTAAACCTTTATAAAGCCGATCCTGCCCGTTTCCCTGTCATTGTCATGGATGTATCTATGCCCGTCATGGATGGTTACGAAGCCTCTGGCCAGATCATAGCCTATGAGAAAGAGATGGGGCTAGAACATACGCCCATTATCGCTTTAACAGGTCACGCGCTCAAAAATGATCGCCAAGCCTGTATTGATGCAGGGATGGATGATTTTCTCTCTAAGCCGGTCAAACAAACTGAATTATTCGACCGGATTAAGTTTCATCTAAATCAGCTTAATGCCAACCCCATAGCGAAAGCGGGCTAGGCATTAAGTCACTAAAAGCTTTAAGTCACATAAGACCTTAAGCCGCTGTTGCGCGAAGCATCCAAGCTGTTTTCTCATGTAAAGTGACGCGCGGCGCAACAATATCAGCCGTAGCGTCGTCCCCTGCCTCCTCGGCGACACGTAACACATCTCTAGCTGTTTTAGCCACTTGTTCATGCCCTTTAGCAAGCGTCGTCACCATTGCTTTCCAGTCTGGACGGCCAGATTCTTCTGTCAAATTCGACAAGGCCGCCATCTCTGCATAAGACCCCGGCGCATAATGCCCTAAGGCACGAATACGCTCGGCCAACTCATCAACGGCAGTCCACATTTCTGTATACTGTTCCATAAATTGAATATGAAGTTGTTGGAAATGTGGCCCTTCGACGTTCCAGTGATAACCATGGGTCTTTAAATAGAGCGTATATGTATCCGCCAAGAGACGACTAACGGCTTCTGCAGACACTTTTCTGTCCGCCGCTTTAATACCAATATTAATATCCATGATTTTTACCTTTCCAATAACTCTCTCTACTTAAACTGACAAGAACCCCGAAACCACGCTGCGAAGTGGGCTTGAAGAATAACAGCCAATGACTTTCAAGAATGACGTATTATTCGCCAGTTCAGACAAAGCTTTTTCACCCAGCTCTGAAAATCGATTGACGGCTATATCCACGTAAAATGTAGGCGCTTCTCTAAGGCCAGAAACCATATAGGTTTCAAGTTTCACCACATTCACATCATTTTCAGCGATAGCGCTCAGGGCCTTAAGTAACGATCCGGGCGTATGTTTCACTTGGAAAATTACAGTCGTAATAGCCCGTAAATTCGCAAGATTGTCGGGCTGTACGGGCTGGCGGCTTAGCACATGGAATCTGGTGTAATTTTGTTTGATATTTTGAATATCTTCCGCGACGACCGATAAATTATAGATATCCGCCGCGCGTTTAGAGCAAATAGCCGCTTTCGTTTCTAATGCGGTTTCGGATACATATTTTGCTGAACTTGCCGTATCTGACATGCTCACAGCTTCGGCGTCTGGTAATTTACTCGACATCCAATCACGGCACTGCATCAGAGCCTGCTTGTGACTATAGACATTTTCGATTTCTTTAAGGTCTATCTCTTTATCTTTGTCCGAAGGTGTTGGCACAGCCAAACAATGCGCAATTTCTACGAAATGTTCCGCCACAATGCTAAGGTTTATCAAATCAAGAATTTGATAAAGATCTGCAACTCGGCCCGCTATGGAATTTTCTACGGGTACGACCCCCTTATCCACCACGCCTTGCTCCGTGGCTTCAACAATTTCATGAATACTTGCAAACCCGACTAACTTTTCGTTTTTAAAAAGTTCCTCGGCCGCTTGATGGGTATAAGACCCTTTTGACCCTAAATACCCAATTCGAGATTGACGCGCATTCATAGTGTTACCTTAATTTTTGACGCTCATTTTTTGCAAGATTTATAGTCTGCATGACACGTTCTGAATCAGAATTCTCAATCGTTTCGACAAAATCATTTACCACTCGTAAAACATCTTTCAAAGACTTAAGAATTTTGCCTTTATTATATTCGAAAATGTCCACCCACATGGCAGGATCACTTTGGGCGATACGAGTAAAATCGTAAAACCCGCCCGCGCAAAAATCAATATAGTCGACACCCTCATCGGTTTTAAACTCTGTGCCAGCCTTCATGTAAGAAAATGCCAATAAATGCGGTAAATGCGACACATAGGCCATTATCTCATCATGAGCATCTGGCGCCATAGAGACGACATCGGCGCCCAGCATTTCGAAAAATTCTACTGTTTTACGACAGGCGTCTTCATCAACAGTCTCAGGCGGTGTGAGGATTATTTTCCGGCTATCAAACATATCTGAACGGCCATGTAATGGGCCAGCCAAATGGCTACCAGCCATAGGGTGAGCGGGAATAAACCGGTTAAATTCGGGCCGTACTTCAAGCAATCTATTATAGACAACGCTCTTTACCGAACCCACATCCAGAACAATTGTCTTTGGCCCAGACAAATCGATAGCTTCGGGTAATATTTTAACGATGGCACTCAGAGGTGTTGCTAAAATTATAAAATCAAAATCTTCGGTTATATCGTGAATATCATTGGAGGTTGCATGGCATAAGTCATGTTCCAAAGCTTGTTTCAGAACATCGTCACTCGCATCGACGGCCAGAATGTGCGCAGAGGTCTCTGCACGCATAACCGCCCTAGCAATTGATGACCCAATCAACCCTAAGCCAATGATTGCGACTTTCATGATACGCCGCTTGGTCTTTCCAGAGAAGATTGCATAGAAGTTGGATAACTTCTCATGAAGTTAAGGTTACACAGGTATTTCGTTGCGACGGCAAAATCTTTCAAAAATTCATCCACGCGTGACATATCCATATCAAGCTGAATGACGTTTCTTGAAATTGTGTTTCTTACGATAACGCTGTTAAAGTCTGACACTTGATCAAATTGAAGCGGCAAGGTCATACCGTCACAGCTGACTGTGGTCGCCAAAGATGACTTCTGAACAACTTCAAATTTACGGAACCGTTCTTCCCCATCAAAAACGCCGCCTATGGAAATACTGGCTTCCGCCACTTCTAAATCAAAAGATGATAGAGTTTGCGTTGACGTCGTTTGTAGGAAGCTTTGAATTTCTGAATATTTGCTCATGCCAGCGATTTCGTCACTACTGTCCAAACCGAGCATGTGACACCACTGCTTTAGATTTTTAAAAGAAGCAAACCCACCGCTTAAGAGAGCGCGGCCATAGTTCAAAGCTCCATAAGATTGCCCATCTGAAAATCTGGACCCGACGCCGACTAAATCAATCAATTTTGTCATACGGCCTGAACCGCTTCCGATTAAGAGATAGTTAGATAACAACATTGAACAAAAGACGACATCCAAGACAGCTTGGCTCGGTTCCGTTATCTTATAGCGAACGACAAGCAAGCGTGAATCACCGTTTGAAAACGCGTTTAAGTCTTCTTTCAATGTCTGGATTTCTTCGCTGGTGTAAGCTTTGGGCCCGTTTTTCATATTGATAAGCTTTGACATAACTTCACCATAATGGGTTCAATGAATAGAATGAGGGTTTGGCCTCTAATGCATTTACCTTGATGGTACAACACTTTGTGGTTACGAAGAACATCAAGTCTGCCCTTAATGTATGGCTGAATTAGGGGAGCATAGGCAATTTAGAGGGGTAAATTTTGTCATGAACAGACAACAAATCAACAGTGCATCTGCCTTTGGAACCTCTTTAATATTAGCGGCTACCTCTGTTATACTGGCTCCGAAAGTCAGCCAAATGGCCCTGCTCCCTCAAATTATATATGCTCTTTTTGCAACGATAGGATTCTATTCGATTTTCACTCTCTTGAAACGAGGGCTCACGCGATATTACTTACGCGGCATTCTTGGTAAATGGTATTATGTGACGGCCCCCTTTAGCTTCTCTTCGTTCAAAGACGCAAATTACGCTGTGATGACGTTTTACATCTCGGCAAAGGGCAATCTTGATTACAAAGTCGATTTATACCCAACAAGAAAAGGGCTAGAAGAGCCGGGTTCAGAGAGAAGCCGCGGACATGCTTATACAAAATCTTGTCGTTATCACGAAGCCGATCGCAAATTAGATCTGGTCTTTAATGTCAATTATGCTGGTGAAACAGGACAGGCGACACGGGACGGCAGATTATTTTTACGCTTTGTTGAAGCGGGACATCTTGAGGGCGATTGGGTCAGTGAAGTGTCTCTGCATACAGATGACAGCCTTCAAGAGAGGCAATTATCAACAGGCCGCATGATTGCGGCCCGGCCCGATAAATTTTTTGAAATCACAGATAAGGCCCTTAAAAACGCCATAGATACGAAAGTGTAACGCCCCATTAAGTCATATCCCTTCATGTCTGACTAATTTTTAACACCCGTTAGAGTATTCTTCTGCCAACACCCTCTTGGCGGATGTTAGACTTACCCTTATGGCTAAGAGATTAGGGTTGCTAATTTGGCGGCGATATTAGGGTTCCAACGCGTGTGAAGGGGTCAATGACATATACTGACCACTACCCCTTGCCTCCTCATCATGGCGATTTCTCTCCCTATTTGGATGATGATCCCGTCATAGATTTCTTTGAGGACGATGCGCAGCGCGTTACATCGATTATCGCAGCTGTTATGGCCGTGCATGTGGCATTGATTTTGGTTCTATCGCCAAATTTCATTTTGCCTGATTTGATAACTGAAGAGCCCGAAGTAGTTCCAGTTCAAATCGTGACTTTTGACCCAACGCCGCCAGAAGAACCAACTCCAGCGCCTGAACCAGAAGTCTTGCGCCCTGCAACCCCTGCTCCAGCCGTGACCCCACGCCCCAAGCCCAGACCGAAACCCGAACCCATTGCGCCACAACCTCCGGCTCCAGAACCTATAGCTGAACCAGAACCAGAACCTGAACCTGAACCCCTACCAGAACCTATAGCTGAACCCGAGCCTATTCCTGAACCTATTATCGAGCCAGAGCCTATAGTTGAACCAGAACCTGAAATTATACCGCCTACGCCTGAAATCATCTCTCAACCAATGGTCGAGCCCGAGCCCACAATAGAGCCTTTGCCCGTTGAACGGCTTAACCCTGAGCCAGAGCCTGAACCTATTCCTGAGCCTGAACCTATTCCTGAGCCAGAGCCCATTCCTGAGCCAGAGCCCATTCCTGAGCCAGAGCCCATTCCAGAGCCTGTTCCTGAACCAGAACCCATTATCGAACCAGACCCGATTGCCGAGCCAGAAGTAATTCTAGAAGAATTGCCAATTGAAGAAGCGCCAATCATAGAAGACTTTCCAGAGTCTCTTGATTCACCGCTTATCGAAGACCCTCTCCCCGAGGCCCCCATCGTGGATGCCCCATTGATTGAACCAGAGCCTGACTTAGAGCTTGCCCCCCTCATCACGCCTGACCCAATTGACGAAGCGCCAATAGCGGGCCCCGTCATCGAAGAAGAAATATTGCCAGAAGAGCCCGAAGACATCTTAGCGCCCATTACGCCTGAGCCCATTATCGAGCCAAACCCAGTGCCGCCAACACCCGAAACAATTGACCCGCCTGATGTCGCAGAGCCAGCACCTATTGCTCCAGAAACCTTGACCACGGCACCCACTATTTTGGCATCACCCGATGCACCCGTCACACCTGACGAAATAGAAACAGCCATACCGCAATCACAATCAAGCCCGATGGAAGACTTGCTCCGCCGCCCCGTTGGGTTACCTCCAACCACACCCGGGCAAGGCGGACCTACGAGCAGGAATCCCTTAATAGCTGGACCGAGTACTGGCGGCGGGAACGGAATTCCGCCCAGCGGCGGAACACGCCGTACTGCACCGGGCGCAAATGGCTGGACGCTAGCCCCTGGACCCTCGAGCCCTGGCGCAGGCTATGACGGTCTCGTGTTGGATATTCGATGCCGCGAGGCCAACAGAACGCATGAAAACTGCCCTGAATATTTACGAACCTATCAAGGCCGCAACAGCGCCGGATGGGAAAGTTTCAATGGTATGGCCGGAACTGGCACTGATCGCGGTGAAACTAGCGCAAATGGTCTAACGAGGCGTCCAGACACTGCCGGACAAGTTGGCGGAGGACAGAATATCTGGAAGGTACCCCTTGGTGATAATTCCTTTAATGGCGGCGGCCCTTCCACCACGGTATTGGATGATGTCGGCGGTTTTAATAATACATTCCGCTCCAATCCTGTTCGTAGTACAAATAAATTTCTCGAACCTGTCGAAGTCCCTAAAACAGATGCCATTGATCCCAATAATTGGGCCTTAAAGTTAAACGCCCCTGAACCAGAATCCCGTGTGACAAATACCCTTGAAACTGACACAGACGAATCTGAGTCCGTTCAACCCCTGCCCGATTGGATGCGCGCCGAAACCGTACCAGACCCCTAAAGGCACTCTTTCCTAAAATAGCGCTTTTTGCGTTAGTCCCGATTGGCTTCTACGATAGTTCTCAACCGTAATAACGCAGCATCTAAATCTCGTTCACGACCAGATTTAACGAGGTATTGCCTTAATCGCCCAAGATAAGGAAACCCAGGTTGCGGAAAGGCGTGATTGGATAAGACAGTTACAGTCTCATCTTGGTTTGATGTTAACGCATGGGTCATTAAACTACTCTTGCCCGCAATATTTAAACTAATTTGGACAAATTCTCCCGCTTGAGATTGAACGATTTCGCGGCTACCAAACTCAAAATTTTCAGGGCCATTTTGCCAGGCTTGCGTTTGCCCTGTCCCATAATCTGCGCCTCCGGTAATAATGGCTGTATTCCCCAGATAGAGATCAAGCGCCGCCCAATTTTGATGTTGCTCGAGATCTTCTAGATAAGGGAAAACATCATCAATATAAGCGTCCATGACAATGGACCGCTCTACTGTCAGCGTATTTGGCATAAAAAAACCAGCAACGCACCCACCGATGAAAATCAGAAAAATGCTCAATACAGATATTAAAAAAAGCTTCATCAGTGTTATCCTTAGGTTGAGCTTAGGCAATGATATAATAATATTCCCTAAATCCATCCCCACTTTGATACATTAGGTTATTGTCATGGATTATCACGTCATAGGCTATGCCAGACGACTTGCCGAGCCTCAATATCAAGCGCATAAGTCAACAGAATACCAACTAAGGATGAGAAACATCTAAATGCTCTCAAATCGCTCATTTAATCTTACTTTTCAGGTGGATCTCACCCCTATGGAACATGCGACGAGCTTTGCCATGCGGGGATTAAATCTTCTGGGGTCGCTTTTCCTGTTTGTCATTGGAATGTTGGTCATCACAGGCTTGATATTCTTCATTATCGATATCACCCAGACAAAAAGTGCCATCCGACGAAACTACCCAGTTATAGGGCGGTTTCGGACTGTGTTTTCAAAACTCGGGGAATTTTTTAGACAATATTTTTTCGCTCAGGATCGTGAAGAAATGCCCTTCAACCGCGCAGAGCGAGAATGGGTAAACCATGTTGCCGATCATGGCGCTGATGTTGTTCCCTTCGGTTCAACGAAAGTCCTCTCGCCCGGCACACCTATTTTCGCCAATGGTTTATTTCCAAAACTTCAAGACGAGCATGAAAACCTGCCTGCCTTTATTATTGGGAAAAACACGCGGCACCCATATGCCCCCAAAAGTTTCTTTAATATTTCCGCCATGAGCTATGGCAGTCTATCCAAACCTGCTGTCCAAGCCCTCTCTCATGGGGCCGCTTTGGCAGGATGTTATTTAAATACGGGCGAAGGCGGTGTGTCTCCTTATCATTTAGAGGGTAAATGCGACGTCATTTATCAGCTTGGGACAGCAAAATTTGGGGCACGAAACCCAGACGGCACATTGAATGAAGAGAGGCTTAGAAAAATTTGCGAAAACCCGCATATTCGCATGGTAGAAATTAAACTCTCCCAAGGGGCAAAGCCCGGTAAAGGCGGTATATTACCCGGCAAAAAAGTGACGGCTGAAATTGCAGAGATACGCCACATTCCCGAAGGGTTAGATGCTATCTCTCCTAACCGGCATATTGATGCCGCTAACCCAGAAGAGCTGCTTGACCTTGTGCATAACGTAAGAGAAGTCTCTGGGCGGCCAACGGGGCTCAAATTTTGTATTGGGAATCCCCTACCCATTATCGATCTAATGAAAGCCATTAAACAACGAGGCGAAGAGAGTGCGCCAGATTATATCGTTATTGATGGCGGCGAAGGCGGAACGGGTGCCGCGCCCCTCCCTCTCATCGACAATACAGGTTTAACTATACGTGAGAGTTTACCCTTAATGGATGACCTCTTGCGTGAATATGGATTACGAGACCGCGTCGCCCTAATTGCCAGCGGCAAACTTATTACACCCGCCGATGTCGCATGGGCCTTTTGCGCGGGCGCTGATCTTGTTAATGCCGCGCGGGGCTTCATGTTTGCCTTGGGCTGCATCCAAGCCTTGAAATGCGACAAAAATACGTGCCCCACGGGAATTACGACACATAATCACCGCCTTCAGCGCGGTTTGGACCCTTCGAACAAGGCCGTACGCGTTCGTAATTATGTCAAAAGCATAAAAAAAGAAGTCGAAGTCATCTCGCATGCCTGCGGCGTAGATGGTCCGCGAAATCTAACACGGGAACATCTTATGATTATTCAACCTTCGGGGCGGAGCAAGCCCTTTAATCAAGTATGGGATCGTTCACGCTATCAAGATTGAAGCCTTTCAATTTATTGTGAAAGCGCCCTGCCTTGATGATACAGCAAACGACCTTACATTTTCCCTAAACAGAGAGAACCATTATGACTGATATCTATACCCCACCAAAAGTCTGGACATGGGACAAAAGTTCAGGCGGGAAATTCGCCAATATAAACAGACCTATTTCAGGCGCCACGTCTGAAAAAGACTTACCCGTAGGCGAGCACCCGCTGCAGCTCTACTCTTTGGCAACACCCAATGGCGTGAAAGTGACAATCATGCTCGAAGAATTACTCGCCGCCGGGCATTCAGGCGCCGAATATGATGCTTGGGTCACGAATATCCAAGAAGGCGATCAATTCACAAGCGGCTTCGTCTCTGTAAATCCAAATTCTAAAATTCCTGCGCTAATGGATCACAGTACAAACCCGCCCCAGCGCGTTTTTGAATCAGGCTCAATTTTAATGTATCTGGCTGAGAAATTTGGGGCCTTCCTCCCCACAGATTTCACCGCCCGTACTGAGGCGATTTCATGGCTTATGTGGCAAATGGGTAGCGGTCCGTATCTAGGCGGTGGTTTCGGTCACTTCTATGCCTATGCCCCCGAGAAATGGGAGTATCCCATCAACCGTTTTGCTATGGAAGTAAAACGCCAACTCGACGTATTGGATAAACACCTAGCAAAGCATGAATATTTCGCAGGTGATGAATATTCTATCGCAGATATGGCCATATGGCCATGGTATGGCCAGCTCGCTTTGGGCAATATTTACGAAGCAGGAGAGTTTTTGCAAACTCAGGATTATAAAAACGTCCTGCGTTGGACAAACCAAATTGGCGAACGTAAAGCCGTTCAGCGCGGTCGCCGTGTTAACCGAATGTGGGGCCCCGAAGAAGAGCGCGTCCCTAATCGGCATAGCGCTTCTGACCTTGATTAATCGAGTCTTTGCTTAGTCGAGGCCAAGTTCAATCTAATCTGGATCAGATTGATATAAGCCCATAAAAAAGGCGGCTCTGAAATTTAATTCAGAGCCGCCTTCTGAATTATTTAATTCAATTTACTCATCGCCTTCTAGCGTCGCTAAAGCTTCGTCTGTCATATTAAAGCTATGGAATACATTTGAAACATCATCGACATCTTCGAGTGCATCCGTGAGACGAACGACCGCTGCCGCCTGTTCAGGATTATCAATTTCGTTTTGGGCTTTCCAAACCAGATTGACGGATTTGGCTTCACCAAATGTCTTTTCTAGTTCTGCGGCAACATTCCCAAGATCATCACGGGCCGTCCAGATTGTATGAACGGGCTCATACTCATCCCACTGGTCTTCGGCTTCTTCATCTGTCTCGCAATCTTCAGCGCCAGCTTCGATAGCCGCCTCCATCATTGAGTCTTCATCTGTGACCGCTAGAGGGTATTCAATCTTACCCAATTGGTCGAACATGAAAGCAACAGAACCTGTCTCTCCCAAAGCACCGCCATTTTTAGAAAAGGCCGTCCGCACAGCCATCGCAGCGCGGTTCTTATTGTCTGTGCTGGCTTCGACGATGAAACCAATACCGCCGGGACCAAATCCCTCATAACGGATTTCTTCGTAATCATCTCCGTCGCCGCCTGCACCCTTATCAACAGCACGTTGAATATTATCCTTCGGCATGGATTGGCCTTTGGCGTTAGCAATAGCGAGGCGCAAACGCGGATTCATATCAGGGTCAGGGCCGCCCATTTTAGACGCAATCGCAATATCTTTCGCGAGTTTAGAAAAAAGTTTCGAGCGAAGTTTATCCTGACGCCCCTTACGGTGCTGGATATTCGCCCATTTTGAATGGCCTGCCATGGCGAGTCCTTTATACTAAAAATTATTCTGCCCGCCTCTTAACAGATGAGAAGGGCTTATCAAGCTATCTCATCCCTCCCTTCTGTGAGAAAGGGGGCCTTATCCTGTGCATCATGGGCATTGACTCACCTTTTCCCTATACAGTTCGCCCTAAACACCATAGGGGGCGGGGCTTGGGCGTTTAGTATATGATACGCGATGAGGCGGGGCGAATATGCGCCTATACCGAATAGCCCCCGAAAGAAATTATGACAGATATGTCCCCGACCCCTTCCGAAGCGACAGAGGCAGATGCCCCTACAGGCAAAACAGACACCGCTTTGCCCGATACGGTTCACCCTTCTTTGGCGGCCGCTTTGGCGAAAAAGGGATATAAAACTCTGACGCCTGTTCAGTCTGCTGTGCTTGACCCAAAAATCTCTCATTCTGATTTGCTCGTCTCGGCCCAAACGGGTTCAGGAAAAACGGTTGCCTTTGGCCTGGCCCTGGCGCCGACCCTGTTGGGCAAAGAAGACGAATTTGCGCCAACAGAGAGCGCGCTCATAGTAGCGATTGCGCCAACACGTGAGCTAGCCTTGCAGGTCAAACGCGAAATGGAATGGCTATATGGCCAAGCAGGCGCCATTCTGGCGACCTGTGTTGGCGGGATGGATATGCGCACGGAACGCCGCGCATTGGAACGCGGTGCCCATATCGTCGTCGGCACGCCCGGGCGATTATGCGACCACATTAAACGCGGCTCGCTAGATATGAGCGGCGTGAAAGCCGTCGTCCTCGACGAAGCGGATGAAATGTTAAAAATGGGCTTCCGCGAGGAATTAGAGCTCATCCTCAACGCCGCCCCCGAAAACCACCGCAGCCTTATGTTCTCGGCCACTATGCCGGCCTCTATCACCAGCTTGACCAAGAAATACCAAAAAGATGCAGTCCGATTAAAAGTCGTCGCCGACACAAAACAACATCTGGACATTGAATATCGCGCCTTGACGATTGCGCCCGCTGATAGTGAAAATGCCATTTCAAACCTGTTACAATATCATGATGCGAAAAATGCCATCGTGTTCTGCGATACCCGTATGGCCGTCAACCGCATGACGAGCCGATTTGGAAATCGCGGATTCTCGGTTGTGGCCCTATCCGGAGAATTAAGCCAAGCCGAACGTAGCCATGCTATCCAAGCCATGCGAGACGGACGCGCCAAAGTCTGCATCGCCACTGATGTGGCGGCGCGCGGTCTTGACTTGCCTGATCTTGAACTCGTTATCCACGCCTCTATTCCCAAAAACCCCGAAGCCCTGCTCCACCGTTCTGGCCGAACAGGACGCGCCGGACGAAAAGGCATTAGCGCGCTCATCGTGCCCTATAAGGCACAAAGACGAACAGAACGATTACTCCGCGACGCCAAAATAACCGCCAATTGGGGCAAGCCCCCTTCGGCGGAAGAAGTCCTCGCCAAAGACGATGAACGTATGCTCGCCTCTCTCGTGCTCGATACGCCTGTCTCTGATGAAGAACGCGCCATTGTCGATACATTACTGGCCGAGCATTCATCTGAATCTATCGCAATGGCTTTCATCCGCCAATATCGCGCGACGCGCTCTGCGCCAGAGGAATTATCGGCGGCCAATAGCTATAACCCCGCGGATGATAAACGCGGCGGCGAGAGGCGTTCGCGTGAACACCGCGAAACCAGAGGCCGCGATGATTTCGAGGGCGGTATTTGGTTCTGCCTCAATTTGGGCCGCAAACAAAAAGCCGAGCCCCGCTGGATCCTCCCTATGTTATGCAAATCGGGCGAGCTGAAAAAAGGCGAAATCGGCAATATTAAAATTACCGATACGCAGACCTTTGTCGAAGTTGCGCCCAAAGGTGTGGAGCGTTTTGTGGCCGCCATTGGCCCCGAAGGTAAAATCGAAAAAGCCATTACCGCAACCCGGATTGAAGGCAAGCCAGACTTTCAGGCCTCGCGCGGACAAAGAGGCCAAGAGCCCCGCGAACCGCGCGCCAAAAGAGACGGAGCGCCCAAAGGGAAGTCGAATTATAAAGGCAAGTCTGATTACAAGGACAAGTCTGATTATAAGGGAAAGTCTGATTATAAAGGCAAAGCCCCCCGTAAAGATAAACCCAAATATCACGGCAAGTCAGATTACCAAGACAGCCCAGAAAACGCCCGTACACCCGGCCCCGCCCATGACGGCCCCAAAGATGGGATGAATTTCGACAGCAAACCGAAAAAACCGCATAAGAAAAAGCTAGCCCGCGCAGCGGCCAGAGCCGCCGGAAATGCACAAGGCAAAACAGGCGGGAAGCCCCCTAGTAAATCCACTGGTAAATCCACTGGAAAACCCTCTGGTAAACCGTCAGGAAAGACTGGCGGTGGCCGTTCAAATCGTGGCCCCAATAGCGGCCCAAATTCGGAAAGACCCAGCGGAAAACGAACGCCCCCAAACCGCAATAGCGGCGGCACAGGTAAATTAATGCGAAAAGGCCGAAAGCCCGCGAAAAAACGCTAACCCTCCGAACGACATCTCGTGTAGCGAGCAATAGAGGATGCGGCCCCGTATCTTTCTCGATCTATATTAACCTCCGCCCCCAAGTGGCCGCGCAAGCGCGCCATTCATTGGGGCTCGCATTTGGACTGGCATTGGTGCTGGCATTTGGGCGGGGTATTTATATTTAATTACCTCATCTTAAATTCTCTCATTTGCGTCTCTCTTATTTCCTCTCTTGGATGAAAGTGGGCGTCCGTGTGGTCATCGGGTTACGGGCTGGGGAACCCTGGCTAGCGAAAGTTATTTTTGTAACCTTACGGCCACACGGTGACATGTTTCATCCAGATTACTGATGGCCAAAAGACCCCTCATTACAAGGCGTTGATAGCACGCATCAGGCCGCCTCATAACTTTGGGCGCGTTACAACCCAAAGCGTTCAACGACGCATGTCATCTTTATGCCAATCCAACGTACGATCAGGCCCGCCATAAAGAACAAACCTAATTTACCCTCGCTTTGAAGGGCGGGAATTAAAAAACTAAATTTGTCGGTTTTATGGAGGATAGAGCGACAGACCAAAGAGGAATTAAGGGTATTGAAGGGGCTTGGCGGACCATAGGCGAAGCCTAAAAATCGTTCCTCTGAATCGATTTTAGTCGAATAAGGCCACGGCAGTGACATAACGGACTTTGGAAGTAATTGCATAATTGTAAAACGGACTAGTTGCTATCTTTCCGTAGTCGCTGTTAAGCTACCTAACTTGCGAGGTACTAATTTTATGCTTGATACAATCGGTGACAACGAAACCCTAAGCTTGGCGGCAAAGCAAGATTTTGTCAAAAAAACTGTAAATTCAAGTAACCCAGTAAAAGTAATTTCTGAACTCATCTGGAATTCATTGGATGCCGATGCGTCTAACGTATTTGTCACAACTAAGGTAAATGAGCTTGGCGGGGTGGATGAAATTACGGTGAAGGACGATGGAACGGGAATTAACACTCAACAAGCGGTGGAGGCTTTTCAAAAAGTTGGGGGTTCATGGAAGGCACAAAAACAAACTACAGTAGGTAAACGTGCATTACACGGCAAAGAAGGTAAGGGCAGACTACACTTTCATTCCATCGCAGGTTTTGCCAACTGGGAAAGTGTGTCTATGGTAGATGGCACTCTCGAAGCAATTGCAATAGAAATTAAGTCCCTAAATTTAGAAAAGACCGAAATCACAAAAATCCCTGTGAAAGGCGACAAAACTGGCACAATAGCTAAACTATCCGCACTATCGTTAGTTTTTGATGAACTTGACCATCCTGAGATAATAACGCAACTATCTCACATTTTTGCACCTTACTTAATTCGGTATTCAGGCGTGCAGATACACTTTAATGGCGTAAAACTTAATCCCAATATTGACATCGAAAACCGTCGACTAATTCCTGAGTTCAAAGTGACCAGCAACGGTAAAACCATAGTAGTTAACAAGGTCGATTTAGTAATATGGAAGCGTTCAAATGATGAGAGAAAAATATATTATGGCTCTCGACCTGGAGTAATTTTGGACTCACAGCCAGCTAACGTAACTGCGCCAGGTATTTCATTTTCTGCATATGCATACTCTGACTATTTCAATGAAGCCCATGAGAAAGGCTTGTTAGGGCTTGGAGACCTAAATGAGCCAATATTAATTGAAACATTTGAAAAAATACGCGAACGACTTAACAATGTTTTTAGAGAAATTCAGGCGAATTTAAACTCAGGCCTTATCGAAGAGTATAAAAAAAAAGGTATATACCCCTACAAACAAGACCCGCAGAACGCCGCAGAAAAGGCAGAACAGGAAGTCTTCGCTGTAACGACTAGGGTCGCCAGCACATATTCCAAAACCTTCAGAGAGGCTCATGACTCACAAAAAGAAATGATGCTTTCGCTTTTAAAGCAAGCCTTTATCAGTAATCCAGACTCGCTAACTACAATCTTATCTGCCGTTTTCGGTTTACCTAAAAACAAACAAGACGACTTCGCGGATTTGTTGGAAAAAACAGAGTTAGTAAATATAGTAGAAACCGCACAGTTCATTTATGAAAGAATTACGATAATCGAAGTTCTAAAAAAAGTCGTATTTGATAAAGACCTCAGAAAGCATGTCAAAGAACGGGGGCAACTAGACACTCTAATACAGAACAACACTTGGTTATTTGGTGAGAACTTTCACATAACTTTACATGAAGCTGGATTAACTCGCATTATGAACCGTGTTTGCTCAGATATGGGAAAAAAACGCAAAGGCCGTAAGCCAGTTAAAACTATCAAAGGTAAATCTGCTAGAGTCGATACTTTTTTAGGAAGAAGTGTTCCTCACCCTGACGCTGAAAAAAAAGAATTTCTTGTTATTGAGCTGAAGGCCCCAAAGATTAAACTTACTAAAAAAGAAGCTGACCAAATTGAGAACTATGCTTTGACGCTATCCAAACAACATGACTTCAAAGGTACAAATACGGATTGGAATTTCTACTTAATCGGTACTGAATATGATGATTATGTCCGAGATAAAATAACTGAAGACAATAGGCCACAAGGTGTCTTTTACATAAAAAACGGTGTCACTATTTGGATTAAAACTTGGGCGGAAATAATTCGTGCTTGTGAGGGACGATTAGCTTTTATACAGATGAAACTAAACTTAACTATCTCAGATGAAGAAATAAAAAGTCGTATTGACGAGTTGACCGCAAAAATTGCACCACGTAGTTAATTGGTTCTAACCTCACTTTGGGCATAAACCCATTCCATTATTAATCATTCACGATGGATTGTAACAACAGGGCCAACCTGCCGAGCGGTCGATGGTGGGCCCTGCCCTTACATTTGATAGTGTAAAGTGATTTTCTTCAGGAACGCGACATCAGCGGCAAAGCGGACACCCCAATAGTGCGATCGGTATTGGGGTATCTATTTTCATTTCGGCCGTAAATATTATGGCCTTGTCTTTCTTTGGAATGACGTGCTTAGGATGCGTAAGCCCCACTTGAATAAATCAGCTCATAACTATGGCTGTAGATTTCAAATACGATACCAAACGGGTCTTCGACATAGCACATACGATAGGGTTTCTCTCCTGGGTAATATTCTCTGATTGGCATACGTTGCCTGCCCCCTGCCGCCACAATCTTTTCAACAATGCCTTCGACATCTGGGTCTTGGATACAAAAATGAAATGTGCCGTGTTGGCGATAATTCAGGTTTTTATCTGGTGCATGATTTTCAGGAAATTCAAAGATTTCGATTCCAACACGATCGGCCGTCGATAAATGCGCAATACGCAATTTGTTCCAACCGGCCCCAAACACATCCGTGCACATCTGGCCTATGGCACTGTCGTCTTCGACGACTTCGTTCGGCGGCATGATTGTATAGAATCCGAAAACATCGGTATAAAACTTCACCGCGGCCTCTAAATCCGGAACTGACAGGCCAATATGGGAAAATGTACGGGGTGTAGACATCAAATAGTCTCCTCTTGAAATTGAGAACCCCATATGAGCCTTGCTTGCACAAATATAAAATTATGATTTGTGATAAATTTGATAATCTTTTATTATGATAAAATGATAAATGCCACTTGGTTAGAGACTTTCACGACCCTGTGTGAAACCGAACATTTCACACAGGCGGCAAAGCGATTGAACATGACACAGCCGGGCGTGTCGCAACATCTACGCAAATTGGAACAATATTTTGGTTACCCTTTAATCTCTCAAGATGGCAAAAGTTTTTCTCTTACGCAGCAAGGAGACGCTATCTTTGCTTTAGGGCTTTCAAGAAGACGAGAAGAAAAACAACTGCGCGAAACCATAGAAGCCGATGACCCTAATATCGGAGAGATTCGACTTGCCTGTTCTGGCAGTTTTGCCATGCTACTTTATCCCAAATTATTGCCCTGGATGAATACAGCGCCGAATTTAAGAATTGATCTTGAGGCGGCGCCACAAACAAACATCCTAAGCGGCCTTATCGCTGGGGACTATGATTTGGGGGTCGTGAGCGAAAAACCAAATCACAGCCGTATTAAGGCACAAGCGCTAGGCCGTGAAGAGTTATGCCTACTCCTGCCAAAATCGGCGATTGGGATTAATATAACCTATGCCGAATTACAAAGGCGCGGTCTTGTCGCGCATCCAGATGCCTATGCGTTCGCCGATAAGCTGTTACCCCTCAACTTTCCCAATGAATATTTAGGCTCTAATGCCTTACGCATTAGAGGGTATATAAATCAAATAGGGCAAATACCCACTCCCGTTGCCGCCGGCATAGGGTACACCATCCTGCCGCGCAGCGGATTAGAAGCTTTTCCTCATTCGAAACAGCTTATGGTCGCAAAATTAGACACCCCTCAATCACAGAATTTGTGGCTCATATCTCGTAAGGGTCGGGTGATGTCATCCAAATTGAAACGCTTGATACAGACAATCACAGAAACAGCTGAGCAAATAACCACTATTTAAAAATCACAGCGTGTATTGTGTCAGCCTCATTGGCACCCGCACTCATTCAATTGCGATCTTGCTTATTTTCATTCCCACTAAGCAGCCCCAAGAGCCGCCCAAGCCGCCATTTCATCATCGGCTATTGTAAGAGTTGATTGCACCCTTGAATGAATTTGGGCTCGGCTTAATGGATTAAACCGAGCCCATATTAATGGTAATAAATATTTATGGTTATAGATATTTTTGACGCTCCAAACGCGCCAAAGTAATCAATATATGTGCGTTCACAGCCCTGCATCATTATAATTTGGCAGCGCATTTGTGGGCTCTGCCGCCTCATATTTCAAATTAGGAAAGAGACGCGGATAATACCAAGCCCTAAGCCCAGCATGGAAATCGCGAACAGCTATTTCATAAGCCATCGCCGATTTCATATCTGTATTGGCCAAACCTTCTATTGTTCGCTGCATAAGCGTGGCCGGAGATATGAAGCTCGCATGCCCTGCTAGTGTGTCACGTTTTTCACGGCCTTGGCGATATGCCAGACTCAGAGGTTCAGCCGTTTGATCGCCGACTTGTTGAAAGGCATAATACCATTTCCATTCAAAGGCCTCACTGTCCCATTTTGTATAGCCTGCCCATTCAGGGTGGCGTTCCATAAAGGCAGCATATGTTTCCTCTTTCGGAATATCCCATGCATCATTTACGGCTTCGCGCTGAACCAATACAATCTCCCCGCCATCAGGAAGCGGAACAGATTTATTAATTATTTGCGTCAAACTTGCAGGTATAACGGCACAAACAAAAAGCCAGACACCCAACATTATGGTGAGGTTATAAGCCCCAGTCCGTATGGCTGGCGTGAGCCAAAGCGTAAGCCCCATCCAAAACAAGAGATAGACACACACCGCACCAGCACAAGCCAGAAGCGTTGTGATGGCTGTTCCCGAGATTACGCCCGCCGCCAAGAGAGGCAGGCATAAAGCCAAAATCAAGGCGCCCACACGTAAGCCCGCCCGGCTCCACCAGAGACGACGCACAGATGACGCACTAGCCTCAATCAGGCGCAAGCGCCCTGCGGCTTGCTCCCCCGAGCGCAGGTCAAATAAAAGCAGAATGACTAAAAGCGGCGCGATGAGCGTGGCCACAAAGGCGAAATCAAATCGGCCAATTAAGGCAAAGTCAGGGTTATTCGCATCGGTTTCATAGATTTGGCCTTCTAAAGCCAACATCCGAATACGGTGTTTCCAAGGGCTTACATCCCGTTGGCCTATGGCGGCGAAAGCAAAATCAGACGGCGCATCATAGGTCAGGTGAAAGGTGTAATAAGCCGCAGACCCCCAATCCGATTGCTTGCCGAGCACGACTTCGCGTTCAACTTCATCCAGCTGTTTAAGCTCTGCAATCTCGGCGCGCTGTTGCGAGATTTCATTCATCCCAAGCGTGACGGCCAAGACAGAGAAAAGAAACGCTAAGGAGAGCCAAACCCACACCGCCTTATCGCGGAACATAAATCGTAATTCGCGCATCATGGTGTCAACCTCCGTGCTGAATAAACCCCTGCCCCAAGTAAGGCGACGAACCAAAGCAGTAGCGCAAGAATTTTAGGCAGAGCGCGTTCCACCCGTATGGCCGCTTTGTCAGGCGTGAATCTAAAGTCCTTCAAGACCTGCCAATTACCGGCATCTACTCGCGCGCGGCGCCAGCCTTCTTCACCCTTGTTACGGTTCATATCAGCCTCATATGACAGCTGCTCGACATGGGCTTTGTTGAGCCCCTGAACGAAATCATAACGCAACGCTTCGGCCTCACGTAGGAAACGATGATGCGTAGCAAGATCGGTGCCTGCAACATTCCGAGAGACACCGCTAATGGCCAAATATGGAGACACCCAAGAATAACCAGACAAATGCGAGGCCTGCTCGGCTTCTCGCGTCAACCGCTTTTCAGCATATTGATTAAGAGTCTGAGTCAGTTTTTCTTCGCCTGCTGACGCCACAATACCGCGATAATTAACCGGTAAATCTTCTATGCGTTCAACACCATATTTCTTTAGTGTATCAGCTCTCAATTTTGCAAAAGCCGGATCAGAAGCGTTATGCCCATCGCCGAGTTTGCGAAGGTCATCATTCATCCGCATATCCGTTAAAATTTTTCCTTCCGTTGGAAGCGCTGCACTTGCCGAAGTCACGCCAATACGGGGTATGACTAATACTGTAAGCACCCAAACAGCCAAAAGTACGCCCAAAGCAACGCCGCGCGAGCGCGTGGCCACAGAAACCAACAAAGCAAGCCCAGCCCAAATAAAGAGATAAATTAAATGCCCTAGATAAAGCACCAACCCTGCCAATAGGCTTTCACCAGAGAGACTAGCGACAAAAGCAGAGAACAACGCCGGAAGCGATAATATCATGATAAGAACGGACAAAGCCAATAACTTACCCCGATAAAGCCGAACCCCGCTAACCCCTTGAGAGAGCAGAGGCCCCAATGTGCGCGCCTCTCTTTCTCGCAAAATTACGCCATGGCCGAGGGCAATGATAAGCAGAGGTAAAAAGAAGTGATAAACCTTGGCCGGAGAGAGCGCGCCAAACCCGCCTGTTCTGGCTTCTGCGCGCGCATCCGCAAACATCGCTGAATTTTGTTTGTGACCTTCAAGGAATATGGACTGTCCTGTTACAGCATCAACGCCCGGATCAAAAATAGCCAGCGCTGGCGGTGCACGAAACACGTAATGACCGTAATGCACCATACGATGTGGGTGACGATCAGGTTGATCAAGAAATGTCTGCTCGGCCTGCTCTTGCTGATGCAGCCTCTCGTGACGGGCCTCTTGGGCATCAATCAGAGTTAGAACCGTTGTGAAAACAAGAAGAATAGAAAATACGATCATACTGACCATAGCAAGGCGGGAGCGCCGCCATTGCCGCCATTCTTCACGGGCAATTGTCAATGAAGTGGTCATGCCGCTGCCCTTTCTGCAAAGGCCGCATGGACAATTTCTGTATCAATTCGCGCCCCAGCTTGGGCATCAAAACTGCCGACCAATTCACCGCGCCGCAAAAGCCCAATCCGATCGGCCACTTGGCAGGCACCATAAACGTCATGGGTCACCATCAAAATCGTCTTACCTTGCCCTGAGAGCTTTCGAACCAAGGCATTAAATTCATCAATGGCGACAGGGTCCAGTCCTGATGTAGGTTCATCCAATAACAGAACAGGTGTCTCGCGCAGTATGGAGAGCGCGATGGCAACCTTTTGGCGCATGCCTTTGGAATAATTATCCATATGACGCGCCCGCGCATCGACCTGAAGTCCGACCTCATCTAAGGCTGTATCAAGTTCAGCTCTCGTTTTTTTATTGCCAGCCAATTCCAGAAAATAGCTGAGATTTTCATAGGCATTCAGGTGCGGATAAAGTGTCGCCGCTTCTGGCAAATAGGCGATAGTGTGACGGATTTTGGCAATGTCTTTGGTCACGTCATGTCCTAAAACTGTGACGCTCCCGCTATCGGGCTTTAAAAAGCCCAATAGAGTCAATAGTGAGGTTGATTTACCCGCCCCATTACCACCAAGGAGTGCATAAACACTCCCTGGCTGCACCTCAAAAGAGATGCTCTGTAACACCTTGCTGTCGCCACGGCTGACGACAAGGTTTTTAATTGTAATTGCTGTCATAGAATTCCTCTTAAAAGCTATATCTAGCGGAAACGCGAAAGCTCCGCGGCGCACCAGGCTGTGTCCAAACACTGGCGAATGAATCTGTGTAATAGGTTTCATCAAATAGATTATCGACACTGAGCCGAAGTGCGATATTCTCAATGGGCTCGACTTCACCAAACAAACGAACGGTCAGATAATCGGGCAAAGTATAATCCGTGCCGAGCTCACCAGAGCGAGCTCCTACATATAAAATACCGCCGCCTAATTCTGCGGGTATCTCTGCAAATTCAAAACCCTTTGACATCTGCAGGCTAAGTTGATGATCAGGAGAATTGACCAAGGGCGACCCCGGTTCAAACTCTGTGAATGTCGATGTGTCGACACCCTGATTTGTGTATTCACCATCGGTATAAGCATATGACAGCCATAGGCTTATGTCGTTTTCAAAGATTAGATTAGCGTCTAGCTCCAATCCTTTACTCTCGGCCTCACCCGCAGGAATTGGGTCCGTGAAGTTTCCTCCAAAGACAAGGATATTGCTCTGCTCAACTTTGAATAAGGTTGCTGACGCCGTACCTTCGACATTTTGGAAAAGCCCCCCTAGGTCAGCTTTAACCCCAAACTCTGCAGACTTTGTTTTATTGGGGTCAAATGCATTTCCGTCTGGGTCGTTTCCAGAGAGTTGTCGTATGCCCTCTCCGTAAGAGGCATAGACACTAACGGCATCCGTGGCTCTATATACGGCGCCGAATTGCGGAGAAAAATAGTCATTTGATGACTCTTCTATTACATTAGAGCTGCGATTATCTAATTCTTGATCAAAACTGTCATAACGCCCACCAAAACGGATTTGAAATTTATCTGTCAGGTCAATTTGATCTTGGAAATAAAGCCCAATTCCACTTAGATTTTCAAAACGGTCAATCTGTAAAGCTGCATCGGGGCGATCATATAGGCCATATTGCGGATTATCGACATCCACTAATAAATAGGTCTCTGCGTCAAGACTGCTGCTCGCTGCACCGCCAATACTCCCTTGACGGAAGCGGTTAGCCACTTGGTCATTGTCAAAACTATCATAGTCTACGCCTGCGATCAGACGATGTTTCAATCCGCCCGTATTGAACTCACCTGTCACCTCTCCGCGTAGAACGAAATAATCTGTTTCATAATCACGGAAACGGAAGAAACGCGAAATGGTCTCACCATCCACGAAATAAGGCTGTCGACTGCCAAAGTTTGTTTCATAGGCATCACCGAATAAAGAGGTTTCACGATAGCCCGCGCCCAGTAAGACACTCCAATCGTCAGAGAAATCATGCTGAAACTCAACGCGGTGCCCTAAGACTTCTGTGTCAATTAAGGCATCAGGTTCCCCAACAAATAATTCTCGCGGGCTATAGCCAAACTCTTCGGAGTAGATAACGCCGCGATCCTGCGGCAGCTCTTGCTTTGTATATTCTAGCTCATAGGATATAGTCGACGCTTCGCCGAGGTCTAAACGTAGCGATGGATAGAAACCATATTTTTGCGTTTCCTTTTCGTCGCGGAAACTCTCCGCATCTTCAAAAAAACCAATGAGACGTAACCCCGCACTACCATCCCCAAAAACTATATCGGAATCGCCTTCGACGCGGAATTCGTTCCAGCTCCCGTAAGAGGCTTGAACATAGCCACCATTTTCGAGCGTGGGTCGTTTCGTAACAAGGTTGATTGTACCGCCGGGTTCGCCGCGGCCATAAAGGGCAGAGCGAGGCCCTTTGAGGACTTCCACGGTTTCAATTCCCACAATGTCTCTGGGGCCTGCAAAGCCGCGCCCTGCATTAAAACCATTGACAAGAAAACCGCTTGGCAAGTTAATATCGCCTGAGAAGCCACGAATAGAAAAGCTATTCCAAAGACCACCGAAATTGTTTTGCCGGGCAACAGAGGCTGACAGATCAAGGGCGGCATCAAGAGTAAAAGCGCCCGCATCCTCTAAGAGCTCAGATGTAATGGCTTGATTAATTTGAGGGACTTCGAGCGTTTCAAACTCCCCTTGATAGGCTTGGCGAATGCCGGTTGTAACGATTTCGTCCTCGGACGTTTGCGCATAGGCGGGATGAGATACAGCCATAAGGCCTAGTCCTGCAAATAGTAGGGAAGAAAGATTCAAAGGACGCACAGGTCACTCCATTTATATATTTAAAATCACAACGGTGAGCGCACACATTTCGGGTGACGCCTTTATATTTTCGATGTTTTGGTAGAAATCGTTTTCAGGTTTTAAATATAAATTGGAGGCGCGCGGGGTGCAGGACACGTTAATATCGGCACCCGTGCCGGCGCGAATAAATTTGTGACAACCGTCGGCACGCGCGCGGGTTGAGCCTGCGATAAGGCTAACCCGCTCTTGCTTAACTGAGCATCAAAATGACAATTATTCATGTCATCCTGACGGTCTCCATCGCCAACGTTATCTTCAATATCTTCATCATGCGTCGCCAGAATACAGACTGAGCAAGCTGGCTCATTGGGCTCATCATCATGCGATGGATGGGCATGAGACACAGCCGAAAATTGACTAAATGATATTACAAAAGCGAGACAGACAAGCATTTGGCGAACGATTAAACGTCCCCAATCCGCCTTATTCATATGTCTATCAACACGTTTCACGGCGGCTCTTTAACGTGATGTGATAACATAGACAAGTTATGATTTGGGTTTCAGGCTCTTTCTGTTTCAAGCTTTGTTTCAAGCCCTTAGCAACCAAGTAGTCATGGGTATGGGGTCAGCGAACGTGCTCTGACATACTTAAAACCCCAAACCCAAATCTCTTTTAATCCGTCCTAACTAAAGTCAAAAAAGCAAAGCTTATTACCCTCGGGGTCCTTAACATACGCACCGTAGAATTGCCCTTCGATACGCGGCCCCGGTTCACCGTCACATGTGGCGCC
Organism: Litorimonas taeanensis; assembly: GCF_003634015.1. Classification (NCBI taxonomy): domain Bacteria; kingdom Pseudomonadati; phylum Pseudomonadota; class Alphaproteobacteria; order Maricaulales; family Robiginitomaculaceae; genus Litorimonas; species Litorimonas taeanensis. The sequence goes on from NZ_RBII01000002.1 coordinate 51,596, forward strand.
AAGTGCGATGGCTTTGTTATATAGGCTGGCGGCGCCTTCTTTAGATCCGCCAGGAAAGGCCACCATGACACCGTTTCCCGGATGAGGCTCTTGTTCATTATGTGGAATACATACAGCAATCATTGGCTGCTCTGTAGACTTTCCAATCATGGCAAGTCGTCCAATATCCACCAAAACCTTAGCCTCAAATAGCGCGCAATAAAATGCTTTTGCGGCTTCCATGTCTTTGACGCCGAGTGTTGTATAACCAATCATGTTTTGTCCTTTCAGGAACGAGGTTTAGGTAATTAAAAATCAAGCTATGGGTAAGTGACCCGTCTTTACGTAAATAAGACAGCCCTCATCCGTATAAGGATGATGCTTTGACAGATGTGGACTCCGTAGCCATGTGCCTTTGGGGTAAGATCCTTTATCATCAGAGAACGTTCCCTCTAGAACCAGAATTTCTTCTCCGCCCCAATGTGTATGGGCGTTAAATACCGTCCCTGGTGCCCAGCGTACCAGAGCACAGGATTCACCCTCAAAGCTATGGAGCGGTAAAACCGTTAGACCAGGCACAGCGCCGGGGAGAAACGCTGCATTTTTCGTATCGATAGAAAACTGAGTCGTGTCTCTTTTATCAAATTGATGAAGTTTGACGAAAATAATGCAACCTTCATCACTATGAGGTTTGTGGGTGGAGCCTATGGGATTGCGAACATAGGTTCCCGCGGGGTAATCCCCGTGTTCATCCGAGAATACCCCCTCTAAAACCAAGAACTCTTCACCTCCACTATGGGTATGGGGCGAAAAATAGGATTTGGGATCATATTTTACGATCGTGGTCGCACGCGCAACTTCATCTCCAATACGGTCAAGCTTGCGCCGATATACACCTGCCATAGGCGAGTTTTCCCACGGCATAGCCTCTGTATCTATTTTTACACGTTCAGAAAAATTAGCATTCAACTTCATATTGTCATTCTTAACTGTCTATCTACCTAGTGATAGATAGATGCCTCATCAGAGTATGATATGCAAGAGAATTGTGATAGAAATTTTTTCAAACACAGAAAGTTGATAGCTGACCATGAATAGTGCCTCTCAAATACTCGACACTGCTGAACGCCGAATGCGCACATCTGGCTATAATGCCGTCAGCTACCGCGATATTGCGGCAGAAATCGGAATTAAAAGCTCTAGCTTACACTACCACTTCCCCAAGAAAGAAGATTTAGGGGTGGCTTTGGTGAGGCGTTACACTGAGAACTTTCGCAATCGCCTTACAGAAAACACAGCAAATGACACTCGCTCTGAACAGTCTATCTCCGCTTTCATCGATATGTTTCGGTATGCGTTAGAAGAACAGCGTTTGGTTTGTTTATGCGCTATTTTTGGTGCCGAAGCTCCGGGCCTTCCACATTCCGTCACCACAGAAGTAAAAAGTTTTTTCAAAGAGAATACAGCGTGGCTATCTGCGCGTTATGAAGATCTGGGGCATAAGCCCCCCCTAGAAAAGGCCAACACGACACTCGCCTTACTTCAGGGTGCAATGATCATGAGCTCTGTTAATGGGGACAACAGCATCTTCGGGGCGGCCGTGAAAGCAATTGAACAAGATTTGAATTAAGCCCCATAAAGCCTTCATTGCTTCAAGAGCCAAGGCTCTGGGTAAATGTCATTTCATCATGACATGGCTCAAAAAGCCTATTGCGAGAAAGGGTTCTGATGACATCGTCTCGTCACACCCCCTCATACTCTCAATAGCCTCCTTCCCACTAGCAATGGCCCATCTGTCTTGCCCGCTCGCCATCAAGGGCCGAGCCAATCATCGATTTAGTCGGATATGGCCACAGCGCTGGCAAAGCGGCCTCAGATATAACCGCGTCTGCGTATATATTACTAAATTGAATTCAGTTCAGTTTTGTGATAATGTCTTCGCATGGAAAAAATCACAACAGCAGAGCGCATTTTAGATGCCGCTGAAAAAGAGCTGATTGTAAATGGTGGGTTTTTGGAAATGGCGTCCGTCGCATCCAGAGCCAATGTCTCCGTCGGTCTTGCTTACCATCATTTTGGCTCAAAGACTGGCATGATTGCGGCTACAATTGATCGTTTTTATGGCCCCATCAGAAACATAGCGTTAGGTGACGTGATCCCTGTTGATACAGAGTGGCTAGAACGAGAGAAGTCCAGAGCAAAAACGTTGATTGATTACTATTACCAGCACCCCTTAGCGCCGCTTGTTGCAGGGCGTTTGGCAAGGGAGCCGGAAATCCTTGATATCGAAAAAGCTCATTTAGATGCGTTGCTGCAATTGGGGGAACGCAACATTATTCAGGGTCAAAAACTTGGTATTGTCGATGCGGACCTATCACCCACGACAACCGTCGCATTATTGATGGGAGGACTCCGGCTTGCGATCTACAGGGCCTTACAAATGGAGCACCGGCCCAAGAAAAACGAATTACTTGAACAAATATGGTTGTTCACTGAGAACGCCTTGCAGCCAAAACACAATCATCACAAACAGTAATAAGGATGCAGAGTGACTCATAACCCCGAGGCAGAGCAATACCAAAACAAGGATCACGCCCGAACCCACAAACAGTTACGACCTAGAAGCGAACGCCGTTCAGCTGATATTGATGCGGATTTCGAAGTACTTATGGAGCATGGCTATGTGATAATCGAAAACCTTATAACCCGTGAGATTTGCGAGGAGATTAAGGCCGAATGCGTGGGCTTATTGGGGCATACTGGACGAAACGCGTTTGAGGGTCACAAAACCCAACGTGTATACAACGTGTTATCAAAAACCCGACAAACAGACCGGCTCGCCACACACCCAAGAGTACTGGGATTGATGGATAAGTTTTTTGAACCGGGTTTTCTTCTATCGCAAAGTCAAATTATCAATATCCAACCCGGCGAAGCGCCGCAGGGCTTGCACACTGATGACGCCTTTTACCGGCTTCCCCGTCCGCGTCAGCCCTTAGGCGCAGCTACTATTTGGGCCATTGATGAATTTACTGAAACCAACGGCGCCACAGTTGTTATCCCGGGTAGTCACAAATGGGATGACAAAAGAGCCGGTCAACCCGATGAGGCCATACCTGCTGTGATGCCGCAAGGATCCGTCATCTTCTTTCTAGGCACGACTTGGCATGGCGGGGGACAGAACGGGTCTGTAGACGCGCGTCTTGCTATTACGCATCAATATTGCGAAGCCTATATGCGGCAACAAGAAAATTACCTACTGGAGCTATCCAAAGAAACCGTCCGCGGTTTATCGCCGGAATTACAGTCTCTCGTTGGTTACTCTATTTATCCGCCTTTCATGGGCATGGTGGAGGGAATGCATCCTTTGCGTACGCTTAATGTGAACTAGAGCCACCTTTGGGAACAGACCCACGCCATTACGACGCGACAATGATTTATGGCAAGGATGACCATAAGGCAAATAATCAACCCGACACGTATTGCGACTAAACGCTTATTACGTATAGGGGCTTCGTATGTACTGAACCGGCCTGTCAAAATATAATCTTTAAAACTATAAAGCGGCCCCGCCCCGCCAGCGCCTTCTCACTCCCTGAAAATTATCACAAAAAACTCACAAAAAATCTCTGTCGACGCCTTGAACCCTTTGCGCCTCTACCCACATAGCACTCATTAGCAGTCCCGAGCGGGGAGTGCTAAAGCTTATAAATTTAAACTGGTTCATTTTAACAAGAGAGATTGACGCATGAAATTTCGTCCCCTCCACGACCGTGTTGTCGTAGAACGTGTCAAAGAAGACACAAAATCCGCTGGCGGCATCATCATCCCTGATACAGCCACTGAAAAACCATCCGAAGGTAAAGTCGTTGCTGTTGGCCCCGGCGCCCGCGGCGAAGATGGCAAAACTATTGCGCTTGACGTGAAAAAAGGCGACCGCGTCTTATTCGGCAAATGGGGCGGTACAGAAGTCAAGATTGACGGCAAAGACCTTCTTATCATGAAAGAGTCGGACATCATGGGCGTGATTGGATAATTTTCGCAACGCGAAAATCATCCAAATCCGGCGAGAGCAATTGCGAAGCAAATGCGGGCCGGCCCTGATTTCAATTACTGCGAACTCATAACGCAAACGGTTGATTTTTTGCAGCGCAAACTATCAACGAACGGCGTTAAATTCAAAGACGCATAAAATAGCAAATTCCCGATTGAGTTCGGGAAGCAAAAATTCAACTAGGAGATTTTATTATGGCGGCTAAAGACGTCAAATTCGGTAGCGAAGCTCGCGCCAAAATGCTCGAAGGTGTAGATATTCTCGCCAATGCAGTAAAAGTTACACTCGGCCCAAAAGGTCGTAACGTAGTCATCGAAAAATCTTTCGGCGCACCGCGCACGACCAAAGATGGTGTGTCTGTTGCCAAAGAAATCGAACTTGAAGATCGTTATCAGAACCTCGGCGCGATGATGCTCCGTGAAGTGTCTTCAAAAACAAATGACAAAGCCGGTGACGGCACAACAACAGCGACTGTTTTGGCACAAGCCATCGTTCGCGAAGGCCTAAAGCGCGTTGCCGCAGGCATGAACCCAATGGATCTTAAGCGCGGTATCGACAAAGCGTCATCAGAAATCGCGAATGACCTTTTGAACAAAGCCAAGAAAATCACGAAGTCTGAGGAAATTGCTCAGGTCGGTACGATTTCTGCCAATGGCGAAGCCTCTATCGGTGCCATGATTGCCGAAGCCATGGGCAAAGTCGGTAATGAAGGCGTTATCACTGTTGAAGAAGGCAAAACAGCCGAGACAGAGCTTGACGTTGTTGAAGGTATGCAGTTCGACCGTGGTTATCTGTCACCTTACTTCATCACTGATGCAGAAAAAATGAAATGCGAAATGGATGACCCTTACATCCTATTGAACGAAGGCAAATTGACATCTCTACAGTCTATGCTCCCAATTTTGGAAGCGGTTGTTCAGACTGGCAAGCCTTTGCTTATCATCGCAGAAGACATTGAAGGCGAAGCGCTTGCGACTCTCGTCGTCAACAAATTGCGTGGTGGATTGAAAATCGCAGCGGTTAAGGCCCCTGGTTTCGGTGATCGCCGCAAAGCCATGTTGCAAGACATTGCCATCCTTACGGGCGGTACAGTGATTTCAGAAGATCTTGGCATCAAGCTAGAAAACGTCACTTTGAAAGACCTCGGCACAGCGAAACACGTCCACATTTCTAAGGATGATACAGTTGTTGTTGACGGCGCGGGTAAGAAAAAAGACATCAAAGCCCGTGTTGAGCAAATTCGCGCTCAGGCAGACGCAACGTCTTCTGATTATGACCGCGAAAAGCTACAAGAGCGCCTAGCGAAACTGGCTGGTGGTGTGGCTGTCATCAAAGTTGGCGGTTCAACAGAAATCGAAGTGAAAGAGCGCAAAGACCGCGTTGATGACGCGCTTAACGCGACACGCGCAGCGGTTGAAGAAGGCATCGTCCCAGGCGGCGGTACTGCGCTTCTTCGGGCCTCACGTTTCATCGACGTCAAAGGCGCCAATGATGATGAACAAGCCGGTATCGAAATCGTCAAAGCGGCGCTTCAATACCCAGTTCGTCAGATTTCTGACAATGCCGGCGTCGAAGGCGCGGTTGTTGTTGGCAATATCATTGCCGAAAACAAAGCCAATTACGGTTATGACGCGCAAAACGACAAATATGTCGACATGGTCAAAGCCGGTATTATCGACCCAGTGAAAGTTGTGCGTACAGCGCTTCTTGACGCGGCCTCTGTTGCAGGTCTTATCCTGACAACTGAAGCGGCTATCGTTGAAGCGCCAAAGAAAGACGCTGGCGCCCCTGCTATGCCTGACATGGGCGGAATGGGCGGCATGGGCGGCATGATGTAGTTTCTGTGATTTGATCGTTTGAATCAAATCGCGGCGCTACCGCAAAGCTGATGATGTATCATCAGCGCAGCGGCTCCAAGCCATACACATTAAGAAGGGCCGCTCGATAGAGTGGCCCTTTTTTGTTGGGGCGAATGGCGAAGCCCAAAAGCATAAAGACCGCTTCCGCGCCCACAAAATACGCAAAAATCCACACCCTCAACATCCCCGATGAGTATCAATACGGCGATCCAGAATTGATGGACATTTTAAGGGAAAGTACGAAACCGTTTATTGAGAGGGATTAGGGGTGATAGGTTGGGGTAAAACTACCAATCGAAGAAAGCATCCACCGATTGTAGAGGGGCAATTCTAAATATTTGTTTTTAGAGCACTTAATTATAATCTTTCCCGACTCACAAATGATTAACTAGATCTTGCAACCCATCATTGAGTATGATCTAAAAAAGAAAATGCAGGGAAAATTTGATGAACGACCCAAAAACAAAAACAGTGGGAGAAATTTTTACTACTCAAACACAGTTGACGATTCCTAAGTATCAACGAGGCTATGATTGGAAGTATGACAAACAAGTCACCGAATTATTTTCAGATATAGAGGATTGCATCCGTGCAAAAGGAAAGAAGAAGTTATTCCTAGGGACGACAATCTTAGATATCTCTGGAGCTGAAAGTGATAAAATTGAGATCATTGATGGACAGCAAAGAACCACAACACTTCTAATCTTGCTAATAGCATTACGCAGCTATGCAAAGAATGTATTATCCGATGATGAATCAGTAGACTTCTTACATGAATTCATAGTCTGGAAAAAACCATTTTCAAGAAAACCACAGGTAAATAGGTTTGCCCCATCTCCACAAATTGAGAATATATTTAATTATATGAGTAAAAAAAATTGGGATGGCAATTTCCCTCCGAAGGTCAATAATATTGCAGGAACTAAAGAGATAGGTGTTAAACTAGAGAACAATCGTGTGCGACCCGTTTACAACGCCCTCTATCAGAAAATTGTAAATTATTGTGAAGACGACCCAATCGACAATTTCGAGATACTCTGCAACCAAATTGTCTACGAAACTTATATCATTCAAATAGAGATTGAAGATAAATCAGAGGCATTCGAAATTTTTGAAAGAACAAATGCCAGAGGGAAAACGTTAGAAATTTCAGATCTGTTAAAGAACTATTTATTTTCTAAGTACCCATCAGAAGAAGTAGTTAGAATTGAAAAAATTTGGTATAAAATTTCCAAGAATGCTGGCTCATCAATGCTCAGAATGTTGAAGTATTTTTGGGTTTCAAGAAAGAGTCTAGTACCAAACCGTGAACTTTATAGCGAATTAAGAGAGTACGCTAGAAAGAAAGGCGTCACTAAATTTACTCAAGACATCTTAGACTTTTCTGAATTCTATGCTGCTTTCAACTCTAAGAAACGAGGGGAATTCCAAAGCTGGATAGAATCAGAAACGGACTTCCCAGAAAACAGTATGTATGTGAACGAAATCGTTCGTATAAGAAATGCTTTTCGACTGTTTGGAATTACACAAGTTACTCCAGTAATATTTTCCTCAATTCAAAAATTTAGTGAATCTAGTTCACTTCACTCAAAAACAAGGCGATACATAAATTTTTTGAGATATTTAGAAGGCTATCATTTTGTAAACAATAAAGTTTGCAACCGAATTGGTAACGAGGTTGAAAAGCTATACGGTGAATACGGCAAAGCATTTCTCGATACTGATAACTTCTTTGAAACATGTGACGACTTAATGAAACTGCTAAATAAACAAAAAGTAAAAGAAGATGAATTTGTTACTTCTTTCGAATATCTCACCTATGGCAAGAAAACTGAAGGGCCATTTATCCGTTATATATTTGATAGAATTGTTAACATCGGAGTACGCCAAAGTAACAGAATAATGCTATTTGATTATTTTGATAAAAGACCAGGTTATGATATCGACCACCTTCTCTGTCAAAAGGAAGCAAAGACAACAGTGTCCGAAACCACTATGCATGAATTAGGGAATTTGTTAGTTATTCCCAATCAAATAAATAGCATTTTGAATGACGATAACTTCGAAGTTAAAATTAAAAAATTTAAAGACCCACTAAAATACGGAGGTAAGATTAATCATACTCCGGATTACGTTAAATCATTTGCCCTTCAATACGAGAACAAACAAAAATTTACGACAAAAGACATCAACGAACGCACAAAAAAGTTAGCTAAGTTAGCTTATTCCTCGGCAACTGATAAAGTTAACTACTAACTAAACTCTCTGAGCACCAAATTAACATCATCCCGCCTTTAACCACATTATCGCCTTGGCGCGGTCTTTGGTTTCATAGGCTTTGATTTTCAGATTGGGGATAAGGGCACCTTCTATGGCGGCGGCGGCGCGGATGAATTGGCTTTCAGAGATGACGGCGGCTTTGGGGACGGATTTCAACATCTCAAAAACTTCGTCCAAACGAGAGAGTTCTTCTTTGGCCGCGCCGAGGCTGGGCATATTTAATTTATGCATCGTCACGCACAGATTAAATTGTGCGTGTTCATCGGTTTGCACGCCCAACCAATCCAGCGCCGTCGACATTTCGGTTTCGGTCAAACGCCCGCCTATGCCTATATAGGCAATGCCGTCTTTGACGTCTAATTCCATATTATGGGTTTTTATCATGGCGCGCTCCGATTTGTGTTTTCAGCTCTGATTGTTTTCGCGGCCCGTTTGGGCGTTATCCTCTTGGCCATATGGATAATAGGCATATGGATCAAAGGCTGATTTTTTCCATATTCAGGGCGTCCCAAGCGCTCCCTGCTGTGTCCTCATCGCTGACGGATGGGGCCTCGTCATTGTCTTCTTGGAGGAGCGGTTGACCCTTAAGCCAACGCGTGGCCGGTATGGCTTCGTTTAAATCAAAACTGCGTAAATCAAGGCCCGGAATGACAGAGCCTTCGACTCGGGCGGAATTTCGTAAAAATGTACTATCGGTTAAAACGGCGCATTTCGTGGCCTCTGTGCAGTGGCGTAATAATGTGCCGATACGGGTAAATTGTTGACGCAATTGGCCCAAGCCCGAAAAGTCGCCTTCGGCCATATCAACGCGCAGGACATAGCTTTGGCCTGCGTCTTTATCTGGCCCTGTGTCTGGCCCTGTGTTTTGCTTTGTGTCGCTTGTTTGCAATGACGCCTGCAAAGCCTCTACCCATTCCAAACCCGCATCTAGGCTCTCTTGTGCGATAGCGCCGGTCACTGTCACTTGGACAATTTGGTCAGCGCGTGTAAGTTCAAGGTTCTCTGTTTTAAGAGGCGTCATAAAAAGGGTTCTCCATATGGGGCAATATTTTGATGTAATGGAAAAACTATGGGCAAAGCCGCAAATGGTTCCGAAAAATTTACAGTCTTGGCGTGCCTGTCATCAGGCGTAATAAAGTTTATTTAATTCCCGTCTGAAGATAGGCGGCATTGAATAAAAGGGGTGGGGCAAAATGAAAGATATACTCAAGGCGCATTTATTCAGGGCGGGTAAGTTCAGGGCTTGGCGAGCGGCCTTTATGGGGTTTGGGGCTATAGCCTGTTTCTGGCCCGTTCTGGCGGCCGCGCAAAATACGGGCGGTGTCTCCACCCCCGTCGTCAATATTGACCATCGCAGCGCACAATACCGCATAACCCTTGACCCTGATGATAATGGCCAGACGGGCTTTGCCCAGCGCCTACATTATCAACAGGCCATAAATGATGATATGATGTGGCGCGTGGTGGGGCAGACCCGTAAAACAGCCGAGTCTGATTTTGATTTTGACTTCGTGCAGGCCGAATTATTCTGGCAAGTCACCCCCAATGCGATGGATTACCAAACGGGGTTGCGTGTTGACGCCCGCTTTCGCGGTGGCGATCGCCCTGAACAGATTGGCGCTAATTGGCTCAATCTCTGGACGCTCTCTGATAGATGGCAAGCGCGGGCCAGCGCGATGACACATGTGCAAATGGGCGATAACGCCGCAAAGGGTCTGGCCCTGCAAACACGGGCCCAGCTCATGCATAGCCTCCCTGAGGGCCGCTCTATCGGCGTGGAAATTTTCAATGATTATGGGCGGACCGGCTCTGTTCAGGGCTTTGATAAACAAAACCACGCTCTGGGCCCTTTCGTCACCATGCCCATTACGGATAATATCAGCGTCTATAGCAGCGTCTTATTTGGCCTCTCAGAGGCAGCCGCAGATACAGAATTACGGTTTTGGATTATTCGATCCTTTGACTAAGCCGCAGGGCCTATGGCTCTAGCGCCCCGTCATTATGCCTAATAATAAAGGCGAGACAAAACTGTCTCGCCTTTATCCTTTCAGAGGGGATTATGCGTGAACGCCCCCTTGAAAAATGCGCCCCGTATCAGGTGTGTTTGAAACGGGTTATATGATTATTCGACTGTGTCGCTTTCGCCTGACATGTCTGTCTCTGTCTCAATCTTGGTTTCAGACTCAACTTTGAAATCAGATTTTTTATCAACGCTTGGTAATTTAATAGCGCCCTCTTCGGCTGTCATAGGCTCTAACCGCGCGCTAAGCTCTTCTTTATCAAGGCGAGCATTGGCATCCGCATCATGCGTGTTGAACGCAGAATCATAGGCGCCCTTTTCACGGATCATAGAAAAATAGCTATCGCCTGCGCCGGCTTTTAATAAAGCGAATGTCACAAATTCTTCGCGGTCTAGGCTTTTATCCGCATTCACATCAGCCGAGGCAAACATGTCCATCGCGTCTGAGTTAAGGGATGTCTGTGTCTGGGATGTTACGTCCAAATTAACGTCTTGCACCTGCGCAACCAGAGCTGTCTCACCTTTTAAAAGCGCGTCTTGGGCTGTGGCCGATGCGGCCGCGCCAATGAAAAGCGTTGATGTCATAAGGCTAATAAATGTCTTCGTTTGCATGTGGGTCTCTCCTAATTTCATGCTGGCTCCCCAACCTTGAACGCAGACTGTTTCAGTTTTCCCCGAAGGTAAAGTGAACTGGATTTAAGGTTATGGAGAGAAAAAACCCGCCTTTATTTCGGCCCATTTTCTAACTCTGCCCATGAAATCAACCCTGTAGCCTTGCCCCATTTTCATCACCTTTTCGAAAGGCTGTCGTAAGGTCACATTACAAATGAAAAGGAGACAGATTTTTTCGCGCTTAAATTTGGAATTTTACATCACCAAATCAGCAAGATTTTATTGATACAGCCCTCCATCGCATCAGGCCTGTGGAACGGGCTCTTGGAATTTTTCGCATTTTCACATGAAAAAAAGATAGTAACATATCGTTTTTCGATATATAGTCGGAACGAAATGCAAGGCTGTACGACTATAAACTGCGTAGCGGAGAGACAAAATGACGTATCTTAAAACCTTATTAGGCAGTGCGGCCCTTATCGGTTTTCTTACGGCCCCAAGCCAAGCCGCCACCAGTGGAACCCTGGACCATAGCCAAGCGGCCTCTATTCGCTCAGCCTCGGTCATGGATCAATTCTCACAGTTTAAACCCAATCCCTCCAGCTACACCCGCCTTGATTTCGAAGTTATGGATCTATTGGTCGAACGCATCGTTCTTTATATGGGCCCCTCTCTGCGCAAAATGGCCACACGCCCAGACGCTTTTACTGGAACACGTGTGGTAAAAAAACACACGTCACCTTATCGTCTGGAAGGTAATAAAATTATCTATTCAATGTTTGATAACACCCAGAAAAACATTGTCCGTGACTATCTCAAAGATTTGACAGAAATCCCTGACAAAGTCGATCTGACAAGCCTCTCCCGCAATGACCAGCTCTCTTATTGGTTTAATTTGCACAATCTGGCGCTGATTAAAGAGATCATGGAGGTGTATCCCAAAGTTAACCCAAAAGATATCAAGCCTCGGGCCAATTCTGATGCAAAGCTTCACGACGCTAAAATTCTTGTCGTCAAAGGCGTGCCTTTATCTCTGCGCGATATACGTGAGAACATTGTCTATCGTTATTGGGATAACCCTATTGTGATTTATGGTTTCCATGATGGGACGCTTGGCTCGCCAAGTTTGCCGGCTGTGGCATTTGACAGAAATAATATTGATTACACTTTGCGTCAAAATGCAGAAGAATTTATCAATTCTCTACGGGGTTTTGGTTTTGGTAAAATTGCGCCTTATTACAAAGAAGTCGCTCCGCGTTATTTCCCAAATTTAGAAGCGGATTTACGGCAACATTTTAAGAGATATATGCGGCCCGAAGTCTATGCCGAAGTTGAAAAGACATCCGCGTTTAAATACCACCGAACAATGGATATTATTTCTGATACGACTGGCGGATACGGAAAATATGCGGCGCCTCAGAATTTATATATAAATAACGAAGCCACCGATATTGGCATTCCCACAGGCACTGTAGATTTTGTTCGCCAAAGAGCGCGCAAAGTTCAGCAATTGCAAGAAACAGAATGGTTCTTAAACAACACCGTCATCATCGAAGACATTGATACGATTGATCCGGACCTAGACCTACCAAAGCCGCGTGACCCCGGTGTTGACGTCGATATTCACGAATAGGTCTTTTCACTATTGCGCGATTAAATAATCAATCAGGGACAGGGCTTCTGTGCTGTCCCATTCCGCCTCGCCAGAGAGGCGGGCGACTTCGCGGCCTTGCCGGTTATAAAGCACCGTCGTCGGCAAACCCGGAAGACGCAATTTCCCGTTAATCTCATACGTCCCATCATGCCATTGCGGCAGAGCATCAATACCGTTTTTCTCAAAAAACTCTGTGATTTGAGATTTCTTATTATCTAAACTGATGGTCACGACTTGAAAGTCATCGCCGCCGCGCGCTTTTTGCAGCGCATTAAGAGAGGGCATTTCCGCCACGCAAGGCGGGCACCACGTCGCCCAAGCATTAACTAAAACCACTTTTCCAGAATACTCTGATAATTGCATGGTCTCGCCCTGCGGAGAGGTAAACTCTATGACTGGCTGCGGCGGCGGGCTTTCTAATTCGGTTAATTTCGACAAAGATTTAACGCTAAACCTATCTAATGCCGATTTTGGCTTTTGACAGGATTGCACTACCACTAAAAACACGGCTATGAGGCCGATAAACACCATGGCCCGTATCAGGTTACCAAGGCTGAACATTGAAGAGACGTTAAACATGAGCGACCCTGTAAATAAAAAAGACGCTAAAGGCCAGACTATGTGGGGGGGACGTTTCAGCGCACAACCCGGCGCGCTGATGCAAGCCATTAACGTCTGTATTCAATATGATAAACGCCTCGCCAATCAAGACATCCAAGGCTCCAAAGCACATGCAGCTATGCTTGCCGCCCAAGGGATAATCACTGAAGACGATTACAAAGCCATAGATGCCGGCTTGGATGAAATCAAAATCGAAATCCAAGAGGGCAAATTCCCGTTCAAAGACGAACTGGAAGACATTCATTTGAACATTGAAAATCGCTTAAAAGAAAAAATTGGTGAAGCTGCTGGACGCCTTCACACTGGCCGATCACGTAATGACCAAGTCGCCACGGATTTCCGCCTTTGGGTCAGAAATCATTTAAATCTGTTCGATGCCCAGCTGACGGACTTAATGGCCGCGCTTCTCGGTCAAGCCGAAGCCAATACGGACACAATCATGCCGGGCTTTACCCATCTACAAAGCGCGCAGCCCGTGACCTTTGGTCATCATATGCTGGCCTATCTTGAAATGTTTGCCAGAGATCGCGCCCGTTTCAAAGATTGCTATAAACGCGTGAATGAGAGCCCGCTCGGCGCAGCAGCATTGGCGGGAACGCCTTATCCAATTGACCGCGAAGCCACAGCCAATGCGCTCGGCTTTGCGCGGCCCATGGCCAACTCACTCGACGCCGTATCGGCACGCGACTTTGCGCTAGAGGCACTCTCTGCCGCAACGATATGCGCAACCCATCTGTCCCGTCTGGCCGAAGAAATGGTCATTTGGACCAGCGCGCAATTTCAATTCATCGCGCTCTCGGATGCCTTTACAACAGGCAGTTCTATCATGCCGCAAAAGCGTAACCCAGATGCGGCCGAGCTTGTTCGGGCCAAGGTAGGACGCATTATGGGCGCGCTGACCACGCTCACCCTCGTCATGAAAGGCCTGCCTCTTGCCTACTCCAAAGACATGCAAGAGGATAAAGAACCTGTCTTTGATGCCTTTGATGCCCTCGAAGTGGGCCTCGCCGCTATGACGGGTATGATCTCTGATATGACGCCAAATAAGCCGCGCCTCGCCGAAGCCGCAGGCGCTGCCTTCTCGACAGCGACAGACCTTGCTGATTGGCTCGTTATGTCGCTTAACATGCCCTTCCGTGACGCCCACCACGTGACAGGCCGCGTTGTGGCTATGGCCGAAAAACAAGACAAAACTCTGGATGCCTTGTCGCTCTCTGACCTACAATCCGTAGAACCGCGCATAACGGATGATATCTTCCGCGTCCTCTCCCCCCTCGCCTCAGCCTCTAGCCGCACAAGCTATGGCGGCACAGCGCCAAGTGAAGTCGCAAAACAAGTCGCACGATGGAAAGCGGAATTGGGTTAACACTGAAAACTTGCCGCGCTGAAATATATCACAAGGAAAATTCATAACAACGGACAGAAAACCAAAGGTTATTTGCCCCAGCAGTTTTACGTTTCCAATTTCCCTGCGGCTTTCAATGTGTCTAGGCGAGCCTTTAACTGCGTCATGATGAAGGCGCGTTCGGCGCGGCTATAGCCCATCCAAGCCCCGATTTCATCGCGGCTACGGCCGCACCCCGTGCAAAGGCGCGTTTCCAAATCAAGTTTGCATATTAACTTGCATGGACTTTCAATAGTTTCAGATTGGCGCAACATTATGTTATTCAACCTTTCTCTTGGCCTTTTTATCTCGCAAATGTTCGATACGTTCTTCTTTGCGTGATCTCAGGAACCACCATTCTTCACCATTTCGTTCAATCCGTTGTGCGTCAATTTCATGTAAAAGCTGACGGATTTCATCATCGGAATAGCCGCCAATGGGTTGTTTCAAGGCGTCAAATGAGCGATCAGTATATCCCTTATGATTTAGCATTTCTTTGAGCAAAGCTTTGACGACTTGGAGACTTTTATTCTCCAAATCAAACATCTCTTTCTCATGATTAAATTGGCTTTTCTGTAAGGCGTAACTAATAACGCCCGACAATATAGTGCCAATCACTACGCCTATTAACGCCCATATAGCTGAATCCATCTGACTCTGTTTCGTTCTAATTTATGCCGCGGGCAGTCACTAAATAAGTGGCAAAACTGGCAAGCCAATGCGAACCCGAATAATGCTCGTCTGATATCGCCGCAATACCTACACGTTCATGCAGCTGGGCCGACGCAATTAAGCTCGCGCGGCGCGGGTCTGTTTCTGGTAAGACTGAAGCGAGATTATAAAGATTCCAAGCGCGAGATAAATTCACACCGTCAAGATGTACCAGCTTTCCATCGCTCGCATCTTTGACGATACCCGGCGCAAGCCAATCATCCGACCCATCCACGGGAATAGAAGGCATAAAGTCAGAGAGCCATTTGGAAAAAGCGTCTTGGCTGAGAACGCGCCGCATTAAATCCGCTTCCATAAGGCAAGGCGAGAGAAAATCTTCACCGCTAGGTTCATAGGCCAAGGGACAATTCACATCTGATTGATGAAAAGCCAAACTGCGCTCTTTCAATAGGGCCAGCATGTCATCGTCTTTGGCTGTTTCTGCCCAATCCCACATCAAGCCAAATGCAAATGCACTTTGATTATGGGTTCCCAGACGGACAGGATAGGCCAGTTTTGGAAGCCATTCATTGAGGCTTTGCGCGATATCCGCTTCTAAAGGTTCTAAGCGTTCAAGCCAGACTTTGCCCTGCGGATCATCCCACTCCCGTAGCTCTGCGGTCAATTGTAAGAACCAAGCCAAGCCATAGGGGCGCTCCCATGCCCCACGGGCTGGACGGGCAAAATTCGCAATCTCGCCGTCTATATTTTCCACAGAGAAATTCTCTTCGAGTTTGGCTCGTGCCTCGTCTTTCCATGCACCGTCGGGCGCCATACGGATGAGACGAATGAGTAACCAATGACCATGTACGGCGCTGTGCCAATCAAAACAGCCATAAAAAACGGGAAAGATGTCTTGTGGCCGGCCAATTTCTTCGGCGGTATCAGTTGTACGGGAAATTTTATTTGGGAACTCTCTTTGCACACAATCCAGCGCAAGGGTCGAAAATTGCGTTGCCAATTCACTGGATATTTCGCCCTTATAGTCGAATGGTATCGCGGGGTTTTCAGCAAGGGTCTCGGTCGCTGAATTTACAGATAAATTAGTGGTAGTATTATCTGATAAAGTATCCGGAGCATTTGCGGGTGAACAGCCCCATGCAATAAGGGTTGTGGCTAAAAGAAGTGAGGATTTAAATAGTTTCATATCTGCTCTTATAATTACCTGCACATATAATAAAGGGCCTCTTTTGAGAAAGACTCTCTATAGACCGCTGATGTCTCTCTTGCGCATTGAGGATTAATGCTGCCCCATCATTGTATCGTCTTTCATTCGCCGATGGCCTGATTATTCTGCGTTGCTGCATCTGCGGACTCGGCCTTGGCGGCTAAATCAGCAAGCCGCTTGGCTTCAGCGTCTTCTAGATCAGCCTCGTCATATTTGAAGAACGCCTCAAGCTGGTAATCACCAGAGAGTTTAATCGTGTCCGCCTTGGACTGTTTCAAGGCTTTTAATTTAAAGAACTGAGCTTGCCCCACCTTTGTGATTTTTGGGCCTTCTATGGGCGCTCCCTCTTTCCAAAAACTTATCTGCGGCGTCTCTCCATCATCTTGACGGGGCTTTAAGACGATAGACTTCAAACCGGGGACAACAAAACCCAAGCCACCTGGTGCTAAGGCCTTCATCACTTTGGACCCATCCTTTGCGCCTTCATATAGCGCTTCGGCGCTATGCTCTCCCGAACTCTGTTTAAACGGAAAGCTAAAACTCAGATCGGCTTGTCCTGTGGGCGCGTCTGTTTCTTCGACCAAGTGGCCATCAATTAATTTACACAACTTGCCCTCTTTATTGAAATTGACGGCATTTTCGAGGTTCAAAACTTTTCCTGTTTCATCCAGAGGGAAATCATGTGTTTCTGCCTCATAGATATACCGTATCCCGCTTGGTTGTGGATTGTCTCCCACGGCCGTAAGTTTGATAGATAGTTCAGGTTGAATAATATTCGTAAGATCTGCATCGGCTTGGTGAAAGGCCTTAATTACATTTAAAAACCCTTTGGCTTCTGTACAGTCAGGTTTCGCCATTGCCGTCATTGGAACCGCTAAGAGGCTCGCCGCTATTCCAAACCCAAAAACAGGCGCAAAGAGTGTTTTCCGCATAAATGACCTTTCGATAAAGTGACGGTCTAGCGCAGGAATGCCTCTTGCTAAATTAATAAACTGTCAGGAAGTCGCCTTGTCATGGTTCTTATCTGTCAAAGCACGCCATTGTGAGGTTTAAACCCCCTTTAAGACTCGACGAGGCCTGCACGAGCGATTATCCCAGTCACAGTAATGACAAGGAACGACTCCATGCCCGCTATGCTCAACGGCACATTAAAACCTCTCGCCATCACAGGGCTCTATTGCGGCCTATTGGGCCTCAGCGCTTGCGGCATAAAAGGCCCGCTTGAAACCCCTCCACCAGTTTGGGGCGAAGAAAAACCTAATCCCGACATGGCAAGTGATACAATGGCAAAAGATACAAAAGCGGATAAGGCTGAGAAAGCTAAAGACGACTCAATCTTTGACAGCAGCCCGATTGATAACAAGAATGACGAAAATGATATTTTCGGTGACAGCTATCTTGAAAGCGACGAACCCTTTTAATCACCCTATTTCTCTAACGGCCCTGCCAAGACGGAACCCCTAAGACCATGCGCCATTTCGACTATAAAGACGGCGAAATTTACGCCGAAAATGTCCCCCTACGGACAATTGCAAAAGCCGTAGGCACGCCTGTTTATGTTTATTCTACGGCAACATTTGAACGCCATTACTCAGTCTTTGCCGAGAGTTTTAAAGGCATAGAGGCCCTTGTCGCTTATTCCGTCAAAGCTAATTCTAACATTGCTGTTTTGGCGACCCTTGCCAAGCTTGGCGCTGGCGCAGATGTTGTTAGCGGCGGCGAGCTTGCCCGCGCCTTAATGGCAGGCATCCCCGCTCATAAAATTGTTTTCTCTGGCGTTGGTAAAACGCGCGCAGAAATGCGTGACGCCCTAAGAGCTGGCATTCGCGTCTTTAATGTGGAAAGCGAACCGGAATTAAATGTTCTCAACGATGTCGCACTTGAAATGGGTACAAAAGCCCCCATCGCCTTTCGCGTGAACCCTGATGTCACCGCTGGCGGGCATGACAAAATCTCTACGGGCAAGAAAGAAAATAAATTTGGCATTGCTTGGTCTTCCGCAGAAGCCGCATATGCCCATGCAGCGACATTACCGGGCATTGAGATTGTCGGCGTTGATGTACATATCGGTTCGCAAATTGACGATTTAGCGCCTTTCGAAGCCGCCATCGCAAAAGTCGGCGGGTTAATTTCTCGCCTTCGTCAAGCAGGCCATACGATTAAAAGTTTTGATATTGGCGGCGGTCTCGGCATTCCATATGGCGACAATAATAAAACGCCGCCACCGCCGTCTGAATATGGCCAAATGGTCAAAAACCTTACGCGCGATATGGATGTCGAAATGATTTTCGAGCCGGGCCGTATGATCGCAGGAAATTCAGGCGTGCTTTTGTCCGAAGTCCTCTATGTCAAAAAGGGTGAAGACCGAGATTTCCTTATTCTGGACGCGGCCATGAACGACCTTATCCGCCCTGCTCTTTATGACGCCTATCATGATATAGAGCCTGTTCTCGCGCCGGGGTCTGATGCCGCGGAAGCCACTTATGATGTTGTAGGCCCCATTTGCGAAAGCGGTGACACCTTTACCAAAGGCCGCGACATGCCTGCGCTAAAGTCGGGCGAGCTAGTTATTATGCATTCCGCTGGAGCCTATGGCGCCGTTCAAGCCAGCCAATATAACACCCGCCCTCTTATCCCCGAAGTGCTTGTTAAAGGCGACAAATTCGAAATCATCCGCGAGCGTCCAACCGTCGCTGAAATTTTAAAATCCGAGCGCCTACCAGACTGGCTGAAATAACCTATGCAGGCGCAAACTGTAGCTTGGCTAAAATTTAACACGACAGCGGCCAAGCGCGCTTTATAGTCGAGCTATATGACAGATTCATCTGAACATAGTCCTGCGATAAAGAAGCCTTCTGCCGCGCAAAAGGATGGGCCGCTACAAACGCGGTTATACCGCTATATTTGCACAGCGCGGATTTGGCTTTTTTGGGAACGCTATGTCCCTGTCTTCCTCCTTGCGGCGCTTATTATTGGGTTATTTCTCATCGGTGTGTTTTCAGGGCTTTGGGAACGCATAGGCGACCCATGGCGCGGGATTGCCTTTATCGGGGCTTTATATGTTTTAGTACGCGCCGCCTATGCGGCTCAAAAACGCCCCTTACCGTCAATCTCTGATGCCAAAAGACGCGTGGAACGGGATTCTGGTCAACGTCATCGTCCGCTTGATGTTTTAGACGACAAACCAGCTATTGGCGCAGAAGGATGGTCAGCCCATTACGAACGCGCCGTATCGCAATCTAAATCATTAAACAGCCCGAAACTTATCCCGACTGTGCAGCCGCGAGATCCGTATTATTTACGGTATGCTTTGCCGGTCATGATTGCAGGGGCCATGATAATGGGGTCTGGGAATAATATGGAACGTCTGCGACGCTCTGTTTTACCTGTCTGGCAATCGGGCATTAATCCTGCAGAGGTTTCTTTCGAAGCTTGGATAGACCCGCCTGACTATACGGGCCGTCCGCCCATTTATTTCAAAGGACAAGATATTGATTCAATCCCAGAAGGCAGTGAATGGGTCGCGCGTATGAACGGGGCTAAAACCCCTACGCGTCCGCAACTTCGCCTTGGCGGAAAATCACACTATCTGCGCCTCACAAAATTAGGTCCAAAAAGCTTTGAAGCCCGCGCGGCAATCGATCGCTCAGGAGAGGCGATATGGCGCATTGGCTCCAAACGTCAAACTTGGCCGTTAAATGTCGTGGCCGACAGCCCGCCTAATGTGACCCTTGAAGGCGTCCCCGAAGCCGATAAACAAGACCGGTTGGTTGTCACTTATTCGCTAGAGGACGATTACGGCGTCACCGAATTGCGTTTGCAAATGGCCGAAATTCAAGCCGATTCCGTCGATCCATTTGCACAATCGAGCTCGATTACAATCCCTCTAAGCAGTGGGTCTTTGCCCAAAGCAGTAAATGTAGAAACAAAGCAAGATCTGACACGCCACCCGCTCGCAGGGAAAAAAGTCATTGCACGATTAGTGGCTGTTGACGGGGCAAATCAAACTGCGTTTTCGGATGAAACCTATTTCAGAGTCCCTGATAAAATATTTGTCGAACCGCTTGCCAAAGCCGTGATTGAGCAACGCAATCTTGTCCTCTCTGCGATTGATACGGAATACGCCCCCGAACCCCAGACCCTAAACAGAGCTGGCATCATTTATGATACCTACCAACCTGAAATGCGGTTGGAGAGGGCACCAGAAAACATAGAGCGCGCGGCCTTGCTTATCGAAGCTGTCACCGATCGCCCAGAAGGTTTATTCCAAGACCCCACCGTTTATCTCGGTCTGCGCAATGTGCGAGCGCGTCTACGTTATGCACGCGAGGCCTCAGTTTTGGCCCCTATCCCAGATGAGCTTTGGTCAATTGCCTTACGAGCAGAATTTGGAATTTTAGGCACGGCTCTCGAAGAAATGCGAGAAGCCGAAGTCGCACTTCGCGAGGGCATGGCGCGCCGTGCGCCACAACGCGAAATCGATACGTTATTTGAACGCTATAACAGAGCCGTCGAAGCTTATACTGAGGAATTACGCCGCCAAGCCCTAGAAGAAGGTAACTTCGCTGAAGGCGGCAATGGCGGCGGCGGGGGGTTACAGTCCACCGACGAAATCGAAGAATTACTGAAAGCTATCGAAGAAGCCAATAGAGCCGGAGACGTGGAAGGCGCCAGACGAGCCCTCGCCCAATTGGCAGAAGTCTTAGAAAATATGAAAATCCAGCTATCACAGTCGCAAGGCGGCGGTGATGGAGAAGGCATGCAGGGTGAAATGAGCGAAGAGATGAAAGAAAATCTCGAAGAGCTTGCCGACTTGCTGGGGGAACAACGTGAGCTTCAAGATGAAACCGAAGAGTCTCAACGCAATGCAGAACAAGAAGGCGGGGACGGTGAAAACTCAGCCCTCAGCCCAGGTGAACTCGCCGCGCGCCAAGAACAATTACAGGACCTCCTAACAGAGTTAGGCAAGGACGCTGAAAAATTTGGCTTGTTCGAAGGTGACAATAGCTCTGACAACGAGGCGATAGCGGGTCAGGACGGAGAAGACGACAGCCAAACCGGCGGTGGATCGGAACAAGGTGATGAAGGAGACGGCACTGGCCGTTCTGAAAACGCCGAAGACGCTTTGTCTCGCGCGCAAGAAGCCATGTCTGGCGCGGCGGGCGCCTTAAGAAATGGTGATTTAGAACAGGCGGGTGACGCCCAAGCTGAGGCTATTCAAGCTCTGCGCCAAGCCGGACAATCAATGGCCGAAGCAGCCCTTGCGAGATCAGGTCAGCAAAACGCCGAAAATGGTGAGGAATCAGATCCATTAGGCCGAGAAAATGGGGGCGCAAATTCCGAGGATTCAGATATCGATATTGATAACAGAGACAATGCCCAGCGGTCTCGGGAATTAATGGAAGAGCTACGTCGCCGCGCCGCCGAACAAGACCGTGCCCAAGAAGAACGAGATTATCTCGAACGTCTGCTGAAAAGATTTTAAATACCAGACCTCGCGCAATTGCAGCCTTAGCGTTTTCTCTTAACGCTTTATATCGGCTAATCGAAACTGGAGATGGTCACTGTCTGGCGGCGGGTTCACATATTCCGTTCTATATTCAACTTCTGAATATGCCGGTAAAACCTTTTGTTCAAATGTGTATTCCCAACGCGTCACTTCTTCTCCTGCGGGGTTATGCAAGGTTAATATCACAGGCGGTAAAGGTTTGGCCTTTTGCGTGAGATTTTTAACTTTGCCTACAATTTCAATCACGGCCCCATTATCCCGCTCTGCAATGAGCATTTGCGGGGCTTCGATTTTCAGCCCAGTATGGCTCACATTAATATTCATTGCGTTATAATAAGGAACGCTAGCGGGGAAGCGCTCGGCAATTGATTCCCGCGCGACAAATAAAACGACGCAAAGCCCAAAAATGAAAAGCAAAGGGATAAACCAAATCATCAAGATAACCCGTTGCCGTGCGCGGCGTTTCTCCGCCTCGACTTTATCCCGCATTAATGCATCCGCACCGCGAGCGGCCAATGACGCCCCTTGAATATCGGGCTCTGGGGTGTCCTCTGATGTAAAAGCAGGCGTTTCGCCAAACGCCTTAGTCGGTGATTGAGTATCTTTTGAAAGCACGGAATCAATAGATTTTGCTGATTCTCGCTCAATATCTTGGAGCTGCAAATCATCTGGCGTTCCCAATTCTTCTGCGGGCGGGGACACGAACCAAGCATTTGAGCATTTTGCACAGCGCACCGTACGGCCATTCGGGCCAATAGCCGATTCTTTTGCCATATAACGGGTGGAACATTTTGGACAGGTCAGTATCATAAGATTCTTTTTAAGAGTAGAACTACATTTTGACATGGACAGTCTTAAACGCCAAGACTTCTCCTGAATAATGATTGTCCCCGGAGTAAAAATGCATCCAGACATTATCAGCTTCCGCGATGTCGGTCTGCGGTATGGTCGTGGGCCAGAAGTCCTCTCCGATGTAAACCTTTCCCTGCCCCAAGGTAGCTTTACTTTCCTCACGGGGCCATCAGGCGCTGGTAAATCCAGCCTTTTAAAGCTCTGCTATCTCGCACTTGCACCGTCACGAGGACAAATCACAGCCTTTGGTCACGATGCCGCCTTATTAAGCAATGCTGAAATTCAAGCCGTACGGCGCCGCATTGGGGTGGTTTTACAAGATTTCACTCTTATCGATCATCTCAACGTGTTTGAAAATGTTGCCTTGCCTCTGCGTGTCGTCGGACAATCGCGGGCGGATTATTCACAAGATGTCATCGAGCTTTTGCAATGGGTCGGGCTTGGTCATCGGCTACAAGCCTTTCCTTCCACATTATCAGGGGGGGAGAAACAACGCGCGGCCATTGCCCGAGCCGTCATCGCAAAGCCGAATTTATTGATTGCAGATGAACCCACAGGCAATGTCGATCCGGAAATTGGACGTCGGTTATTACGTCTTTTTGCTGAAATGAACCGTGTGGGCACGACCGTTATGATTGCCACTCATGATATACACCTCATCCAAGAATTAGACGCCAGAGTGCTTCGCATTGAAAATGGGCGAGTCTTTAAAGGGCTTAACATAACGGCAACAGGGGATATCGGAATATGACGCCCCAAACCGCTCCACTCTCTGCTCAGCAATCTATCCTTATGCCCGGCGGCCATAATATGCGCACGCTGATTGGCGTTATCGCGATTATGGCATTCCTTGCGGGGTTGGCGCTCTTATTCTCAAGAGCTACGCTGCGCTTATCCGGGGATTGGAACACTCAGCTCTCACGCTCCATGACGGTGCAGGTCTCGCTTTCCCCTCTTGCCGCGGAAAATAATTTTGACACGCAAATGCGAGTCGCAGCCGACAGTCTGCGCGGTATTATAGGCGATAAAGCCAAGATTTCTATTGTCGATCAATCCGCCTCTCAGGCGCTGATTAAACCATGGATCGGGAATTTAGAACTCCCCGAGAGTCTAACCTTGCCTGGCCTCATCTCCATTGAGATGGCCGAGGACGGATCATTGCCCTCTATCAATCGACTGGAAAGTCAGTTGCAACAGGCAGGAATCGTCGCTTCGATTGATGACCATTCTCGTTGGGCTAATCAAATACAAGATACTGCGCGGAACTTTGTTCTAAGCGGTATAGCGCTTTTGGCGCTTTTATTAATGGCCGCCATCGGTGTGAACTTATTCGCCACTCGCGCCTCTATGGCGGCGCAGCGATCTATCATTTCAGTCCTCGCACAAGTCGGCGCGACTGATAGCTTCATTGCAAAGCTCTTTATTGGACAAGCCGCCAGACGCAGCGCAATCGGCGCAGGCATAGGCCTCTTAATGCTTATTTTGGTTTGGTCTCTTCTCTCATTTTCGCTAATCAGTGAAGCTATGTTCTGGTCTTCACTTAATCCTATCTTTGCCGATATTATGTGGATCAGCGGGCTATGGATTGCCTTTATTCTATTTTGCTCTTTGGCCGCTGGCGTGGCGACAAAACGCGCTTTAATCCAAGACCGAAAACGGGCTTAATTGATGTCGCCCCGTAAGAAAAACATGTCTTCACCTATGGGCCATTCGAAACAGGCTAAGAAGAAACGCGGCTGGCTTAAATTTTTCGCGCTCTTACTGGGTGTTATATTACTTATACTTGTCGCTGGTTTTATTGCCTTCGCCGATAGGGTCGACAGCATGCGTGCCCCCCGTGATGTGGCCAAAGCGGACGGCATTGTTGTTTGGACGGGCCCCGGCGGCGGACGGTTAGAAGCGGCCGCAGAACTACTGAAAGCCGGAAAAGGCGAACGGTTATTAATCTCTGGTGTGAATACGGATTTAACCTCTGAAACCGTGTTGAATTTGTTGGATATAGACGCGGATATTAAAAATTGTTGTGTGGATTTGGATTATGCTGCCGAAGACACAATTGGCAATGCAAGAGAGACAGCTATTTGGGCGAAAGCCTTGGGCTATGACCATATTCTATTGGTCACATCGGCGTACCATATGCCTCGCGCTCAAAGCGAAATTGCGGTGGCCACAGGCCGAATACGCATTACGGCTTACCCTGTCCGTGCGAGCGAAGACCTGAATTGGTACTCAGATAAAGCCCGGTTTAAGCGTCTTTTAAATGAATATGCGAAACTTATCTTAACAATGCTAAGAGGGACAAATACACGCGTTAGAGAAAGCGCGCCTGATGTGCCATTACCGGAAAAATCCGATACGCCTTAATCATCTCGTCCAAAGTTAGGCGTGCTACTGTCTTGCCCTGCATCCACAATATGGCGGCGGATATCTCTCGTTTTGGCAAAATGCTCCAGCAATGTTTCGCCGTCCTCCCACCTTATCGCTCGCTTCAGCGCTGTTAAGTCTTCGATAAAGCGGTCGACCACCTCTAGCGTAGCCTCACGGTTTGAGAGGAATACATCACGCCACATAATAG
This sequence comes from Litorimonas taeanensis, assembly GCF_003634015.1. Lineage (NCBI taxonomy): Bacteria > Pseudomonadati > Pseudomonadota > Alphaproteobacteria > Maricaulales > Robiginitomaculaceae > Litorimonas > Litorimonas taeanensis. The sequence goes on from NZ_RBII01000002.1 coordinate 76,874, forward strand.
GGTCAGAAGCGGCAATACGGGTGAAATCCCGAAATCCACCCGCCGAAAATTTTACGACTTCGTTTTGCGTCACGGTTTCCATATCCACCGCCGTCCCAACAAGCGTATAAGCAATTAAATGCGGCACATGTGACGTGGTTGCCAAGACGATATCATGTCGCTCTGGCGTCATAATCGCAACATCACTGCCTAGCCCCTCCCAGAACGTCTTTAAAATTTGTGTTTGCTCTAATCCCTCTTCTGTTGGGGTGAGAACGCACCAACGGTCTTTGAATATCTCAGCAAAGCCTGCTTCGGGCCCGCTATGTTCTGTCCCTGCAATCGGGTGCCCCGCGACAAAACATATGTCTTTGCGTAAATGGGGTTTAACAGCCTCTATGACAGCGCCTTTTATGGAACCAACATCCGATAAGATGGCGCCCGATTTCATATTCGGAATGACTTTCTCGGCAACATCCCCCATGCGCCCCGGCGGAACACAAAGGATAACTAAATCTGCTTGCGCGGCATAAAAATCGGCTTGTCCCTCACTGACCCCATCGGCAAAGCCTAAGCGTTCAATGGCGGTACAAGCCTCTGGTGAGTTATCCATCACATAGACCGTTTTAGCCTGCCCATAAGCTTTCGCCGCGCGTGCGATTGAGCTGCCGATAAGGCCGCCGCCAATAATTAATAGCGTTTCAATTGTCATGGGTTCATTCCGCAATGCGAGTTAAAAAACGAGCTTAGCCAATAGGCCGCGGTAAAGCCCCAATTATTTTTGCACTTGGGTCCAACCTAAGGACATCCCTAGGCACGCTATCCAAATAACCTGTCAGACTATATAAGAAAAATTCCCCGGCCTCCGCCCGTAATTCAGCGCTCGCATTGATAGCGCGTAAATCTGCACGGCACATTATCAAGGTATCATCATTGCCAGATGGCTGAATATCCGCGGTGGCCACGGCTACGGCGACAGGCCATTCGAGTTCTCCCGTTCTAGGGAGGCCCGCTAATATATGCATATCCGCCATAGCGCCGCCCGGTCCAAGGGCCGTCCACCAACTATGCATCCCCCCTGGCGACGGCAAGATGGCTACGCCTTCAGGATCAGCATAGGTCGCCGCCATAGCGCTGCTAGCCGTAGGATAGGTATAAGTCGGAATGGAGGCCCCAAAGCGGTCTCTGACCAATGCCAGTGACGCCATTGAATCATTTTCTAAAGCGACATGGAGCCCCATTGGGCCCTGCATGGCCAAGCTCGCGCTCATGAGTTCGGCCCAAATTCGGCTGACAAGTGGGCGCGGCGTATCCGAAGTCGCGGCGGCCAAAGCGCGGACATGGCTATCCTCGCGTGAGGGTCGCCAAACACGCACGCCCGATTTTGCGCGTCGCACCGCTTTGGAGAGTTCTAGGCGTTCCGCAATCAGACTTAATAGCGCCTTATCAACGCGGTCTATTTCAGCGCGGACCTGATTAATGTCTGTAAAATCACTCATACTCGTCATGTCTCGCCGTCTTATCCCTTAAAATCTCTATGCGTGGACGGCGTGCGGTTTGCAATGGGCGAGCCGCCAAATCGAGGTATTGCTACAAGAGATTTAGCTTTTTCACCTTGATGTGGTTCAATATAAAGCCGTTTTATTCCTTCTACGAGAATTAGCCCTGAAAAACCCGGCCAGACTGTCTCTCCGAATCGTTCAGAGCCTCGCAGAATTCCGCTTTTCGCAAAGGATTTAAGCGGCGGTGCATAGAGAGCACCTGACCAAATTGTTGGATGAAATCCCACTTCACGCATAGCGCTTCGCATCTGAGATCGTGAAAAGGGACGGCCTGCTCCAAAAGGGCTTCGGTCTGATCGTGCCCACAAGCCCCCACGATTAGAGGCTATAATCACAACATGTCCTTCGGGGCGGCACACTCTCCATAGCTCTGACATCAAGTCTCTGAGATTTGGCGTCTCCTCTACGCCGTGAACACAAAGCACTGTATCAAATGTATTATTAGCAAAAGGCAGAAGATTTTCTTCGGTCAGACAGGTGATGACACCGCGCTTGCCTTTATGCGCCAAAGCCCCCTGCCCGCTCGGCATGGCCAAAACAATACGATTAGCGCTGGCTTGGTAAGGTTCTAGATAAGGGCCGCAAAAACCAAAGCCCAAAACATTTCGGCCCGATAAATCTGGCCAAAGCGTTGATAGACGGCGGCTCACCATTTCACGCGCAGCAAGCCCCAAAGGGCTGGCGTAAAACTTTTCTAATCTGAGGACGCTTTCTCTCACGTCTTTAGTTTAAAGAGAATAGTCCGAACGAACAGCCCTTTATTTAAGATGTCACCGCATTAAATTGTGATGACGCTATTTTGGCGTCACATAAGAAGGCTCGGACAGCGGCATACCGAATAGATAGCCTTGAAAATAGTCAACGCCTAAACGTCGTAGCAATGCGGCATCAGCGGGGTCCTCTACCATTTCTGCCACAGTCTTGACCGAAAAGGTCTGCGCAAGGTCAACCATCATCCGCACAAAAGTTTGCATCTGCGGTTTGGTAGAGATGCCATTGATTTGGCTGCCATCAATTTTGATGGTCTCGGCTTCGATAGCCATCAAGTTTCGGAAACTCGTATGCCCAGATCCAAAATCATCAATGGCAAATTCACATCCCAAAGCCCTGGCTTCGCTGGAAAATTTCGCGGCTAATGACGGGTCATTGAGCGCCGCTGTTTCGGTTAACTCTATGACAATACGGCGCGTTAATGGCCCTAAGACTTTTAAGGCTTTTATATAATTTGCTGCAACGGCTGTATCTTTCACTGTTTCAGCAGAAACATTTAATGCAAGGCGTAATTCAGAATCACTTTGGAGCTTCGCCGCTGCAATTTCTAAGGCGCGGCGATCTAATATATGCACGAGACCAAGCTGTTCTGCCTTCATTATCATACGACCCGCACTGACAAATTCGCCGGTTTTCTCTCTTAATCGTAAAAGACATTCATAATGGCACAACGCACCAGACTTAGCGTGGATGATAGGTTGATAAGCTAATGAAACACGGTTTTCATTTAAAGCCGCGAAAATATCCTCTTTCTTAAACTCTATCACTGGCCGCGAAGATGGCAGGCCCATCATAGGATTATAGGCGGTAATTTGCGCATTTGGTTCTGCGCCCAAAGCTCTGGCTGTCTGAGCCATAAGAGTTTCAACATCACGGCCACGTTGCGGGAATATAGTATGCGCTATCGCAAGGTCGAGCTTTATCGCCCCTTGAGGCGTTTGGAAGGGCCGCTCTGAGAGAGCCAGTTTAAGGCGCCTCGCTAATATTTCAGGGTTACTATCGGGTCCGCGCAACCCCATCACACCAATAAAGAAATCTCCGTCGCTGTCTTTACCGGCGCAATCTGGCGCGTGAATGATTTGGCGGAGGCGGTCTGCGAAAGCTGAAAGAAGCCGCTCGCCAGTTTCATAACCATAAATTTGATGAATATCATCAAGGTTTTCAACATGAATTCGAAAGAGCCGCCCTTCTGCGTTCAAGCGCTGCGCTATCGCGGATAACCCCCATACGCTTTCCATGAATTTGGTTTTATTGGGCAGGCCTGTCACCAAGTCATGCGATGATAATTTAAGAGAGCGTTCCAAATTATCACGCTCATCGGTAATATCACGTAAGACGCCAATGGCTATTCTCTCGCCTTGTTGCTCCGATTGTCTTTGAACTGTCATTTCCAAGGTAATCCAACGGTCTTCACCGGTCTGCACGCGGAAATGCTGCGTCGTTTTTGCGCCGTCCCAGCTTAAGGCATTTAGTGCATTATCCATTTGCCTTTTATCGGCCTCATGGATGTGGTTTCGCCAATCTTGCCATTTTTGAGGCAGCTCTGAAGGCGCAATACGTATCAATGCCGCAGCGCGTAGACGGTCTGGCCAAATCATAGACTGGCCTTCGAGCCTAAACACAGAGGCCTTTAATAATTCTAATTCAGCCTGGCTGATGTTCGATGACTGTGTCGCGACATCAATAGACGGTATTTCCATCAAGACAGAGGTCATATCGGTTATGTTATCCGACATTTTGGTTTTGCCCCATATCTGAAACGTTGTTTTTCAACTGACCCTATCCATCCCCAACGGCAAAATCACGACGGGCGCTTGCAATCGTCACCATAAATCCAGCCATTACATCAAGTAAAGCCATAAGGCCGATTAAGAAGAAAACGGAGGTTCCAAAGGCTGGAAACATTAAAAATTCGACCAAACAAATGATGAAGAGAAGCATTGAAAAAGCGTGGTTCATTACCGCCGCGCGGTCTGTACCCGTAGATTTAATAAGCTCAAAAAATAACATCAATAAGGACAATGCAATCAACATATGTCCGGGTGTGATAAACCAAACAGAACCAGACATCATATCAATAGATAAAAAATCTTGATCTAATCGTGCACGGATTTGTTCAGCCGTCGCAAAGGCTGTGCCGCTGAAAGCCAGAATATTGTAAAGTGCGACCGGCATAATCATCAAAGGAAAGACGAGAAAAAACCGCATATCGTGTCACTCCTAGATTGCCAGAATCACAGACATAGCGACCCCTAAAGATTACTTAAGACTTTCTAAAGAGAAATGGCTTGTAAAAGGTTAACGTGAAGGCTTTTAAAGCGCTATTCTGGTTTAAATTTCGTCCCACCCTTTGGGGTTTCGTGAGCGTGAATTAAGCCACATTACGCCTCGCAAATCTGAAAAAGAGACCATTAAGCGACCAAAATTTGTATATTTGGATTCTCCGGCAATACGCGCTCTGTGGCTCACATCTGCGAACTCAATTTTATAGCCCTCACGCAGCATCAAGGCGGGGATGTAACGATGAATATGGTCAAAATAGGGAAGACGTAAAAAGGCTTCCCGTTTGAACAGTTTAAGGCCGCACCCAGTATCGTCGGCCTCGTCTTTGAGTAATTTCTTTCGAATGCCATTGGCCCATTTAGAAGCCCATAATTTGGCTTGGCTATCTTGACGTTTCACGCGGCGGCCGCCGACTAACATAAGATCTTTGGGGGCATCCACGCGCAAGATTTGATCCCGTAGTTTGGGAATATCAGCCGGGTTATTTTGCCCGTCCCCATCTAAGGTCGCAATAAGTTCAGAGCGCGCCGCCAAAACACCTGTCCGCAGAGCCCGCGACTGACCTGCATTTGCGCGGTGACTTAAAACCCGTAATTCAGAATATTGACTTTTCAAGTCGCGCAACACATTGGCTGTGTCATCCGTACTGGCATCATTAACGAAAATCATTTCGTAAGACGTCGCGAAAAGAGCTTTGGCAATTTCTTCGACTAATTGCGCCACATTTTCCGCTTCGTTATATACGGGCACGACAACAGATAGCCTTGGCTCTGCATTCATTTTAGAATTTTTTGGCGTAATTGACATGGTCTGCTATTGCCATGTGCAAGGAGTCTATTCAATTCGCAATCACTGTTTATCTCATCACAGACGATGCCGTTTTGTAACGCCAGCCCCGAAAAATCAGCGTTAGCAAAAGAAATTATAGCGACAAAGCCCACTAAATTCAGTAATCAAAACACATCATGATACGTGCTTTACTGACTTCCCCAATATCGCAAAGCAAAGCCATTTTCGTCTTGGTGATCTTGACGCTTCTTGTCACTTTACCGGGGCTAGCGAGCCTATCCGTCTTGGATCGCGACGAAGCCCGCTACGCACAGGCCAGTGTGCAAATGGCGGAAAGCGGCGATTATTTGAACATCAGATTTCAAGACGAAGCCCGCAATAAAAAACCCGCTGGCATATATTGGCTTCAAGTCGCAGCCATTAAAACCTTCAGCGCTCCAGAGACCCGAAACATCTGGGTGCAGCGACTGCCATCTGTTTTAGGGGCCCTCCTTGCCGTCTTAGCGACTTATTTCGCCGGCGCGAAATTAATTGGACGACAGGCAGGCTTCATCGGCGCAGTCACCCTCGCCTTATCAATGATGATGATATTTGAAGGACATATTGCCAAAACGGACGCAGTTTTATGCGCTATGGGAGCGCTCTGCTTTTCTGCTATCGCCCATATCAGAACTGAAACCGCAGGGCTTTCCCTGTGGAAGGCCCGCCCGGCTGTTTGGATTTTTTGGGTAGCGCTTGGCTTTTCTATTTTGATTAAAGGCCCCGTTATTCCGACCTTGGTGGCGCTTTCTATGGGGACGTTATTACTGTGGGAGAGGCGAGGTTATGGCATGCGCCAATTCGTCAATATTCCTGCTATCGCAGCCTGTTTTATAATCTTTCTACCTTGGGCCATCGCCATTGGTATAGAAACCAATGGCGCCTTTTTCACCGAAAGTTTGGGCCATGACCTAGGCGGTAAAATGGTCTCTGCGCAAGAAAGTCACCCTGGGCCATTTGGCTATCACCTTGCGCTTCTGAGCGTGACCTTTTGGCCGGGTTCTATATTCTTACTCCCCGCCTTTGCCTTGGCCATTCGTACCGTAGGGCGTAGCGGCCATAAAACCAGTGATTTGGCCAAAGCTGTACGGCTATGTTTAGCTTGGATTCTACCCTATTGGATTTTAATCGAGGTCATGCCGACGAAATTGCCGCATTATTCATTGCCTGTATTTCCGGCTTTGGCTTTGCTGGTGGGTATGGTTTTTACGCATCTCGTCGCGATTAAAGATTTTAAAATTCTGCGTTTCATAAACGGTTCTCTATTTTTAATCGTTTCCGCAGGGCTTTTATACGGGTTGGTTTATGCCCAAGCGGTTTTCTCTGGTACGGGCCTACCGACGAGTTTGTTGCTTACGCTCTGCCTTGCGGGAGTTTTGGCGTTATTGGCAGGTTTTGCGATTTGGTCGAATGCTATTCAGCTCTCATTTTTATCGGCGGGCTTGTGTGCCATAATTCTTAATATTACGGCGTATGGCGTTATTTTGCCCAGCTTAACCTCTCTGCGTTTAACGGATCAATTAGAGGCTGGATTTCGAGAGTACAATATCCCACTGCCGCGAGAAGGCGGGCCATTGGTTCAAGCCATTAATTTCACGGAGCCGAGCCTTGTTTACCGCTTTGGCAAAGACATACGCCTTGGCGATCAGATTGATTTAAATAGTCCAGAAACATGGCGGGTGGGACAGTTATTTATTCTGGATACCCTGCATAAAAAAGGCGCGGCGCTGGAGCGCCTGCGCGATGCGAAAAACGCACAGGGCGCCTGCCTAGACCTGCGTTTTTCTGTTGAGGGATTAAACTATTCACGCGGCGATACCGTCGACCTCCGCGTGTTAGAAATCGTGCCTTGCGATTAATTATCCGCTTTTAAACGCCGTAAATCAGGGGCCAGAGATTCTTCGGAGAGCGCCTGAATGGCTTCGTTCAAATCCAATATCGTTTGATCGCGCGAGCCAAGGCGGCGAAGGGCGAGCTTGCCCTCTTCGGCCTCTTTCATACCGACCACGGCGATGACAGGAATTTTGCGATCCGCAGATAATTCACGAATTTTGTAATTAATTTTTTCGTTCCGCAAATCCGTTTCCACACGCAGCCCCGCCGCGCGCATTTTAGCCGCGACTTGCTCCGCATATTCATCCGCACCGCCCGTAATCGTGGCAATCACGACCTGCACAGGGGCGAGCCAAAGCGGAAAACGCCCCGCATAGTTTTCAATCAAAATACCGAGGAAACGCTCAAACGACCCCAGCACTGCGCGGTGAAGCATAAGCGGTGCATGTTTCGCATCATCCGACCCAATATAAGAGGCGCCGAGGCGTTCGGGCAAGTTCGGGTCAAGCTGTATCGTACCGGCCTGCCATTCACGGCCAATCGCGTCTTTCAAAACGAAATCAAGTTTCGGGCCGTAAAACGCCCCGTCCCCTGCGTTTAAGACAATTTCCAAACCCGATTGTTTCGCCGCTTCTTCGAGCGCATCTTCGGCCATATCCCAATATTCATCTGAACCCACACGCATGTCAGGACGGGTCGAGAACATGACTTTGACATCATTAAAGCCCAAATCGGCATAAACGCTTTTCAGCAATTCAGTGAACAGTTTCACCTCATCCGTGACTTGTTCCAGCGTACAGAAAATATGCCCGTCATCTTGGGTAAAGGCGCGTACGCGCATCAGTCCATGCAAAGCGCCCGAAGGTTCATATCGATGGCAAGAGCCAAATTCCGCCATACGCAATGGCAGGTCACGATAGGATTTCTGCCCATGATTAAAGACCTGAATATGACACGGGCAATTCATAGGCTTGAGCGAGAGAACTTTGTCTTCTTCGGCGATTTCCGCGACAAACATATTTTCGCGATATTTTTCCCAATGACCAGAGGCTTCCCAAAACTTACGATCCATGAGCATGGGCGTTTTAATTTCTTGATAGCCATATTCGGCTTGGCGGCGGCGCATATATTCTTGCAACAGGCGATAGAGCTGCCAGCCATGAGCGTGCCAGAACGCTTGGCCTTGGGCTTCTTCTTGGAAATGGAACAAATCTAGTTCCCGGCCAAGACGTCGGTGATCGCGTTTTTCGGCTTCGGCGAGTTGATGCAAATGCGCGTCGAGGTCTTCTTGTGTGGCCCAAGCCGTGCCGTAAATCCGTTGTAGCTGTGGATTTTTCGCATCCCCGCGCCAATAAGCGCCGGCGACCTTCATCAATTTAAAGGCTTTGCCGACCTTACCCGTAGAGGGCAAATGCGGGCCACGGCAGAGGTCAAACCATTTGCCCTGTTTATAAACGGTGATGGTTTCGCTCTCGGGCAAATCTTGGATAAGCTCGGCCTTAAATGTCTCGCCCATATCGGTGAACATTTTTATGGCCTCATTGCGGTCCATGACTAGGCGTTCAAATTTATCATTGCGGTTAATGATGAAAGCCATTTTCTTTTCTATCGCGGCGAAGTCGTCTTCGGAAAACGGTTCTTCGCGGAAAAAATCATAATAAAACCCGTTTTCAATAACGGGGCCGATTGTGACCTGCGTACCGGGGAAAAGCTCTTGCACCGCTTCGGCCAAAACATGGGCGGCGTCATGGCGGATAAGCTCTAGCCCTTCGGGGTCTTCGGCGGTGACGAGTTCGATTTTGGCGTTGGCTTCGATCGGCAGGCTGGCATCCACTAAAACGCCGTCGAGCTTGGCCGCTAAAACCTTTTTCGCGAGGCCCTTGGATATGGACTTTGCGATTTCCATGGCCGTCGTGCCGCTGTCGTAATCGCGTGCGGCACCATCGGGGAATGTCAAAGTGACTGTCATTTTAAATCCGTCTTCACTTCACCCGTCTGGGACGGGTTATTAACCGAACGCCAACGGCCATATCGCCACGGCGCCCATAAAGGGGCCTTCGTAATATGTTCCGGCACATTATCAACCCCGCTTGTGGCCCCCAAAGCGGTAAAAGGATGACAGCGCAGCAGCCTCGCCAGCGTCATCCACCCCCCCGCCCAAGGCCCATGCCGCTCTATCGCTTCGACGGAATAGGCCGAACAAGAGGGGTAATGCCGGCATTTAATACCAAACACAGACAGAACGGGCGAAATAAACCGCCGATACACCCATAAAAGGCCCAACATAGGATATGAAAAAAGGCGGCGCATAGGGGGAAGATAGGCGGTTTTTGACGGCGTTGGTAGAGCTATTCCATCCGAACGACACGAAGCGTAGCGAAGTTAGTGAGGATGCCCTTTCTGTATCTTGTCCTATCCGAAACCTGTTGGTTTCGGCGCTTCATTCACCCGCCCATGCGCGCCTTGCCGCACGCCATCTGGGGCCGAGCCAATCAGGGAAATCCGATAAAGAGGACATGCCCGCGGGGCGGTTTCCTTACCGGAGACCGTATGCATAAGTGTTTCGTAAGGGCCATACCCCACGGCAGCGGTTTTTGATGAAGCGGCCGTGGTATCGACCCCACAGTACGTCACCTGCGAATTAGTTGTTTAGAAATCTAAACAACGACCTAGGCAACGGTGGTAATGCACACACTCCAAAAGACCCGGCACAGTCGCCCTGTCAAAAGCGATGCTCAATCCCGCTGTCTCATACTCCAGAAGGTGACGTCTTCCTGTCCACGAGCAAAAGAACAAGTTTGAATATAAGGGCAATAGGGTACGTGCGGACGCATTTTTTGATTTTAGAGGTAAGGTTTTGGGGGAATGCGGTTTTATATAAGGATAAGCGGGGATTAATGTATCTAGCGCTCCGCTCATCCCGCCGAAGGGCGGGATCCAGAAACCCCGCCCTTGCCCTTTTGGGTACGCAGAGCGGGGCGGGGTGAACGGGTTTAGGGGGAGGAGCATTGACCCACATTTCCACTTTCCCACTCTCACATCATTAACCCGTCATTCGAATGCATTTTATAAAATGCATGACTAGATCGAGGAATCCATGCGGTGCACTCTCCATGTTTGAGAATTAGCGTTGACCTGTGCGTTTGCCGTATAGTCCCATAACAAACAACGTAACAAACGCTACCTTCACCGTAAATAAACCATTTTTAAAATCCGACCTTGGCTATATTTAAAATACATCCCCATAGGTCAGTTTTTGATGTTTTTGGGATTCAACTGGAGAGTTAAGTAGCTCAAATAGCTCAGCCAAACAAATAACTTTTATTTGGGTGTTAGAAGAGTCTAATAAGTGAGTAAGGCCATGGTGCTGTCTATGTTGAATGTTGTCAAAATCAAGAAGTGAGGTCACCCCATAGTCACGCTTATATTCTTCACCCATTTCCCAAAAGACTGCTAAATCAATGTCTTTCTCATTTTTAACACCGCTCTCAAATTCCCGGATAAGTCCGTCTAAGCTAAATTTATATTCAACGACTTTCGGAGGAGCAATATACGGTTTAATCAATTGCTCGGTTAAAATCCCCAGAGGATTAGATATCTGATTAAAGACATGATTATCTAAGGGTTCTTCCGCGCAAAATTGGAATACACCATCGTATTGTGAAACTTGTGAGGTTGCTAACAGTCTAATGCCTCGAATAACTCCACCAGCGAGCAATTGATTAAATAACGCTATTGCATCCTGCTCAGAACGAGGAATCGCACCAATCGAAATCTTTTTCGTGGGAAGAAAGAAATTATCATTTTCAAGTTTCAGTGGATGCTCTTGAGCATGTCTTTCTTGGTCTTTCATCCAATCGTGGAATTTAATGTCTTTTTCAATATCAACTTGAGCTCCGCTATCAGATTTGAGTATTTTTCTCTGAGCACTCAACTTTCCGACTATCATCACAGAAATTTTTTCAGCTAAGCTCTTTAATTCAGGTTGAAAGCCTTTTCGCCCAAGGTCTGGGTCTGCGTCAGTAAAATGCACAATAACATGGGTCTGGTTTTGGTGACCTATGCTCTTAGTAAGAGGAATAGTTATAAGTTCCCCCTGAATCATGTTGTTGTTTGCAAGTTGCAGACCGCCTTTTATAATCCGAAGGCCCTTCCTTAGTTTTGCTTTCTTATCATTCAATTGATCCCAAACTTCTGTCGAATATGTGAAATAACCATATGCGACTACGTTGTATAGTTCAGCAAGCTCACGTTCCTCGTCATCCAAGTTCCGAATGGACTTTATTGATTCATTTGGGAAGAAGTCATAAATTCCGTTTGACCTTGTATATTTTTTAATTGCTAGATTAGGATCCTTACCGTTATCTATTGCCTTTTTTTGTAATTTTACAATAGCATTTAGCTCTTGACTGGCTGCTATTTCATTGTGTGGAAATTTATACTTTGCACTACAGTCTAGTTCCGAAGAAGTCTGTCCATTTATGTCCGTGACATGAACATCGAATTTAATTTCAGATTCGGATTGATCTAATAAATTTAAATACCCAAGCGGCGTCTTAGTTAGAAGTAAATATTTCCATTGATGCGGAGTAGTAGCGTTATACCAAAATAGCTTCTTCGGACGCGTATTATCACCTCCAAAAATTATCTTAAAGCTAGCTCCTTTATCAATACTAGAAAACCATTGACTTTTGGAACTAATGGGTATGGCTTTTGGACGTATTTGTTGCGCATTACGGTCATCCACCCAGAGTCTACCATTCTTGATTTGCCTTCCATCATGGAAGTTATCGTTCTTTGTTCGAATGGTTAAATCGTTGAACCCATAAGCAACATAAGTAACTCCGACACCTTTATTACCTCGAGTCCCACCTCCGTCTTTGAAAGATATACTGGGGGCTAAAAAAGACCTAAACTGTTCCTCCTCGAAACCAACCCCATTGTCGACCACCTCCAAAGAGTTATTTTTCAGGTCAATATGAACTAAAATTTTAGGCTTAAAATTGTTCCCTTCAATTGAAATGCGCTTTTCAATAGAATCCATTGCATTTTGAATTAGTTCTGCAAAGGAATCATACTTACCAACATAAGATTTTAATATATTTTTTATTTCGCGCTTTTTCGCAGCAATTAACATTTCTTGGTCTGAATTTGTAATCGTCTCTAATGGGTCCCATGCGAATCGCTCGTTCATTTTATTCTCGTTTCTGTCTTTGATGTGCTATTTATTAAATTATAGTCTAGTCAACACTCGTCTACTAAAAGTTTCGACCAGAACTACTCCGCCACTTCTCACGCCCCGCGCAACTCCGCCGCCCGCTCTTCCACTGACCTTACGATATCGTCTATCATATCCTCATTATCCGTCTTCCCCGTCTTCTTCCCTGCGTGATACATCATGCCGTATCCTGCGCTGCCGCCTGTAAAACCGATATCGGTGAACATGGCTTCGCCGGGGCCGTTGACGACGCAGCCTATGATGGACAGCGAAATGGGTTCTGAGATATGGGCGAGTCTGTCTTCGAGAGTTTTGACGGTTTCGATGACGTTAAACCCTTGCCGCGCGCAGGACGGGCAGGAAATAATATTGACCCCGCGTGTGCGCAGGCCGAGCGATTTTAGCATATCAAAGCCGACTTTGATTTCCTCCACCGGATCAGCGGACAGGCTGACCCGTATCGTGTCGCCTATCCCCGCCCAGAGCAGGTTCCCCATACCGATAGAGGATTTAACCGTACCAATGCGCGTGCCGCCCGCCTCTGTAATGCCTAAGTGCAAGGGCGCGTCTGTGGCCTCGGCCAATTGGTGATAGGCCGCGACGGTCAAAAATATATCGGACGCTTTGACCGAGATTTTATAATCGTGGAAATTTTCATCATCGAGCATACGCGCATGCATCAGCGCGCTCTCGACCATAGCGTCGGGGCATGGCTCGCCATATTTTTCCAGCAATTCCCGCTCTAGGCTGCCACCATTCACGCCGATACGGATAGAGCATCCATTGGCGCGCGCCGCGGCGACGACTTCGCGCACTCTGTCTTGGCCGCCAATATTGCCCGGATTAATGCGCAGGCAGGCCGCGCCGTTTTCCGCCGCCTCTATCCCGCGTTTATAATGGAAATGGATATCCGCCACGAGGGGGACTTGCACTTGGTCAACAATAGCGCGCAGGGCGGCGCTGCTGTCGGGGTCGGGCACAGAGACGCGGACGATATCGGCGCCTGCCTCTTGCAGGGCAAGGGTTTGGCCCACTGTGGCCTCTATGTCATGGGTCAGCGTATTCGTCATGGACTGCACGGCGATGGGGGCGTCGCCGCCAACCTCGACACTGCCGACGCGGATTTTACGCGATTTGCGCCGCTCTATTGTGCGCCAAGGGCGGATGGAATTTATGTCTTTGGGTGCTGCGCTCATGAAACGCTATGTGCCACGACAGGATGACAGAATAAAGACGAAAAGGCGGGTGAAAGTAAGGCGGGCTGATATGGGCCTAACGCGGGAAAGGCACATCTTTGAGCGCTTGGCCCATTTCGCCCAGCGCGCCGAGGTTTTCCTTGCCGATATAAATATCAACCGCGCCCGCATCACGGACACTAAAAGTCAAATCGGAACCGCGAATAGCGCTATAGGTTTCGCCCGTCACAAATATGCGGCTGATGATAGTTTTGCCCTTACCATCTGTGACTTGCACCCAGCTGGGCGCGGACGCTTTCAACGTCACCAAATTAGGGTCAATCGGAGCCTCTTTCATCTGTGTGTCGGTTTGGCTGTCCACGCTCAACAAAGCGGGATTGGCCGCTTGGCTCGCCATTGTTCCGCCATACCAAACGCTCAACATGACAGCAAAGCCCAACACGCCCAGTGCAGGGATAAAGCCGCGCGGCAATTTGATTTTATTCTTCGGTACAAAATGCGGGAGATGGCTCACGCATATATTCTCTGGCGCTGCAATCTCGGCCTTATATCGGGCCACAGCTTCATCGGCATTCAGCCCCAAAAACTTGGCATAGCTTCGCACATAGCCCAGCACATAACCAATAGACGGCAAGGCATCCGCATTCAGCGTTTCTATCGCTCTGATATAATCCACACGCAAATGGATGGCCTCAAAAACGTCTTGCGGCGTTAAGTCGAGGGCCATGCGCCTATCGCGCAGGACATGTCCAATATGTTCCGGTGATGCGTCCATCATTCTACTTTAGATAAATCTTCTCACGGCTTCGTTAACGCCTTGCGTAAAAATATGAAAGGTCTTTCATATAACAGGCGAGGCAAAATGCAGTTACACCCCCCATAAACGGCCTGTAACGGCAGGAAACTCAATAACTTAGTTAATAAAAGGTTCATAGGGGGAATGACAGAACGCCCGAAAGAGAGATGTCTTCAGAGACATCTTTTATGAAAAATACATCTATGATGCCGTAATCTTGTGCAGCCTCCCTTAGGCAGCGCTGTATGCGATGCTGAGAAAGCTTACCAATCTGTCGCATGACATTTCTCTTTGACCTGATTATAGACAAGATATGAAAAACTCTGCCCTTCTTCGCTCGCCTTATGCTGCGCCGCTCTTTGCTCTTTTACTCTCAGGCGGCTTGCTGATTGGGGCGTGGGTTTCGCAATATGGCTTTGGTTATCATCCTTGCACAATGTGTTACTGGCAACGCCATGTGCATAAGGCCGTGGTCGTGGTGGCATTGCTCGCGCTTTTAATGGTGCGGATGGGCCTGCCCATGCAAAAAACGCTCACCTATTTATTGGTGCTCTTGCTCTTGGGCAGTGCGGGTCTGGCTTTTTATCATTCAGGCGTCGAGTTTAAGTTATGGGCAGGGCCGCAAACGTGTTCTGGCGGCGGGGCAAATTTATCGCGATTTTCCACAGAGAACTTGCTTGACCAATTAGATCAAAAAATAAAACCGCCCTCTTGTGATGAAGCTGTCTGGATATTCCTTGGTCTTTCTATGGCGACATGGAACGGGATTGCCTCACTATTCGGGGCAGGCGTCACAGCCTTTCTAGGGAGCCGCAAACATGACTAAGGCCAAGACTAAAAACCCCCGCATTGCTGAAATGCTCCGTGTTGACCATGCCGGTGAATATGCCGCTGTAGCCATTTATAAAGGGCAAAAAGCCGTGTTTGGCGCGAACCCAAAAACACAGCACATGGCCGTTCAATTGCAAGACATGCAAGACGAAGAACAAAAACACTTGGATGCGTTTGATAAATTACTTGTCGAAAGAGAGGTGCGCCCCACCGCCATGACGCCAATTTGGAATGTCGCCGGCTATGGCCTCGGTGTTGTGACAGCGCTGATGGGCGAGAAAGCCGCCCACGCCTGTACCGAGGCTGTCGAAACTGTGATTGAACAACATTATGACGCGCAATCCAAAGAGATTGCTGAGGAAGAGCCAGAGCTGTCTGCAACCTTCCGAGAATTTCGCGAAGATGAACTTCACCACCGCGATATTGCCCTCGAAGGCGGCGCAAAAGAAGCGCCCGCTTACGGTCTTTTATCTGGCATTATTCGCGCAGGCTGCCTCGCCGCGATACGGATTACTGAAAAAGTCTAACCTTCGGGCTCTCAACACATTCAAGGGCTATCGAGGGAATGGGTATTTAACGCTTGAGGGTAATGCCGCACCAAGGGCAATTGGAAATCGGAACATAGGCCCGACCGCCATCGCGAATGGGTAATCCATATTCCCCTGCCCCAGTTTGCACGAGCATAGTGTCTGAACACTCCCAAGCTGTTTCATGTGCCTCGCAATCATGTTGCACGTGATAGGCGATATGAACACAGGGATAATTTCGCCAATCAATGCCTTTTGCCTCCAAGCCCTTTTGCTTCATGACATCATTACAGTCTTGGCAATTTTGGAAATGCACTCTACAGGCCTCCTCCAAAATTTCAGGGGTTTTGGAATATAAAGGCCACTCCGCAATATGATCGCGAAAAACATCACAGGAAATTTGGCAATTCGGGCAGTTATGCAAATGGTCTTGTGCCTGACCTAAAAGTGCTTCGCCAATGTAATCACCCTGACGTTCAGCCTTAATCGCCATTTGATAGTCTTTGCAATCAATGGCGGCATATTTAATTGCGTCGTCCATCCCATTACTTCCATTAGGCCGCTCAGTCTTTCTCGACCTAACGGTTATTTAATTCCAAAATCTGTATTGCCTTATTTCATATAGGGCGTGGAGTCATTAACACTCTAAAGAATAGAGAGGCCTATTCCCGTGAGGACCCCATATGAAACATTCATCCCTTGTCGCGCTCAGCGCGCTTTCCCTGTTGGGCTTATCAGCCTGCGCCACAGGCGGCGCCGCACATAACCCGATAATCGACGGCCCCAAAGATGCCGTCTATCACGAAGACCTCGCCGCATGCCGAAGCTATGCCGAGGAACGGCGTTATGATAATTCAGATGTGCGAACCCAAGCGCTTATCGGGGCCGGCATTGGCGGCGTTTTGGGATTACTGGATGCTCACCATGCTGATGAAGGTGACTTTTTCACCGGCGCCATAATTGGCGGGCTTATAGGGGGCGGATCCGAAGCCTTAGAGACTCGGGGCCAAAGACGTGACATTTTGCTGAATTGTTTGGCGGGTCGCGGCCATAATGTCTTAGGTTAAACCTGCAAATTAAACTAAACGGCTTTCAAGCCGCCCAAACAAATAAACCCGCCAAAGGGCGGGTTTTGATGCTTAAATCAATTTCTTGTCACTTCTTCGGCTTTATCGCCAGCGCTCTCAAGGTCTTGGCCAACGCCTTCAACAGTATTACAGGCCGTTAGGGAAAAAGCGCCGAGCGCCACCAAAGTCGCTAAAAAATTCTTTGCGTTTAAATGTTCCATTTTTATATCTCCATGAAAACAATACCCAATAAACGCCCTTTCAATTCTTAGGTTCCCATTTATTTTCTAAATATGAGGGATAATAGGCACGGTTAAATCCAAACCATACCCGCCTTCAACGGGGCCTTTCTCCATAATACCGCCGATTTGGGATGCTGACGCCTCCATGAGCTTTAGCCCTAATCCCTCTACAGAATTGCCGCCATCCTCTCTATCATCGCTGGTTCCGCCAATGCCATTATCACGGCAATTGACAATTAATTGCCCTTCACTATCCCGCTTAATTGAGAATGAGATTTCACCTTCCCGTCCCTCTGGAAAGGCGTGTTTGATTGAATTCGCAGAGAATTCACTGATAATAACACCAATGGCTGTCGCTTGATGCGAGGGCACCGTCATTTGAGTGCATTCCATATTGTGGGTGATTTGCTTTGGCGAAGATTGTTCCAGCAATCGATTCACCTTTTTTAAAAATGTATCTAACTTGACCGATTCAATTTCATCGGTTTGGTAGAGTTCTTCATGTAGCAGAGCGATTGATTCCACGCGCCTTTTAATGGCGCGAAAGGCCTCTCTTCCCATAGGGCTTAGATTTCTGTCCGTATCCGCTTTTGATGCATATAATCGGATAAGAGAAATGACAGATTGCAATGAGTTTTTGACGCGATGATCCATTTCATCATGTAAAATCTGTTGGTTATAAATATGCCGATTTAATTCGATTAAGGTGACAACTTGAGACGCCATAACCTTGAGCAGTTTTTGCTCAATCGGAGAGAATTCTCTGGGCTTGTAATCAAGAATACAAAGTGACCCTAGCGGATTATTTTTCTCATCAAATAAAGGCATGCCCGCATAAAATCGAAAAGGCTTCCCCTCCATATATTCATTCGTACATAAAGGATTGTCGCGCGTTCTCTCATCTTCCCATGTATCGGGGACGATGAATATTTCAGACTGTAATATGGCATGCGCACAAATTGATTGGTCTCTTGGTGTTTCGCAAATCTCTAAACCATGATTAGATTTGAACCACTGCCGGTTCTTATCGACCAAGCTGACGAGAACGACGGGCGCCTTACAAAATTCAGAAATATATTCTGTTATCGCATCAAAACGCGGGTCTGGTGGCGTGTCAAGAATATGCGACGCACGTAGCGCCTCTATCCGCACATCTTCCCAAGGAAGGAGATCTGCCTTCATAATATTCCCATTCGCCACTGCCTTGTATTATTAACATAACTTAAGCTAGACGATTAAAAAGATAAAGACTCAGGCTCACTTAAATATTTTGGGTAAAGTCACAGTGACCTTAACACAGAAAATAAAAGGATTTCGTTCGTTTAAACTGTTAGAGATTTATAGCGCGACCCATTAAACCCAGTGTATTCAAAGCCTGCATATGCCGCGCATTTGAGAGTTTTGAATAATTAACACGAATGAGACAAAAGAATATGACCTTAACCCATCTATCTGAATGGACATCTTTTGGCGGGACACTCTCTGTCTATGAGCATGAAAGTGTCATAACGCGCACGCCTATGACTTTTGCTGTTTACACCCCCAAAGGCGAAGGCCCTTTTCCTGTCTTATGGTACTTATCTGGCCTGACCTGCACATGGGCAAATGTCATGGAAAAGGCAGGGCTGCAAAGGATGGCAGCCGAGCTTGGCTTAATGATTATCGCCCCAGACACGTCTCCGCGCGGTGATGAAGTCCCTAATGATACGAGTTATGATTTGGGCCAAGGCGCTGGGTTTTACCTCTCCGCAACACAAGCCCCCTGGGCAGAGCATTACCATATGGACCGCTATATCACAGAAGAGCTAACCCAAATCATTGCGGATAATTTCCAATCGGATATGTCGCGCCAAGGGATTACAGGGCACAGCATGGGCGGCCACGGGGCGATTACGCTCCACCTTAAAAACCCGGAACAGTTTAAATCTTGTTCCGCTTTTTCGCCGATAACCTCACCCTCACGCGTCCCTTGGGGCCAAAAAGCTTTCACCGCTTATTTAGGGAAAGATGAAACAATATGGAAAGCTTATGACGCGAGCGCTCTGGTTAAGTCTGGGCACACATCTAGCGCGCATATTTTAATTGATACAGGTACGGCCGATAACTTCCGCGAGGAACAATTAAAACCTGAACTCTTTGTGCAGGCCTGTGAGGCATCTGAGCAAAAGCTCACATCACGTCTGCAAGACGGCTATGATCACAGCTATTATTTTGTCGCAAGTTTCATCGAAGACCATTTGCGCTGGCATGCCGAGGCTTTGGGTTAGCAGCTGAGTCAGCCCAAATAGCAGCGCTATATATACGCCTATAAAAAAAGGAGCCGAAGCTCCTTTTAAATCTTATACTATAGAATGGCTTTACTCGCCGTCTTTAAGCTTTTGCATCAAATATACATGTTGCAAGGCCAGACGTTTCGCCGTTTCTTTCAAATTCGCCGCCGCAGAATGACCGCCATCAATATTTTCGTAATAGAGGAAATCATGACCTTGGTCTTCCATCCGCTTTGCCGCTTTGCGGGCATGTGCAGGATGAACACGATCATCTTTGGTCGATGTAATAAAGAACACTTCGGGGTAGTCCCCTTCTGGCGCAATATTATGATATGGCGAAATAGAGCGTAGGAATTTGCCTTCGACAGCATCTTCTGGATTACCATACTCACCCATCCATGACGCACCAGCCAAGAGTGTGTGGAAACGCATCATATCAAGCAATGGCACGGCAACAATGGCTGCATTGAACAAGTCAGGGCGCTGTGTGTACATCACACCCGTCAGCAAACCGCCATTCGACCCACCTTCGACACCTAAATGCGCCGGTGAAGTTATGTCTTTGGCAATCAAATCTTCGGCAACTGAGATAAAGTCATCATAGATACGTTGACGATTAGTTTTCAAACCGGCTTGGTGCCATTTCGGACCATATTCTCCGCCGCCGCGAATATTTGCCAATACATAAACGCCGCCGCGTTCTAGCCAAAGCTTACCACGCGTGGCGCTATAGCTTGGATTCAAAGAGATTTCGAAGCCGCCATAACCATAGAGCAAAGTCGGGTTCGTGCCGTCCATTTTCGTCTCTTTATTACGGACAACAAAATAAGGGACTTTCGTTCCATCTGTTGACGTAGCAAAGAATTGCTCGGCCACCATATTCGACGCATCAAACCATGATGGCAGGGATTTAGCCTCAGCCTTTTCCATCGTGTTTGTATTAAATGTCCATAGCGTGTCGGGGGTCAGAAAGCTCTCAGTGCTGATGAAAGCCACATCTTCTTTGTCATTCGTCGCCCCAATATTGACAGAGCCATTCGCCGGGAAATCTAGCGTTTCACTCGTCCATTCTTTGCCGTCCCAATCAAAAGCATAAGCCGTTCCAGCAACATCGCGAGACACGCTCATGAGGACTTTTGATTTTGTAGCGCCGTAACCATTCAGCGAAGATTTCTCATCAGGGCTGAACACCAAATTTACATCTTTGATTTCGCCGTCGGCCATAAAGTCATCAATAGAGAAACTGACCAAGTCACCTGATTTAAATCCGCGCCAATCTTCGTTTAGAGACAAAAGCACTTGGCCTTTAAATTCGCTGCCTAAGTTTGACTTCTGTGGAATAGGGAATTTCACAGGCGAGCCAATTTTGCCATCTTTAACGGGGACCCAGAATGTCTCTGAATCATAAAAGGTGACAGAACGCGATACAACAATTTCGCGGCGGCCATCAGAGAGCTCAAAAACGCCGGGCCAATAACCCACATCAGTTTTCTCTCCGCGGCCCAATTCTATGGCCTCTGATAGAGGTGTCCCGCGTTTCCATAATTTTGCAATCATGGGGTAGCCTGAATCTGTCATCGTGCCTTCACCGAAATCGACACCGATAACCAAGCTATCTTCATCAAGCCACGACGTCGTGCCTTTGCTTTCTTCGGTCACAAATCCGCCCTCTACGAATTCGCCCGTATCGGCATTAAATTCGCGGCGAATAACGGCGTCTTTACCGCCATCAGAAAGGCTTACCATACATTTTGTATAATCAGGCCCCAAGCAATCATTGCCTTTATAGACCCAGTTTTTATCTTCAGCCTTGGCGAGCGCATCAAAATCTAACACCGTTGCCCAAACCGTATTATCGCCGAGATAGCTGTCCAAAGTTGATTTGCGCCAGATGCCGCGCACATGATCAGCATCTTGCCAGAAATTATGCACCTCTCCGCCGCGATAAGACACATAAGGAATCTTATCTTTTGAGTTTAATATTTCGAGAGCTTCTGCCTGCATGGGCTCAAAACGCGGATCGGCCATTAAGCGGTCAAGGGTTGATTGATTCCAAGCTTTCACTTCGGCAAGCGCTTTTTCGCCTAAGACTTCTTCCAGATAAAGATGGTCTGCATCTGTCTGACCTGGCGTTTCGTAATTTATCATTGTGTAGGCTTTATCTTTCATCTTATTGGCCGCGTTTTCGGCTGTTTCATCCAAGCTGTTACCGCTGCAAGCTGTAAGCAGGAATGCTGCCCCTGCGAGCAGGCTAGTTTTTAGTTTTGACAATTGCATTGTCATCTCCCTTTTCTATTCATTGGCCTCTTTTGGCATTTTTACAGCCTTGAGCAAAGCGGAGTTTGCGCCTCGCTGTCAGGCACCCTATATGCAAGGCATGAAATTCTTAATCATGAATGGCGCAGGTAATAGATTTGCTGTTTTCGATGCCCGAGAACAAAGCGATTTCACCCTGTCTGATGCACAAACGGCGGCTATTTGTGCGCCTGGCAGTGATATTATGGGGCCAAAGGGCGCCGATCAGCTTATTATCATGCGCGCGCCAAAATCAGGTGACGCCGATATATTCATGGAAATTCGCAATCAAAAAGGCTTTGAAGTTGATGCCTGCGGCAATGCGACCCGCTGTATAGCTTGGCTTTTTATGCGCGATGCTGAAACGGACAATTGTGTTGTCCAAACCAATGATGCGCTTTTGCAGTGTAAACTGGTCGATACGTACCAAGTCGCCGTTGATATGGGCCCTCCAAAACTTGAATGGGATCAAATTCCACTCGAAGAACCCATGCATACCCATCATATTGATGTAAAAGTCGGCCCTATTGATGAGCCCGTCTTGCATAATCCCGGCGCGGTTAGCATGGGCAATCCGCATTGTGTTTTCTTTGTCGAGGACTTTACGACTGCGAAACCAGAAAAAGTCGGTCCCATGATAGAGTTTCACCCTCTCTTTCCCCAGCAAGCGAATGTTGGCTTTGCCAAAGTCGAGAGCAAAGAAAAGATTCGTTTAAAAGTCTGGGAACGCGGCGTGGGCATGACTCTCGCTTGCGGTACGGGAGCCTGCGCCGCAGTTGTCGCCGCGCACAGACAAAAACGTACAGGCCGTAAAGTAGAGGTCGTCGTTGATGGTGGCACATTATATATTGATTGGCAGGAAAATGATAATCACGTCATTATGACGGGCCCAGTTGCTTTGGAAAAAGAAGGCGTGATTTAAATAAATTTCCCTCACAAACGACTTGTTACGGCCTAACTCTTTATCGCCGCCATTCTGAGATCATTTTCATAAGGATGATTGAGGCGAAATCTTACTTTCATATTTGGGCGAATAACATTACGCCCAATTTATGTCTGATTTGTTTCGCAAAGAAGCCCTCGAAAATCGTTCCCGCTCTTTATATGGAGAGGTCGTACTCCGTAGCGCATTAAGTACATGGGTTCTGACAGGCCTTATTTTGCTTATCGCTCTCCTCGCTCTATTCATCTTGTTCGGCCTCCAAGTAGAGACTGAAGCTGGCTCTATGAGCGTGATTAAATGGTTACTCACTCTCGGATGACTTTATTTTCTAACCATAAGCTTCCCGTCATTCTTCAAACCGAAATGACAGAATGTGGATTGGCCTGTATGGCCATGATTGGCCGTTATTATGGTCATGATATTGATTTAAATGTCATGCGGCGTCGGCATTTAATTTCCATGACAGGGAGTTCGCTGGGTAGTTTGATGAAAATTGCCGGTACGTTAGATCTCGCCCCTCGGCCTTTGCGCGTCGAATTAGATCAGCTTGAAAAAGTACAAACGCCAGCCATTTTGCATTGGGATTTAAATCATTATGTCGTGTTGAAATCGGTTAAAGGTGACAAAGTCACTCTTATCGATCCCGGTATCGGTTTGCGTGTCATGTCATTATCCAAAGTGTCAAAGCACTTTACGGGTGTAGCCATGGAGTTAACGCCTACAGCAGAGTTCTCAGCGCAAGATGATAGGCTGCGCCCGCATCTCTCACTGTTATGGTCGCGCCTTGTCGGTTTAAAACGCGCGATTTTTCAAACTCTCAGCCTCTCAATAGTCCTGCAATTAATCATTATTGCCAGCCCATTCTATCTACAATTAGTTGTTGATGGCGCCCTAGCAAATAAGGATGTCGGCCTGTTACTGGGACTGGCTCTGGGCTTTGGCGGGCTTGCAATTTTACGGGCCGTCAGTGAAGCCGTTCGAGGCTGGGCCATTTTAATCTATGGCAATCAGATGAGCCTGCAAATGGTCGGAAACGTCTTCCGGCATTTAATACGATTGCCCACACGTTATTTTGAAAAACGTCATGTCGGCGACATCATCAGCCGCATGAGCAGCACCAAACCCATTCAAGAAGCTCTCACACAATCCGTTGTCTCTGTATTAATTGATGGCGTTATGGCGGCGTTAATGTTGGTGGTCATGTTTCTTTATGCCCCCATATTAGGCATGATTGTCCTCGCGAGTGCGGCCTTGCTTATCATAGCAACTTTACTGATTTATCCGCATTTGCGCCGCACACAAGAAGAAGCCATTTTTGCCAAAGCCGTAGAAAACACGCATGTCATTGAATCTATTCGGGCCAATACCACAGTTAAGCTCTTTGGCCGAGAGTCTGAGCGCGAGGCCGCTTGGCGCAATCTTTACACAGACTTCATCAATGCGAGCGTTGATTATGGCCGCTATCTAATTTTACAAAAATTTGCCGAAACGCTCATTAATGGTCTTCAGATCGTTATTGTTGTTTGGGCGGCGGCGACGTTAATGATGGCAGAGGGTAGCCTTTTCACACTTGGTATGTTGGTGGCCTTTCTGGCCTATCGCCAATATTTCACGGATAGTCTCTCTCAGCTTTTGCAAAAAGGGATAGAGTTTCGTTTGCTTTCGCTTCATCTGGATCGCCTGTCCGATATTATATTTGAAACCGCGGAAACCCAAAAAAGCGTCTCTGCTGAACCGCATAAAATTCAAGGTGATATTCGCCTCAGCGATGTTAGCTTTCGCTATGCCGAATCTGATCCTTGGGTCTTAGAAAACACCTCTTTGCATATTCCTGCGGGCGCTATGGTGACCTTAACCGGGGAAAGCGGAGGCGGAAAAACAACCTTAATGAAACTCATGCTAGGCCTTTACGCGCCTAATAGCGGACGCCTTGAAATTGACGGTAAAGCCTTGGAGGATATTGGCCTTAATCACTGGCGGTCACAGATAGGGGTCGTCATGCAGGATGATCGCCTCTTATCAGGTACTATCGCCGATAATATTAGTTTTTTCGACCCGGAAATGGATATGAGGCGTGTTCAAATGGCGGCCGCTTCGGCGCAAATCCACAAAACTATCGCCAAATTACCGATGAACTATCTCTCGGTTGTGGGCGATATGGGCTCTATTTTATCAGGCGGACAAAAACAAAGGCTCCTCTTGGCCAGAGCTTTATACCAAAATCCAAAGGTACTTTTCTTGGATGAAGGCACAGCTAATTTGGATGTAGAGACGGAAAAAACCATTGTTGAGGTGATTAAAGATCTGAACATTACGCGCGTTATCGTCGCGCATCGCCCCGCATTTATAGAGGCTTCAGATTCTGTCATCACGATTAATTAATTCGCCTATAAGTTTAATTTATAAGCCTTAATTCCCCAAAAAATATAGTTAATGCGCGTATAGTGTTTGAAATTTCAACCAAAACAATGCGTTAACCATAGTTTGTGCCCAATTGGGACGATTTATTCTTGATTTAAATTATGGTTTCTGGTGTCTTAATGGTGAGTATCAATAGGGGTACTTATAATAGTTGAGAAAGATAGTATTATGCGTGAGCTAACTCTCGAAGAAATCGAAGTCGTAACTGGCGGACAGCCAATCATCGTTGGTGACTTTTAATCGAATTTAAAAACTTTAAATAGAACCCGCCTCTAGGCGGGTTTTTTCATGATTAATATTTATTTCAGCCACTATATTTTAATCTTTTTTATTTATTAATGGGCCTCATATTATAGAGGCACATATGGCATTTTGCCAAAACGCATTCATAGGTTTAGTTGCAACGATCTTTTTGACAGCTACTACAGCGTCATTAAGTCATGCCCAAACCTTACCTTCAGATACTGTGGAAAGTGAAACAATTCCTACAGTGGCTGATATTGCTCGCCTTATTGAAGACCAATCACTCGTACTTACTAACTCAGCCTCGACTGCAGAACAGCCAAACACTGTATCCGAAGCCGTTTCACAGATTGTAAATATTCTACCCCTTGGCGACCGGGCAAAGTTCTCAAGCGCACTTGAAAACCTTGAGCAATTAGCCATCAAAAATGAAAATCCATATGACGAAGGAATTCTAAAGTTATTCACGCATTACTCTGAGTATTTTAATTTCAACAGAGTCACAGATAACTACGAAACCATTGTTCATTACCTTGAAGAGATACCTGAGACGGAACACTGGTTAGTGCGGTTTCATGCCATGCGCTTATTATCTGTCACTCACACGCATAATAGAAACAATGCTCTGGCATTACAAATTGCTGAATCTGCATTAAATTTAATACCAAATGAAATATCATCCGAAGCCATTGATACGCGAATAAGCGCTACAGGCCTAATTGCTTACTTGCAAAACTTACAGCTCAATAAAGAAATTGCTTTAGTAAATACACGGCGCCTCATTGAACTCAAACTAGCCGCCAATCAACCTGTTGATGGTATCGAGCTACTGAATAATTTGATGTATTCCCATAATGCATGGCGTGACAATGAAGTCCGCCTTTATCTCGTGCAAACTCTTGTGCGCCTAGAAGACAAATATGGCTCGACCAGCCCAGGTCTTTCCTATTTGCATGCTTCGGGCATTTATATTGATATCGGCCAATATCAAAAAGCGAAAACCGCGGCGGAAAAAGCACTTTCCCAAGTTAAGCACGAAACACTGAAAACCGCGGCGCTTATGAATTTGGCTTCGGCTCATGCTGGATTAGGAGAGACCGCCCAAGCAAGGTCGCTTCTAAAATCAATACCCGAAAGCGCTAACTCCAGCGCTAAGGGCCTTTATACACAGGCCCTCATTGCCTTAAAAGAAGGGCGAGCTGATGACGCTCTTACCTTGATGAATAAGCGTTATGATGATCGGGTTAAGCGCTTTTTGATGGATGGCAGCAACAACACGATTGAGCTCCTCGCCAGCCTTGAAAACTCAAGCGAGCGCCAAGCCGAACGTGAATCCGCATTAAAACGCGAAGCGGCGCTTATTCAGACACGGCTCGATCAACAACAAAAAATCTCGCGCCTTCTTATGGCGCTATCCGCCTTAGCTTTGTCGATGGGCGTTATTGCGATACTTTTCGCCCGTCACCGCGACAAACTTTCAAAAATGCTAAAGATAAAAACGGAAGAAGCCGAAAGCGCTGACCGCATGAAAACCGAATTCCTAGGATTAGTCAGCCATGAACTGCGGACGCCTTTGAACGGGATTATCGGATTAGCTGATATTATGGCGTCTCATTCATCCGACGAGCAGACGCGCGGGCGGGCCGAAATTATTTTGGATTCTGGCAATATTCTCTTTAATCTTATCGAGAGCATCATCGATATGTCCCGTTTGGATGGCGGTAAGATGGAGCTTGTCGCGCAAGAGATGTCGGTCGGCAGCATCGCTCGTGAACTCGCGATAAAGTGGAACAAAGAGGCTGTCGCCAAAGGGTTAACCTTTACATATCACATCCCCAAAACCGTTGATACGCACGTTGAATTGGATCCAGTTCGCGTGTCACAATGTATCGATACGCTGTTATCCAATGCAGTACGGTTTACCGAACAAGGCCGTGTGCATTTACACCTAGACGCGGCCACAGATCCACAGACGGGCCAAGTTAAATTCTCCGTCATTGTCGCCGACACAGGGCAAGGGATTAGCGAAGATGTTCAAAGCAAGCTCTTCACACCTTTCCTACAAGCCGATGCCTCTATGACACGCAAACATGGTGGTTCTGGACTTCGTCTTGCCATCGCGCGCGCTATGGCCCGCATGATGGACGGCGATGTCACCGTGATAAGCCGCGAAGGCCGCGGTTCTGAATTTACGCTCACGTTCTCTGGCCCTCAGGCCGTACCGTTTGAACAACAAGGCTTTGAGGTAGCGCCATTTGCCCCCACAAAAATAAACCGAGGAGAAAGACGGAAAAAAATAAGAGAGGATGCGAGCGCTGACCGCCGCACCATTCGCCGCCCACAGACACGTTTGAACCCTGATATCGGCGCTGAAGAATATGTGTATAGCGCTTTGGATGCGACCTCGCAGTCAAACCCCTCAAAAACTGACCTTGCGCTAGAAGAGCCTCTCTCAAAGATAGACCTCGTCACAGATGAGGACAGTGTCTTCGAACTGACGGACCAAGATGAAATCATAATAGATGATTTTGATGCGTTAAATGCGTTTGCATCCAAGGCGCCAGCCCCCACCGCTCCGCCTGCCTCGTCGCCAACCGAAAACACAGACTCCACAAAGGCCATTCAACCCGCGCCGCTGCGTAAACAACAGCCCTTACCGCCCGCCCTTGCTGATATTCCAGAAATGAAGACGGTTATAGCATCGCTTAAAAACAGCCGCATTCTCATCGTCGATGACGTTGCGTCCAATCAGGACGTCATTGAATTAATGCTAAATGCCGCTCATATTAATTGCTACGCGGTAGATAATGGGCCGGACGCCCTCAAATTATTAGAAGACTATGATTTTGATGTCGTTATTATGGACATCAGAATGCCCGGCATGAACGGCGTAGAAACGATACGTCGAATTCGTCAAAGCGGCCAGTCATGGGCCAACACCCCTGTTTTGGCGCTCACAGCCGATGCCGCAGCTGAAAACAATATTGCTTGTATCGAAGCCGGCGCAAATGTCTTTTTGACTAAACCTGTTATCACCAAAGACCTGCTTATCGCTCTTGAATATTTAAAAGGTGAAGCAGCAAAAGATCAAAATCACAGCGCATCATCACAGCCGCGCATGACGATTGACTTAATGGATAAAGAAGCGAGCTAGAGCACTAAATTCATTATCATTACGGGGACAGAGAAACTCAGCAGCAACCCCAAAGCGATGAATACACCATCCCGGCCTGTTATGCCTAAGCCAAGCAAACCAATGATAAAGGCGGGCACGACAACCCCAAAAGGAACAACGCCCAGAGGCGCCATCGTGATAGCCAATAAGATTGATACAATCGCAACAATCAACAGCATAGGCCCACGGGCAAGCCATTCCGCCCGAGGCTTGACGACATTATCAATACGATCAAGCCACGGCCCCGCAAATTTATCGGCGCGGTCTAGTGCTTTGGGCGTGATTTTCACTTTGGCTAATATTTCAGGCATCCAAGGATGAGGCCGCCTAAAGAGAAGTTGTAGGGCGAATAAAATCACGATCAAACCAAAGGCTATCGGGACACCCGGCAACATGCCCAGAGGGGTCAGTAAAAACAGCGAACAGAGTAAGAGAATAGGCCCAAAGGCACGATTGCCAAAGGCTTCTATGACTGTCTTCAAATCCACAGTCTGCCCTCTCGCGGTTTCTCTGACCTGAGAGAATATACCTTTAAGGGGGGCGTCTGTCTGCGCCTTATCGGCCCCATCATAGGCCTTGTTATCTTGGTTAGTTTCCACGCCATACCGCTATCACAGACCGTTTGTATTTCCCAAACAATTGCGATGAAATATCACTTTTTCTCACCAAGCCATTGCGGTTGAGGTTCGGCGACGACAATCAATTCTATCTGAGATTTGCATTGCTTGAATCTCTGGAACAAGGCATTCACCACTGGGGTTATAGAGCTCTGTAATTGGCTAGAAAGCGGATAACTTTATGTCGGTTGATGTTTGGCTTGCCCTTGTGGCCTTATTTTTTGTCGGCGGCCTGACCCCTGGCCCAGCTGTCATGCTTGTCTTGGCCTCTTCTTTTCGATATGGGTTCAAACCTGCCCTTTTGCCTGCGATGGGAGTGGCCTCAGCGAATGTCATCTGGCTGTTATTAGCGGCCTCTGGAACGGCTGTGCTGTTTGAACTCTACCCGACTGCAATGTTTGCGCTCAAAATATTGGGCTTAGTTGTCCTGCTTTGGATGGGGCTATCGACCATGTTTGGGCCTCTCCCTAGTTTGGATGTTAATGCAGACGACGCGCCTCGCCGCTCTCGCCTATATGCCAAAGGGGTCTTACTGCAAATCACCTCCCCTATGCCCGTCGTATATTTTGGTATGCTTCTCCCACAATTTTTTGACGCTGATCTCGCCCTTGCACCGCAATTTTTTACGATGCTTGTCACCATTACTCTGTTGGAAATGTTTGGTCTTTCTGTTTATGCGGCGGGGGCCCAATGGATAAAGCGCCTTTTACGCGGACCAAAGGCGGCACGCATATTTAACGTCCTGATTGGCATCATCATGATAACCTCTGGGGCTTGGGCGGTATTTGCGACAACGTGACCACTCTATTTTCTCTGTCCTCTATTGCATCATGAGTAAAGCGCGCTAGAACTCGCAAGAACAAGGGCTTTGGCCCATTATGTAAACCCCGAAATTGGGAAAAACGCATGAAAATGAATAAAATCAAGGCTGGGGAAAACCCGCCTTCTGATATTAACGTAATTATAGAAGTCCCTCTGGGCGGCGAGCCAATCAAATATGAGATGGATAAAAAGTCCGGCGCCATGTTTGTAGACCGCTTTTTATACACCTCAATGCGTTATCCTTGTAACTATGGGTTTATTCCCCATACGCTTTCTGATGATGGCGATCCAACAGACGTCTTAGTCGTTGGCCAACGGGCGCTTATGCCTGGGTGCGTTGTTCGCGCTCGCCCTGTCGGTGTTTTAATGATGGAAGATGAAGCTGGAATTGATGAGAAAATCGTCGCTGTTCCGCATTATAAATTGACGCAATATTACGACAATATCCAATCTTACAAAGACTTGCCGCAAGTCCTACAAGATCGCATTCCGCATTTCTTTGGACATTATAAAGACTTGGAAAAAGACAAATGGGTCAAAATTTTGGGTTGGGAAGATAAAGCCAAAGCAGAAGAGCTTATCCTCCAAGGTATTAAATCAGCCCAAAAGACATAATACCCCTGAATATATTTCACAAAAAAGGCCCCTTGATTTTACATCAAGGGGCCTTTTTTATGGCCTAAGATTTAAGTCTTAGGCGACGTATTAAATCAGCAAAAACTAGGCGCGTTCCACCATCATCTTTTTGACATCTGCAATTGCCTTAGCGGGGTTTAGTCCTTTTGGACAAACATTGGCGCAGTTCATAATTGTGTGGCAACGATAGAGCTTGAAAGGGTCTTCGAGCTTATCAAGACGTTCGTCTTTTGCATCATCGCGTGAATCAACGAGCCAACGATAGGCCTGAAGCAAGGCCGCTGGCCCAAGATAGCGGTCGCCATTCCACCAATATGACGGACATGATGTTGAACAAGACGCACAAAGAATACACTCGTAATATCCATCAAGCTTCTCTCGATCCGCTGGCGTCTGCTTAATTTCTTCGGTGGGAAGAGGCGTCGACGTATGGAGCCAAGGTTCAATAGAGGCGTATTGTGTGTAGAAATTAGATAAATCTGGAACAAGGTCACGGACAACAGGCAAATGCGGAAGCGGTGAAATAGTAATTGTGTCATTACCGCCAACTTCATCAATACCTTTGGTACAAGCCAAAGTATTTCGCCCGCCAATATTCATGGCGCAAGAGCCGCAAACGCCTTCACGGCAAGACCGACGGAACGCTAGTGTGGGGTCAATTTCATTTTTAATTTTGAACAAGGCATCCAAAATCATGGGGCCGCATTCATCCAAATCAATTTCATAATGATCCCAATAAGGGTTACCACCATCGGTAGGATCGTAACGGTAAATTTTAAACGTCTTTACGCGCGTGCCACCAGATTTGGCTGGCCACGTTTTGCCCTTACGGACTTTGGAGTTCTTGGGTAGGGTGAGCTGAACCATTATTGACCTTATACCTTCGTAATTCGGCTACACTATACAGTGGCTCGCTTTAAAAACGAAGGGGAAACCGCTTATGCTTCCCCTTCATTTTCGTATTTTTTTACGTTTTTCTAGGGCTTTAGCGCAATTCGGACTTATCCCCATACCAGTTGAGATTGCGTGTCAAATACATCGTGCCTGCAATAGCCACAAAACTTGTTAAGGCACCAATCATCAGCGCAAAATCTTGCATACGCATCAAGACAAAGAGCAAGCCATACACTAAGGCAAAGACGATAGCTGTTCGTAAAATATACTTACGGCTTCCAAATACGGCGCCTGCATAGCCTGCTGTTGCCATGACTGTAGCCGCCGAGGATAACATGAACGCGGCCGTAAATCCGATATGCTCTGAAAAAGCGAGTAAGAGGAGATAGAAAATCGCTTGCGCCAAACCAATCAACAAATATTGAGCGGGGTGCACTGGCGCGCCGATTATGACTTCCAAAAGGAAATAGGCCAAAAAGACCAGGCCAATAAAGAGTACAGAATATTTCAAGGCCCGATTGACCGTTTGATATGGATTGCTCGTCGCGACAAAGTTGACGCCCATTAGTCCATTAGCTTTCATCAAAGACGATAGAACGTCTGTGTCACCCTGCCCGCGAATACCACGTCGCAAATACGGGATATTCCACTCCGCCTGAAACCCTGTATCTGATATTTCGCGGTTATCAGGTGGAAGGTCACCGATAAAACCAGGATCAGGCCAATCTGAAGAGAGTTTAACCTGGGTGGAACGGGCATAAGGGCGAATGCTAAACGTCTTAGCCCCGCCAAGCTCGAGAGACACCTCGACAGATAAAGGTTCTCCAGATTGAATTAAGTCCTGCGCGGGCACGGAAAGAAAGGTTTGATTCCCATTCACACGATTTAACCCATAAAGTGAGGCATCTTTTGCATAGACAACATCGCCCAGTGGAAGATGAGCCGTGTCAGCAGGCTCGAACCGCCGTAAGCCGGCCTGACCCGTAACGCGCAGCTCTATGTCTTTTTTTAATCCTCTGACGTCAGATAGCGCGATTAAGAGACGTGATCTTTCCCATAATAATTCTAAATTTCCATCTGGCTCTATTTCAGCGGGGTTATCAAAATGCGCCGTCATCACACCCTTTGCCGTAAAGATTGGCACTCGGAATAATGATAGTTTGCGGGTCTGGGTTTCTATATTATCGAATGAGGCCAACCCCTGATCGGCGAAGATAATATATTCCCCGCTACGGCTTATCCTGCCCTCACTATCTTTGGACACATAGGGCACAGCCAATATAGGGCCCGTCACTGTTTGCGGACCGCCATAGCGATTAGAGACTGTGCGCGTCACCTCCTCGGCGCGGTGTGATCGGTCATAACTGATAAAGGAAATAAACATGGCCGGAATGGCCATTAATAGAACAAGGAAACATATAAGAATCAGCTTCAGGCCTCGGGAGCGTTTAAAAGCTCCATTAGGTATAGGTGGCGGCGTGGTCATCTGGGTCATAGCATTGGCTTTCGTCAGTCATCTGAACAGTCAGATAGAGTAAGATTAGACGAAAGGAGTGCGAGAAGAAAATGGCAAAAAACAGCCGAGCTTGGCGCGGCTTTATGGTGTTTTCATGGTTTTATTCTGCGGCGAAAGCCGTATTTTC
The DNA here is from genome assembly GCF_003634015.1 of Litorimonas taeanensis. NCBI lineage: Bacteria > Pseudomonadati > Pseudomonadota > Alphaproteobacteria > Maricaulales > Robiginitomaculaceae > Litorimonas > Litorimonas taeanensis. The sequence goes on from NZ_RBII01000002.1 coordinate 109,966, forward strand.
TCTATCATTTAATGCGGCGCGAAAGTCAGGAATTTCGCAATCCAAAGTCGCAGCACCTTGTACGCGTTCAGCCCACATAAAAGAGAGTGCATCGCGCTTGCAATTTAATGTATCCGCCATGTCGCTCTGAACAGATTCTCTGATTTTTTGCGTGGTATTTTCTACGGCGCGTAAAGCCCCTGAAATGAATTCCGCACCATCATGAATTGGTGAGGGGGTAAGGTCGTTATCCGGTACACCCTGTTTAAACAGTTTAAAAGTCAGCAGTCCTTCGCGTGTCATAAGTGCCCCTTATGCGAAATTGACGGTGTTTTCATTATTATAACGACCTCCCCTCTTGTCAAAAACTATATAGGAAAACCCCTCATAATACTAATTGATATTTCAATTAATTTCAGTTTTGACCGATTCACACCTTATCACAGGTGAAAAAGACACCGCCCTTTCGCCTGCGCGCTGAATTATTCATCGCCACATTGAAACGCGTTAGAGATTCGCCGCCCCGAATACACGGCGTAAAATCTCGCTTGTACGTTTGGCGGGGTTCTCGCGAATCGCTTTTTCTTCATCACCGATATATGTAAATACACCCTTCAGTCCATAATCCACACCATGTTGGATGAGGCTTGTCTTCGCATCCGCGCCCAAGCTCGGCGCAAAGGGAACACTATTTAGTCGTCCCGCCAGTTGATCCATTAACTGTAACGCACCTGTTTGTTGAAGCGCATTGCCCATTATCGGAGAAAACAAATCTGTTAAACGCGCCGATGTTTTTTCCTGAAGATATGATGTCGCCGCATTATCTGGGCCCCGAACGATTGAAATCGCATCTTGGATAGATAATCCCGACACGGCATCAACAAAAATATCCTTAGCGACTGGAGCCGCTTTTTCAGCGCCGTGGTTTAGCTGCGCCTGTAAATCATTAAGCAAACCACCCGCGCCAATCGGCTGCAACACATTTTGTATGTCTTGTAAAAATTGCGGCAGAGGAATTTTAATACGGCTATTATTTAAAAACCCGCCATCTTGCCCAACGGTGCTGATGGCATGGCCGATGCCATTATTTAATGCCGCTCGGATACCAGAGGCCGCCTCCGCTTGGGATAACATACCTGAACCTAAGACGCCTTCTAGGATAGCAGGATCTAAAGTTTCACAGGCAGCAAGACTAAGGCTTGGAAGCGCAATCAATATATGGCGACGATTAAGAGGCATGACATTTTCCTTTATGTTTGCGTAGCCTCAGCTCATTCAGAATAATCTTTGAATTCTGGGCTACGCTTTTCAAAGAAGGCCGTTACCCCTTCTCTACAGTCTTCAGATACAAACGCTTTTTCTAATAAAACGCTTTCTTCTATATGCGCTTTAAATGGCGCTTCGTCCATAGCGCCAAACCCTTGCATTGAATGTCGTAATAAGCGCTTATTATTGATTGTAGACGTCGGAGAACAGTTTTGGGCAATATCACGGGCGACATTCAGCGCATGAGGCAAGACTTCTTCTGGGGCTTTTAATTCACTTATGAGCCCCGCAGAAACAAGTTCATCCGCTTTCAATATACTGCCCTTCAAAATCCATTCTTGGGCTTTGGCAAACCCGACCAAGCGAGGCAGGAACCAGCTCGAGGCGCCGTCAAAAGCAATGCCGCGGCGCGCAAATGGAAAGGCAAATTTGGACGTGACAGAGGCAATACGTAAATCCATCGGCAAGAGCATTGTCGCACCAATCCCCACAGCCGCGCCATTAATGGCGCCGATAATTGGGGTTTCGCAATCATACATGCTTAAAACAAGCTCACCGCCTCTGTCCCGGGCGACACCTTCATGGTAATTGGCGCCTGCGACGGTTGCAAAGCCTTGTGAAATATCGGCGCCGGCACAAAAGGCACGCCCTGCGCCTGTCACAACGATAATCCGGACGGACCTATCTGCGTCCAACGTTTTATACGCTTCGATGAGCTCTTCGCACATTTGAATATTAAAACTATTCATCGCTTCTGGGCGATTAAGGGTAAGGATAGCAACCGAAGAATTTTCTACGTCGCGGGATATATTAAGGGTTTCCATAGCGCTCTCTTTTTTGGCAGACTATTCAACACCATCAAGAGAATACAAGCCTCAATCCCAACTGTACTGAGGCTATGCAATAATTTTAGGTACAAAAAACCCCGCCATAAGCGGGGTTAAATGCAAATAAATCAGAACCTAATAAACGCGTTTCTTAGGGACAATATAGTCAATGCCGTCTGTCATCGTGTAATCATGAACTGGACGGTAATTGATTTTGACTTTGTTTTTCTCACTATCATACCAAGCCAATGTATGTTTCATCCACTCGCCATCATTGCGATCTGGGTAATCTTCATGGGCATGCGCACCACGAGATTCCTTGCGATTGTCAGCAGACGTAATCGTCACCATGGCTTGGCACAGAAGGTTTTCAAGCTCTAAAGTTTCCATCAAATCCGTGTTCCAAACCATTGTGGTATCAGAGACATTGACGTCTTTCAGCGACGCCGCAATCTTGGTCACTTCTTTCACGCCTTCTGCCAAACTCTCTTCGGTCCGGAAAACAGAACAATGCGACTGCATCGCTTTTTGAAGCTCAAGACGAATCTCCGCTGTTTTCTTAGGGCCCTTTGCATTCCGGAATTTCTCAATCCGTTTCAAAGATAAATCACCTGCATCAGCCGGTAACGGACGCTGCTCAGCATTCGGCGTACAGGTTTCGCCTACACGTAATCCAGCCGCGCGGCCAAAGACGACAAGGTCAATCAAAGAGTTTGACCCCAAACGGTTCGCCCCATGCACAGACACACATGCCGCCTCGCCGACAGCCATGAGGCCTTTTACAACGCTATCAGGGTTCTTCCCTTTTTTCGTGACGACTTCGCCGTGATAATTGGTTTGGATACCGCCCATATTATAATGGCAGGTCGGCAAAACGGGGATAGGCTCTTTGGTGACATCCACACCCGCAAAGATCTTAGCTGTCTCTGAAATCCCTGGCAGACGTTCAGCCAAAATTGCAGGGTCAAGATGATCGAGATGCAAGAAAATATGATCTTTATTCGGGCCGACGCCGCGGCCTTCGCGAATTTCGATGGTCATAGCGCGCGATACAACATCACGGGATGCCAAATCCTTGGCCGATGGGGCGTAACGCTCCATAAAGCGTTCCCCCTCTGAGTTTGTAAGATACCCGCCCTCACCGCGAGACCCTTCGGTAATCAAACAGCCCGCGCCGTAAATCCCTGTGGGGTGGAACTGAATAAATTCCATATCTTGAACAGGCAGACCCGCCCGTAAAACCATCGCATTACCATCGCCCGTACATGTATGCGCAGAGGTTGCAGAGAAAAACACACGGCCATAACCGCCCGTTGCCAAAATCACTGTCTGAGCGCGGAAACGGTGGAGCGTACCATCATCAAGCTTCCAAGCCGTGATACCGCGGCATTCACCGTCTTCCATAATCAAATCGAGGGCAAAATATTCGATAAAGAACTCTGCATCATGGCGAAGCGATTGACCGTAAAGTGTGTGAAGCATGGCATGACCTGTCCGGTCAGCCGCAGCACATGTACGCTGCGCTTCGGGGCCTGCACCCATATTCTGCATCATACCGCCGAATGGACGCTGATAGATTTTACCTTCTTCTGTACGCGAGAAAGGCATACCCCAATGCTCTAGTTCATAAACAGCTTTGGGCGCTTCGCGGCAAAGATATTCGATTGAGTCTTGGTCACCCAGCCAATCAGACCCTTTAACCGTATCATACATATGCCAGCGCCAATCATCTGGCCCCATATTGCCAAGCGAGGCCGCAATACCGCCCTGCGCCGCAACTGTATGTGAACGGGTTGGGAAAACCTTGGTAACACAGGCTGTCTTCAGGCCCGACTGCGCCGACCCCAGCGTTGCACGAAGGCCAGAGCCACCCGCGCCAACAACGACAACATCAAATGTATGATCAATCCATTTAGTCATATGACTATCCTAAATATTGTTATTCTGTGTCTAAGCGTTCTAGGCCTAGAGAAAGGCCAATTTAATGACCGCATAGGCAAGCGCCGCCCAAATCAAAAAGGCGACAATTTTATTTTTCAGTAAACCGAATTTTTGGAGGCTTCCTCCAAAGTAATCCATAATGACTTCGTCCATTTCAAGTTTGCAATACCAGATGGCCGCCGTTGCAAAGGCCAAGAGCCCCAATGCGCCAACAGGCGACGACAACCATGATATGAAACCCGCAGATGGCGAAATATCCGTACCAGAGTTAACGGCGCAAATCGCACAACACAGTGCGAAAGGCAGGCCAATTATTAATCCCCAACCCACAAAACCGTGAAGCTTGTGATGAGAAGTCCCTTTTCCGTGTGCCATGATCCGCCCCTTAAATTACCAAGCCGACGCAAATGCCGGAGACTAAAACAGCCAAACCAATCATGCCGAAAGAGAGCTTGTTATTAAGCTCTGGGTTTAGCATCGCGCCGCGATCCCAAATGGCATGGCGAAGCTGTGCAAGCGCCATAAAGACAAAGGCAAAAACAAAGATTGCAAATCCAATAACGCCTAATGGGCTAAAAATCAGTCCTTCTAGCGGGAGCGCGCCTGTACAAGCCAGACACACTAGGCCTACCGCAACAAGGAAAAGCGCGACATAGCTTATGATTGCACTGGCGCGATGAAGAATTGAGGAAAGCATGGCGGGATGCCAACGCCAAACCTGCAAATGCGGCGACATTGGCCGTTTGTCATTCCACGATGAAGACATAGAAAGGTCCTTATTAAACTTGAGCGCAACCTAAAACTCTGTCCGATATAGTCAACGCATAACCCTTTGAAAATCGCGTATATTACCCGCGCAAATGTGAAGGGCCGTTAAAAACGAACGTAAACTTGCGACTGACTATTAAGAGCGCCGTTTTAAAGACAACCTTAGTACGATTAATGTGAATTTTGCGCCGCTAAATCGAACTCAGCCCGAAAATGGCGTCCCTCGCGATTGAGTTCATAAGCAAAAATTTTATTCGGGATGATTTCAAGACTCCAAACATTGGTCACTGAAGCGTCAAGACCATGAGTAGCGAAGAGTGTTTTTGAATAGTTATCAGCAGGAAAATGCTGTTTGGTCGCTGTGCCTATATCTTCAGTCGTGCCGCCATAAGCTGTGACAGGATCAGGAGAGCCATCTTTGAGAGTATGGGCATGAGACAATTTCAATCCGTTTTCTTGTTTTGAAATTGTCCAAACGCGGCTTTTGTCTTCACCGACTGCCAATGGCATGACAGCCCCCATTTCAGTACAATCAATCGGGCCCACCGTTAAAGCTTCTGCTCGCCAGTCCACATCTTGCGGATCTTGGCTTACGACGGCCCCTGTTAGAGTTTTGCCGCAAAGCGTTTGAAGGTTATCAACAAAACTTACTTGTGGACTGGAATGGCTCTCAAGCTTCTCATTTTGAGGTTGAGAATTGTCTGCGCATGCGACCAAAAAGGCGGGCAAAAGAATAGCCGCCACTGAAAAACGGGATAAAAATGAGCGATAAGAAGTTTTCATATAAAGGCCCTATCAGTCAACTTTAAGGAATGAAACAATAAGTTTTCAAGAAAGGTTTGACGGCGAGAGGGTGATAAAACGGCTCGTCCCATATAACTAGACATCCCATAACTAGAGATCCCACAGACATCCCAAGTCCCCCCCCCGAAACTCCCGAAACTACAGGCCTGTGAAAAGTTAAATGATCTCGCGAGACGAGTCGAATACACCTTGATATAAGACACAAAAACAAGGCCTTTGCGTTTGTATCTCTTTGATTTGGGCCAATAGGCTTATTAAACTACATTCATCTTCTGTCCTGACCTCTTGTTGTCGGCGTCACCGCTATTAAATTGACAACAGATTAACTTAGTTAAGATTTAAGGAGTCCCCCTATGCGCAAATCTCTCTTGATTGCAGCCAGTGGTATCGCGCTAATCGCAGCGCCCATTGCAATCTCCCAAGGCGTTTATTCAAACAGCCCCGCTATCGGTCAAAGCGGCGTCTTGACGATTGATAACAATCGCGGCGTTCTGACGATGGCGCCGCTATTAGAGCGCATCACCCCTGCCGTTGTCTCTATCGACGTGGAAGGTACGAGCAAACCCGCCTCTCAAGACTATAGCAGCCAAGAAGATCTCTTACGCCGTTTTTTTGGCGGTAATTTACCAGAAGCTCAGAACCGCCCCACACGCGGCTTGGGTTCGGGCGTAATCATCGACGCGAGCGAAGGTTTAATCGTTACGAATAATCATGTCGTCGAAGATGCCGATCGCATCACTATCACTCTCGAAGATAAACGAGAATTAGATGGCAAATTAATCGGCTCTGACCCGAAAACAGATATCGCCCTTGTCAAAGTTGATGCGAAAAACCTTTCTGAATTAAAATTCGCCAAAAGCCGTGATGTTCGTGTGGGCGATTATGTTATCGCCGTGGGCAACCCGTTTGGCCTATCTTCGACTGTGACCTCTGGCATTATCAGTGCCTTAGGCCGAGACCAAGGCGGTGCTGAAAATTACCAAGACTATATTCAAACAGATGCCTCTATTAACCCCGGCAATTCTGGTGGGGCTCTGGTGAATTCCAAAGGTGAATTGATTGGTATTAATACCGCTATTTTATCGCGCTCTGGCGGGAATAACGGTATTGGTTTTGCTGTCCCAACCCGCATTGTAACGTCTGTCGTTGAGCAGTTAAAAGAAAATGGTGAGGTTCGCCGTGGCCGTATCGGCGTTGGCATTCAAAATATTACGCCAACCTTGCGAGAGTCGCTCAACCTGACAACACTTAATGGCGCCTTGGTTAGTTCTGTTTCCGAAGGTACACCGGCTGATAAAGCTGGATTGAAAGAAGGTGATGTTATCGTCGGGTTTAATGGCGATGAAATTTCAGATAGTTCTGACATCCGTAATGCGGTTGGTCTTGTCCTCCCCGGTACGCGGACGGACATAACCTATATTCGCGATGGTAAGCGCCGAACTACCCGTATCGAAGTGGCCGAAGTCGAGGAAGACCGCGAAATCCTTACGGCCGAAGCTGTCGACGACATTCCTGCGATGGAAGCTTTTTCCGGCGCCTCAATAGGCGACATTCCTGATGATGTGGAACTACGCGGCGGCGAGAAAGGCGTTTACGTCATGTCTGTCGAGAACGGCTCCAAAGCCTATCGCGCTGGCCTGCGCCGCGGCGACGTCATCCGCTCGGTCAATTTGAAAGATGTGTCAAACCTAAAGGATTTTGAAAGCCGTATTGCAAATAAATCAGGACCATTTGCTTTGTCCGTTGAGCGTGAAGGCCAACGTGTTTTAATGGCCGTTAAATAACGTCCTGAAAACTCAAAGAAAAAGGCCCCGAATAAGGGACTTATAGAATAAGAGACTTAGACAAGAGTTTCATTTTCATGAAATCGGCTCGGCAAAATTGCCGGGCCTTTTTAATGTCTACCGTTTATAACAACAGGGCAGAGAATAGACCTGATGAAAACCCGAAAGCTGTCTCATTGACATAATCTATATGAATTCTTACGGTTATGCGTGGATTTAATGGGGGCATTCCATGCAGGCAGATACGATAGACCGTATTTATGAGGCATCGTTCATCCCTGAACTTTGGCCTTCAATTCTTGATGAAATCGCAGCGCAAACAGAAGCCCGTGGAGGGCTCTTATTCACCGTAAGAGATCGGATCCTTAATTGGACATCTTCTGATGATATTGAAGATGATTTTCATAGCTATGTGACAGGCGGTTGGTTCAGTCGATGCGGTCGCAAACTTTGTATGTTTAAGAAAGCGCACTCTTCTTTCATGATTGAAAATGATTATTGGACTGAAGAAGAATTCCAATCCAACGAAATCTATCAAAAATTCTTTAGACCAAGAGATTTGGGCTGTTCAGCAGGTACGGGGTTTCAAGTCCCCACGGGTGATAATATCGTCTTTAGCGTTGAACGCTCTCATCGACATGGCCCGTTAGAGCGGAAACATATCCATCACTTAAATTCGCTGCGGCCCCATATCGCCAGAAGCGCCCTCGTCTCCGCAAGGCTTGGTTTAAAAGCCGCTCAAGGCGCTAGTGAAGCCTTAAACAAAATCGGATTACCTACCCTGTTATTGAATTCAGAAGGCCATGTTGTTGAATCTAGTCATTTAGACGATACAGCGTCTGAATATATCATCTGGGGCGCGAATAACCGCATGGCGCTTTCGGATAAAAAGGCCAATAATTTACTCGTGACGGCTTTAGAGACTCTATCGCTTCACCCCGAAAAAGTTATCCGTTCTTTCCCTATTCGCGGACAAGACGGACAGCCTAGCTATGTCGGACATATAATTCCCATAAGCCGTTCCGCCCATGATTTATTTGCGCATAGTTACGCCGTCTTTGTTATGACACCATTGAATGTGAAACATGTCCCCCCTGTCGAACTCGTGCGCTCGCTCTTTGATTTCACTGCCTCCGAAGCCCGGGTCGCCCGAGGACTGGCCGCAGGGAATAGCTTGGAGAATATCGCTCAGGACGGTGATGTTGCTATAACCACAGTGCGTACTCAGTTACGAAATGTAATGGAAAAGACAGGGTGTAGCCGCCAAGCCGAAGTTGTGGCCTTGATGGCGAATATAAGTCTGCAGCGCCAAGATGCCCCTAAATAAAGACGCTCTTTAAAATGACCCTAAATAAAGAAAAATAGAAATTTTCTAAAGAATACCGCAAAACATCATCAATATTGATGATGCCAGTCCCATTTGAGGCCTCCAAAACCATACTGTTCAGATAACACAGTATTGGAGGATCACATGACAACCACTCGAAAAACAGCACAGTTTCTACTCGCCAGCGCTCTGGCTGTGTCTTTATCCGCTTGCGGCGCCTCTACGGGTGGCCTCGCGAAAAGCCTAGCAAAAGATGCTGCTATGAAGACTGTTTCCAATCAAGTCAGCCCACAGACCGTAGCGCCAAGCGTCGTGTCTGCGCCCCTCCCTGATGCTGCGGCATCAACCGAGCCAACGCCAACACCTATTGTGAGGCGCGCGAAAACAAACAAAAAATGTAAAGCTATTGCAGAAGAAATGAACGAAATTGATGCCAATATCGTCGCCTATACCGAAATAATTAATAATGGAGGGTCTTCTTTGGCTGGGCAAGCCGCAGCCACCGGTGCCTCTCATGCTGCTGTCCATAGTGGGGCCGCCAATGCTTTGATGAAAGTACCTTTTGGGGGGCTATTTGCAAAAAGCGCGATTGATAGCCTCGCAAATTCAGGGGCCAAAAAAGTCGAAAAAGCCCAAAAAGATTTAGAAAAAGCGAATTTACGGAAAGCAACACTTACGGGTCTTTATACCGGTAAAGACTGCGCCGCGTAAAACCTCCTACGGGGCGGTGAGACGGCGGGAAGCCAATGCGGCCCGCCGTCAAACAAATAAAGGAACACAGTATCTGCGTTAAATCTAGAGCGGAAAATGACACATATATTTGACAAATTTTTTGCAAAGATTGGCCTTGAAGAAGATGAAATACAAGGCTCCCCTCTGCGGGGCATTCTTTATGTCGGCATTGCTGTGATGACCGCCTTAATGTTTATCTTCACAGCTCTGACCATTTTCACCTGAGCATTAATAATTTAAAATCGGCGACAACCAACGCTCTGTATCTTCTACGCTCATTCCCTTGCGCCGTGCATAGTCTTCGACTTGGTCTTTTTCGATTTTCCCAACACCAAAATACACACTCTCTGGATGTCCGAAATATAGACCCGACACAGAACTCGCGGGATGCATTGCAAAGCTTTGTGTTAGAACAACTTCGGTTTCTTTTGTGGCATCCAGCAATCTGAATAGGGTTGCCTTTTCTGTATGATCAGGTTGTGCTGGGTACCCTGGCGCGGGGCGAATTCCAGCATATCTCTCTGCAATTAGATCCTCACCCATAGCTGTTTCATCCGGAGCATACCCCCAAAACTCTGTCCGAACACGTTTATGTAAATGTTCAGCGAAGGCCTCAGCCAAACGGTCACAAAGCGCTTTGAATAGAATAGAATTATAATCGTCACCCGCCGCGACATATTCTTTGGATTTAGCTTCTTCACCAAGGCCCGCCGTTACACAAAACCCTCCGATATAATCTCCATTCGGAGAACAAAAATCAGAAATGGCATAATTTGGCTTGGCTTGAGACCCTTTGCTAATCTGTTGACGCAGACCATGAAATGTCGCGCATTTCTCATTCATGTCTGGGTCGGCATAAACATCAATATCATCACCGCTTTTCTTGGCTGGCCAGAACCCAAACACTGCATTTGCTTTTACCCATTTGCCTGCAATCATGTCATCAAGCATTGCATTCGCATCGCGGAACAAATCTTTCGCCGCGGCGCCGAAACGCTCATTGTCTAAAATAGCTGGATAACGCCCTTTCAATTCCCATGTGGCAAAGAACGGCGTCCAATCAATATAGTCTCTTAAGTCTTCGAGCGGGTAGTCCAACAAGGTCTTTGTGCCAATGAAGCTTGGCTTATGCGGTTTAAAATTATCCCAGCCCTCTTTTGGGAGCCAAGGGTTGTCCCGCGCCTCTTTCAAGGTCAGTCTGACCTTGGCCGTTTGGCCTTTATTATGGGCCTCACGCGCTTTGACATACTCCCCTTTAATCTTGTTTTGATAGTCCTGTGACTCCTCGCCCAATAAAGACCCTACAACGCCGACTGCACGGGAGGCATCCGTTACATACACTACCTGACCCTTTTCATAAGCCGGATCAATTTTAACGGCTGTATGCGTTTTGGATGTAGTAGCGCCGCCAATCAATAGGGGCATGTCCATACCCAATCGCTGCATCTCTTTACCAACGTAAACCATTTCATCTAATGACGGCGTGATTAAACCTGACAAACCAATCATATCGACATTGTTTTCTTTTGCGGCAGCAAGGATTTTATCACAGGGCACCATCACCCCCAGATCAATCACGTCATAGCCGTTACATTGCAAAACCACCCCGACAATGTTCTTACCAATGTCGTGAACATCACCTTTGACGGTCGCCATTAAAATGGTGCCATTAGACGAACCCGCCGTGCCAAGTTCCTCTTTTTCAGCCTCCATAAAAGGCATAAGATGCGCAACAGAGGCTTTCATAACACGCGCGGATTTCACGACTTGCGGAAGGAACATTTTCCCCGAACCGAACAAATCACCTACGACATTCATGCCGTCCATTAAGGGGCCTTCAATAACATGCAAAGGTCGCTCTGCATCAAGGCGAGCCTCTTCTGTATCCTCGACGATATAGTCTGTAATACCTCTGACCAGAGCGTGCTCAAGGCGTTTATTTACAGGTAAATCACGCCATTTATTATCCACCTCAACCGCTTTAGATTTGCCATCACCTCGGTATTTTTCTGCAACGTCTAGAAGCCTATCCGTAGCATCATCACGGCGATTCAGAATAACATCTTCGACGCGCTCTCGTAGCTCTTCTGGAATGTCATCATAAATGGTGAGCTGCCCTGCATTCACAATCGCCATATCTAATCCGGCTGGAATTGCATGATATAGAAAAACTGAATGCATGGCTTCACGAACGGGTTCATTACCGCGAAACGCAAAACTGACATTTGATAATCCGCCAGAAATTCGTGCGTGGGGCAGCTTGGCCTTAATCCGTCTACAGGCTTCGATAAAATCGACAGAATAGTTATTGTGTTCTTCGATACCCGTCGCGACAGCAAATATATTCGGGTCAAAAATTATATCTTCAGGCGGGAAATTAATTGTTTCTGTCAGCAGACGATAGGCGCGTTCACATATCTCAAATTTGTGGTCAGCCGTTTCGGCTTGTCCTTCTTCGTCAAAGGCCATGACAACAACGGCCGCGCCCAGGTCGCGGCATTTTCTGGCTTGTTCCAAAAACGGTGCCTCGCCCTCTTTCATAGAGATAGAATTCACGACGGCCTTACCTTGAATACATTTCAGGCCAGCCTCGAGTACTTCCCATTTGGAGCTATCAATCATAATTGGCACACGGGAAATATCAGGTTCTCCTGCCAGTAATTGCAAGAAACGCGTCATCGCGGCAACACCGTCAATTAATCCGTCATCCATATTAATGTCGATGATTTGCGCGCCGTTCTCTACTTGTTGGCGAGCCACTGAGAGTGCCTTTTCAAAGTCGCCTTTGACAATCATCTTCTTAAAACGTGCGGAGCCAGACACATTGGTGCGCTCGCCTACATTTACAAAATTCGCTGTTGAGGTCATGCGATTGCGGCCCATCCACGCCGAGGACATTCGGCAAAAATTGAATTAAATAGATTAAAACGCATTGGGTGAATCCATGTCACTATACGATTTTCCATGAGTTGTAATGTAGCCCAGTAAAGGGGGAGGTTACTTAAAGCCTGCCCAAGAGCGTCAATAACATCAACGCAAAATATTTCTTTATTTTGCCTCATCACACAGCGATCTGAAAAGGTTCCAAACCTGACAAACGCAATGTCGCTTTAGGTTTAACCGGATGACGCGGCGCAATGCCTTCTGCCGCTTGGGCAATGGCTGCGATATGCTCTGGCGTTGTGCCGCAACAACCGCCCAGAATATTGACAAAACCCTCTTCGACCCATGGCGTAATTTGTCCGCTCATATCACTGGGTGTTTCATCATATTCCCCAAATGCATTCGGGAGACCTGCATTCGGAAAGGCAATGACATAAGTATCGGCGACGCGCGATATGGCTTCGATATGGGGCCGCATTTCATCTGCGCCCAATGCGCAGTTTAAACCCACAGCGAATGGGTTTGCGTGCGCTATCGAAATCCAAAAGGCTTCGGGCGTTTGACCCGAAAGTGTACGCCCCGAACGGTCGGTAATCGTACCTGAAATCAAAATAGGCTTTTTATACCCAACCTTATCAAAGACAGCATGCGTAGCTGCAATGGCCGCTTTGCAATTGAGTGTGTCAAAGACGGTCTCAATCAAAATCGCATCCACAATATCAATCATGGCTTCGATCTGGCCAATATAACTCTCTTTCACTTCATCAAAAGTGACATCGCGAAAGCCAGGGTCTTCGACCTTGGGCGAGATAGATAAGGTTTTATTCATGGGGCCAACAGACCCTAACACACATCGAGGTTTCTCAGGGGTTTTCGCTGTCCATTCATCCGCGCATTTTCGCGCTATCTGCGCTGCAGCGCGAGCAATCTCTGGCGCTAGTTCAGCCATATCATAATCGGCTTGTGATATCGTCGTCGCATTAAAGCTGTTCGTCTCTATCAAATCAGCCCCGGCCTTTAGGAAGGCATGATGTACTTTTTCAACGGCTTCAGGCTTGGTCAGGACAAGTAAATCATTATTCCCCTGTAAGGGAGAAGGCCAGTCTTGGAAACGCTCGCCGCGGAAATCATCTTCTTGAAGGCTTTGTTTTTGCAGCATTGTGCCCATGGCCCCATCGAGCATTATGATACGATTTTTGACGGCGTCTTCGATTTTCGACCAATTCGACATAAGGCATTCCTATTGCGTAGGGCTATTTAACAGGCCTCCCCTAAATATCAATATAAAGATTTCTTTATATGCAATAAATTTACACTTGATTCTCTCACCCAAAGCCCTAAAGCCCCCCCGTTGGTCAGATGGAAACATCTGTGAATATGGGAACGGACTGTGATTGTCCGACGGCTCCCGCCGCTGTGAAGGGCGAGAGGCGACACAAATGTCACTGGGAAACTGGGAAGACGTGCCGCCTCGACTAAACCCTAAGTCAGAAGACCTGCCAACACGTCGCCAGCGCGCTTGGTCGGGATGCCCAAAGCGTATGGAGGAACCTGCGGGCTCCGCTCCAATGACGACACAACTGAAACCGTCACCCTGCACATTGGCAGGATATAATGGAGTGTGACATGAAACGACTATTATTGGGCGTGGCCCTCTCAACCTTAGCCCCCACTGTTTGGGCACAAAATACAGCAAATGACCGCGATGATATCATCTCAATTGGCAGCCTCATCGACACAGCGGATACCGATACTTTAACGAGCCCCGTCAGCATCTTGACTGCCGCCGATATAGAAGCTCGTAATCAAGCATTTGTTACGGATTTACTGCGTACTATTCCAGGCCTTGCAGTCTCTCAATCTGGCGGCGGCGGTAGCCTGACGCAGATTCGCTTGCGCGGTTCCGAAGCAAACCACGTCCTTGTTATTATTGACGGTGTAGAAGTAAATAACCCCTCAGACGGCGCCTTTGATTTTGGCGGACTGCGTAGTGAAGACGTTGAAAAAATAGAAGTGCTTCGTGGAGAACAATCCGCGCTATATGGCCCAGACGCTGTCGGCGGCGTTATCAACATCATTACGCGTACAGGAAATGTCACCAAGCAATGGCGTGCCTCTGCCGAAGCGGGGAGCCGCGGCACGGTTGAAGGTCAATTCACAGGCGTCATACCCATAGGCCGCGCGGCCCTGACTGTTAATGGGAATGCCTTTAATACGGAAGGATTTGATGTCTCCGGTCTTGGCGGAGAGAAAGACGGCTCCAGTAGTCGCCGCCTCGCCCTTGGCCTGAATAATTTCGCCCTTGGCTCTGTCACGTTTTCGGCGAATGGCGCCGTTAATCTGCGCACTTCTGAATATGACGAAGATTTGCCTGATCAGAACTTTATATTCGATGGGCGCTTAGACAATTCTGATAGTGAAACCGATGTAAAAACCACGACGGCCCGTATCGACGCCCGTTTCTCTCTCGCAGGATTTGAGCATCTTGTGCAGTCAAATATGGTTGAAACCGAGACTGACACGAAAGCCAGCTTTGCGACGAAAACCACAGGCACTCGCCAAAATGCCAGCTGGGCCGCGAAACGCACTTTTGCTGAGGCTCACAGCTTTACCGTGCTTGGAGAAGTCGAACGGGAAGAGTATGAATTTGAGGGCGATGAGGATGTGCCTGATATTTATAATTACGGACTCGTTGCGGATTATAAATTTAGCCAAAACAATTTGGATCTCACGGGATCAGTCCGTCATGATATAAATGACGTGTTCTCAGATACAACGACATGGCGCGTAGGCGCAGGCTATGGATTTAATTGGAATGGCCGTTTGCGGGGCTCTGTTGGGACGGGAGTAAAAAACCCAACCCTGATAGAGTTGTTCGGATTTTTCCCAAATAGCCGTTTCACAGGTAATCCCGATTTGAAAGCCGAGACATCACTTGGCTATTCTTTAGGGTATGAGCAGGCGTTTGGCGATTTAAATGTATCTATCGATTATTTCCATTCAGACCTCGAAGACGAAATCACAACAATTTTTAATCCCGATTTTACGTCCTCTGTTATCAATCTTGCCACGGATAGCACACGTGAAGGCATTGAAGTTGCGGCTAATTGGTCTCTGACAGATCGGTTTACCCTAGATGGATCAGCTAGCTTTCTAGACAGTAGCGAGAATGAAATCGAAGAAATTCGACGCCCCGATTTCCTCGCAAGCGCAACGCTATCATGGCAAGCCAGTGACACTGTTAGCTTTACCTTAAGCGCGGATCACACTGGATCCCAGCTCGATACAGACTTTGGTACATTCCAACGCGTTGAGCTCGATGCCTATACTTTGGTCGGGTTAAATATCGCTGTGGATATAAATGATCACTTTGGTGTGTATGTACGCGGAACCAATCTTCTTAGCGAAGATTATCAAGAAGTCTTTGGCTACCGCTCTGCGGGCGCAGGGGCCTTCACAGGTATCAGAGCCGCATTTTAGCGGCTCTCATCCCCAGGACGTTCAATCGTTAATTCCGTGGGCGAGATTACATTCTCGCCCATAAATGCATAATGCCGTTCAACCTGATACCCTGCCTTCTCAAATTCTGTGAGCAGGCTTTCCTCGCCCAATAAATGCGCAACGCCAACCACGACAAGGCTTTCCCCACTGCCCTCCATATGAGGCACAAGGATTTCGGCCCATTTCTTATTGCGGTTTACCAAAACAGAGCGGTACATTTCTCCTGCGTCTTGGCGAAGTGGATCTATCATTTGTTGTTTCATAAAATCGGTTTGACCCACAGACCACCCAATAGAGAGACGTTTTAATTGCGCGCCTAAATCGTCAAACTGCTCCATCGTTTCTGTTAAAATTTCTAGCTGAAGGCTCTGCGGCAAGTCCGATACGGCGCGTATTTGATCTTCAACACTCTCTAAATAAATCACATTCTTTTGCTGTCGTCTTGCCATGGATTTCAAAGCTTCATCAGCCGATATATCACCTGACAATCCAGCTTGCTCCGCTGCCGTTAGGGTCAAATATTCACTCGCAAGCCAAGGCTTCATAGAATCTAAACTGGCTATTGAAATCTGCCCATTATGCGCCACCGCCTCTAAAAGTTTCATTTGATAATTATCGAGACTGTCAGCCAGACGTAAGCCATCTTGGCGAAGACCAAGGCGCGCACTTATAATCGTCGCATCGGCGCGCCCCGTTTCAGAAGTGTCGACCTCAAAAAACACAGTTCCAACGTCTCGCACCACATCCCTAAGGTCATCACGAAGCCAATTCGCATCGTCGGGCAAGAGATGCATCGAACCAAACAAATATAGCGTACTATCGAAATCTGTGACTTTCCAAATCGCAGGCCCATCGTTTCGTGCCCGCGCTTCAGCCACGCGGTCCGAGACGGACTCCGTCGGCCCCGAAGGGCCGTTACAAGCGGTTATCAACAATCCATATATCAGACTGATACAAAAGCGGCAAATTTTCATCATAATACGCCCTACCCCAAGGCATTAAAGATGGAAACCATCATTGCACAGCGCGCGCGATTGGCATAAGAGCCTCTCATTGGAAGCACCTATAGCTCAGCTGGATAGAGCGCTGCCCTCCGAAGGCAGAGGTCGCACGTTCGAATCGTGCTAGGTGCGCCAATATTAACATATTGATTTACAAAGGCTTTTACTTGCTACCTAACCCCCTCAAGGTTGGTAAATCTTGCCCAAAACACCCCCGCTATGTCCAATTTTACCGCCGACCTCTGGGCAAAATCTGGGCAATAGCTTTTTCACTCACCGCCGCTTGCTCACTCTTTAGTGTTGGCGCTAAAGCAGCCCCGATAAGCAATAAGCCCCCAGGTTACTGGGTCACGGTTGATCGTGTGGTGGATGGTGATACGTTTTGGGCGGAGGGTATCAAATACCGACTGGTTGACATCGATACGCCAGAAACATCCGCTGACAAACGTCATGGTTATAAATGCGATGCGGAGCGCCGCCTAGGTGAATTGGCCACAGCCGAAGCCGAAATCCTATTATTGAACAGAAAAGTTTGGATAAAGCCGAGCGGAAGTGACGACCGTTATGGACGAAAATTAGTCAAAGTTCGTTACGCCTATGGGCAATGGTACGGCGAACATATGATAAAATCGCGCTTGGCGGCGCGGTGGCAAGGGCGTAAACACGCTTGGTGCAAAACTCAAAATTAACTCACGCCGTTTTCGACAAACACGGCACGGCCTTTATTGCGGGCACAAGCCGGCAAGATTGTTTGCTGCAGCTTATCGGGACAGACACGCCAGACGCTTTACTGGAGGCCGAATGGCGGCGAGATTGGGCCGTCAAAGGGTTTCAAGTCCAAAAAATTAAGCGAATAAGACCTGCCGATAAAGGACTATCTGGCTATGATTTAAGTCCTGATTACGGCAGTCAGGATGGAGGACAGTCCGCCAATTTCAGCCTGATAACTGGCGGCATTGTGACAGGTTTAAGCTTAGCCCTTCTGGCCGTTATCATCGGAAGATTAGTCTAATCATCCCCCGCCGCAGCAATCGCCCGTATCCCATTTTACAGGTAGAATAATAGCCGCAAAGCGTAAATATAATACGACAAAATGTCGTTTTTCTCTTGCATAATACGACAAAATGTCGTATAAAATGTTATCGACGGGGAGTGGCCCCGCCGAGTAACAAAGGAGTAAATGATGTGAAAATCAAGTATCTCTGGTTTAGTTTAACCCTTAAATTTTTCGGTCTCAAAATCGAATTTAAGATAAAACGCTAAACCTCGAAGGTGGCCCGCAAGGGTCGCCTTCACCGAGATACATATCACATTTAAAA
Source organism: Litorimonas taeanensis (assembly GCF_003634015.1). Classification (NCBI taxonomy): domain Bacteria; kingdom Pseudomonadati; phylum Pseudomonadota; class Alphaproteobacteria; order Maricaulales; family Robiginitomaculaceae; genus Litorimonas; species Litorimonas taeanensis. The sequence goes on from NZ_RBII01000002.1 coordinate 128,098, forward strand.
GTAATATGGAAGACAAACAAATATTCAAAGCTTGGATGGCTGAACTTGATTTTGATACGCGTGGCGGTATCGCAAAAGCGGCGAAGGCCTTAGGCAAGGACCGCCGCACAATTGAACGATATATAGAAGGGGCTTCGCTCTCTAAAGAAACACGCTTGGCGATGACGGCCATTGCGCAAAATCTTTCGCCATGGGATCCGCAAACCGAAGGACTCCCTGCTGTGCATTTCAGCCTATCTATCGGCGGAAAACAAAAGAAAGCTTAAAGTCGTGGCCTTCATCTTTGCGACGTTCGAGTAACAGGATCGTGATTTCATTTCCGGACTTAGAGAAACACACCAAGCGTTTCTCTAAGTCCTTGTATATGAGGTAAATATGACTCCACAAATAATAAAACTTAATGCTAACATTCGGTTATGCGAATATTTTATTGGTTAATCGGGATTTGGATTATACTTCAAAAGGTTATACTTCCTGGTCTATTTTTCGTCCTATCGGTATTTACCGCTCCAGAAGATATGTCTGAAGCCGTCAAGGAGAGCAGGATGATTTTGGACACTCTCAACAATAACCTTATTACAGAGATTACGCTATTCATCCTTCTTTTTGTTGGAGTTTTGCTCACATTCGGTAATGGAAATTGGCGTCATGTTGTTCACCGATATGCGTCAAAACCAAGGTTAAAAAGGTTATCAGAAGACGCCAAGCGAGTTGCTGAAGACATTGCTAACACTATCTCACAGCAAAATGCGCGTGAGTATGAACAACTAAATCAAGAATGGCATGAAAGACGGGAAGGAATAAATCGGCCAATGCGGCGGATCACTCAAGATCAAAGGTACTTATCAAAGCATATGATGGAATCTCACTCCGTTATACAGCGATTAAAGCAAGTCGGTTATTGGAACCCTGATAAATACTTTAGCGAGATAGGCATTGCGGGGGCCACTGGATTTGCTGCGGAATCCACCAGCAAAGCGCTTTTTTCAGCATCAGAACAAATTCGCTGTGACCTTGAGGATGGGTTTTTAACCATAATAACTCAACCTAAATTGCCTCAAGATGATAAATCAAGAGCTCGCTCTTAGCTAGCTTGTAAACGTTCGGAAGGTTAATCTAATCACCCTTCAGCGCCGCCAGTCTTTCTAAGGCTAAACGCCGCTCTTCATTCTGACGCTTTATCAATTGGGCCGCGGCTGTTTCGCGATTCTCAATCGCGGCTACCAAGCCTTGGCCCCATTTTAGCAGCTCGATAGACCAAAGCCCTAGGCGCTGCGCTCTCTCATCCGCGCTGTGGTAATCTGAGGCAATGGGCAAAGCCGGTTTTGGCGGGGCACGTTTGATTTCAGGGTCAACGGGGTCAATGGGTTTGGCAGGAAGGGGAATTTCAACGGCTTCGTAAGAGGCGGTCAATGTCCGTGTGGATTGACAGGCTGGTAGAAGGCAAAGGGGTAGTAGCGCAATCAGGCAAAATAGGGTTCGCATTTTCAATCTCCAATTTTAATGACTTAAGCGTGTTTCGAAGGGCCGTGTTTTCGGCGATGACGGCCGCATCAATGGCGGCGACCTCTTTGATGACCTCAATATAAACGGAGTCCGTTTTGTCAGCTTCGGCCGCCGCAGCGTCGGCATTGTCGTCCAGCTTGGACTTGGTTTTTTGCGCCTGCTCTGCAAAGGCCCGTTCAGTGCGGGAGACCCCAAGCGCGAATTGAGCCTTTCCGTAATCAAGGATTTGTGCCCGAATGAATAAGCCCATACCAAGAAGCGCCAAGACCCCGCCCAATCCGAATAAAAATTTAGGCTTTAGAAGAAAAGACAACATTAGCGCAGCACCTCCCACGCATCCGCGAGAGATACGCAATCCATAGAATTATCTGGCCGGCCATCACCCGTTAGATCTGTTTGCCCATTTTGATTGACGACGATGCAAATAGGCTGGCCGTGACTGTCCAGACCCGGAGAGCCAGACATTCCCCCAACCACAGGCTCGCGTTCAAATGTCGGGCGGGGACCCGTTTCAAAAACCACAATATATCCACCCATCGCATATGTTTCGCCGCCAGAGGCCCGTTTTAAATAGGCGTAACCCTTGCGATAAGCGAGGCCGTCAGCCCCTGCGGGATAACCTATGATTTCAACAATTTCGCCTGCCTCTATGTTTCGCGGAGAGGTCTTTGGAAAGCTTACACCATAAAAAGCCGCATCAATTTCAGAGGCATAAGAGGGCGTCAGCCCATCCAAAAAAGGCGGCGGGAAACCGTGCGTTTGTTTTGCCCTTTCAATTTCATCATGGCAGTGGCCCGCCGTGGCCCAGCCGCCCCAGAGGGGGAAAAAGCTGCACCAGCTTTGGCCCGTAAAATGGCGCTGAACAGGCAAGTCTGAAAATAAAGCCTGTCTGCGAGACTGGGTTATTTCTTGGCGCCAGCCTGTCGGAATATCCCATGGGCTCGCATCGGATATCTCATTTGAAAACTGTTTAATTCGTTTTATATATTGAATCGTTTCAGCGGCATGGCGGCCCGTAACTCGGCCCTGACAAGGTGCAATATCTTTCCACAGGCGCGCATCCCCGCATAGTTTTTGCGCTTTAAGGCAATTCCCCATCCCCGCATTATAGGCACAGAGCCCTAATTCATGGGCCTGTTCAGGTGTTCGATATCGTCGTCGCCACGGGGCCGTACGTTTTGCCTGATAGTAAGCGCCCTTATCAATGGCTTGGCGGGCATTAAACCTGTCAAAATCAAAACCAAATTGTTTCGAAATATCGCCCGCCGTGGCGGACATAAATTGCGCAATTCCGCCCGCGCCAGCAGGGGAGCGCGCCGCAGGATTGCAAAGGCTTTCTTGATAAAGCTGCGCCGCCCAAACGGTTGGATATTGAAAGTCATCAGGGAAGCGGCGGGAAACCGCCGCCCTGATATCATCAATGTAAACCTCGCAGGCGGTAAATTTTGACGGCCAAACAGGGCCGACTTGATCAGACGCTGAGGAGGATGGCGCCAGCCACAAACACCAAAGCAATGGCAATATAAAGCTGGCCTGTAAGCCCGGCGCGCGCCGCCGCAGACAGGTCGTCTGGAACGCCTTTAATTTCATCATGATAGACAGCGCGAATGCGCCAAACAAACCACGCCGCGCAAGGTAAAAGCCCCGAAAGCAAGCCTGTAATCGCCACAAATCGAATGACTTGTGCCAGGACAAAATCAGACGGGAAGAGAGACCCCAAAAATAAGATAATAAACAAAAGCCCCGCAAAGAACAAAGCCGAGAGAGGGTTGGTGAAGAATTTTCGCATGATGTTTCCTTTCGATGAGTCATAGCGTTTTCCATAAAAAAAGCGTCCCGAGGAACGCGTGTGAAAAGTAAGGCTTTAAGAGATTATTTGGTTTATTATTTGGGGGCTGATATTTCAGTAATTTCACCGAGCCCCGCGACATAGTCATTGTCGTTCGCGGCAAAGCGCCATTTTGCGCCTTCGAAAACATATTGTTTATCCGTCAATCGGGAATAGAAACTATATTCTAAATTATCGACATATCCGTCCCGCCAAGCTTTCTCATCCGCCTTGAAAAACTCGGCAGCGGTTTTTGTGTCATAGACCTCGGCATCTGTTTTACCGACGTAAAACTGGGCTGACCGGCTTAATAGATGCAAAGCATAATAATCACTGCACTGAACCATGACATAACGAACAGAGCCGTCCGATAAGACAATTCTTTTTTTAATCCAAATAAAGGCGCGCGCCGATTTCACTAATTGTTTTAACTCTGCCAAGCTGACAAGGTTATCATTCAAAGCTGTGCGCATTTCTAAAATCGTTATGTCTTCTGGGGCCTTGGCAAGGACGGCGCCGAAAAGCGTTCGCAACGAATAGAGGTCCCGCTCGGCCACATATCTGGCCTCGCGCTGCGAGTCTCTTTCCTCGGTAATATCTTTCACAGACCCGCCAATAAATGTCCCGGCCGCCACCACAATTGTGGCCAGCGCCGTGATCAAAGCTTCGGATAAGGTGGGCCAGCGAAAGCCTGATTTATGACCTGACAAATTGGATGACATCGCATTACTCTTTTGATTGGGTATTAATTGCTTTCAGTTTCAGTTTCTGAATTGCTCTCAGTTTCTGAATTGCTCTCAGTTTCTGAATTACTTTCAGCCAGCGCTGCCACCATTTCGGCATGTTTCTTTTTTAAAACCATTTCAAAATATTTTCTGCATTGGATGATTTCAGCCATGCCCACCACCTTGGACGGCATCGTCTCAATAAGGTAATCAATATCGGCAATAGGCCCTTCGAATATCAAAAACAGATCATTAAAAATGTCGACCATGCCTTGTAATTGGCTTTGTTCGGCGGCTTCGATTTGGGCGCTTGCTGCGGCGGCTTGTGCATCGGCAGATTGCTGAAAACTCGATTTAGTCATTGTTTATCCTTTAATTCGAAGGTTCAAAGATGGAGATTGAAACGGACCTAGAGAAAGTCCATGCGAGTGCACCCGTTGTCGGGGTAGGAAGATCGCTTTCGCTGTCGATGACCGTTTTCCAATTATAGGTCTCGGCCGAAGAACTCACTTGTTCATGGACATAGGTGCCCGACATGTGAAAGGTCTCACTGACGTGATATTGACCAAATTCTGGGTCGTATGGGCTTGTTGTTCGCGTGACGATGCCCGTCACACTGAGTGTATGGGCGAGGACATATCCTGAGCTGCCTTCTTCTCTGTAGAGTTTCAGAGTCGCCGCGCCCTTGGTATAAGAGGTGTTTCCCGCATCCGTAGAGCTCCAATAGGTTCGATTGCCCGTCCGAAGAAACGCCATTGTGGCTTCGGTTGTGTTTCCATTTGAGCCAATAGATGTGATTTCTGCGGTTGTTCCTGTTGAGCTGTTACTCGCTGATATAGGCGTGCCGCCTTCCTTACCGCCCTCCAGATAGCTTTCCCCATCAATGGTTTTGGCCCTCTTTCCATTTGTCTTCGTGCAGCCATCTACTGTGGCGGAATAGGGCCCAAACCATTCCATTAAATCGCTATTCGCGCCGAAACCAAGACCCAGAACATACATCGTGGTTGGATTTGTGGGCGTGCCGCCACCCACCCAGCGCAGGGCCTTGTTTAAGGTCATCCCATTCGCATCAGAATACCAGATAACCTCGCCATCAGCTTCGTGGCGGAGCTTGTCAGCAGACATTATAAAGTCAGATTCTGTAACTGTTCCTGTGTCTGAAGCGCGAAGATATAGACCCGATATTTCGTTATTCGCTCTGACAGAGAGGGTGGCCCCTGCGGCCGCGTAATTTTCTAAACCGACAACAGCGGCCTGCGTCAAGGCTGACTCTGCAATGATATTTGGAACCCTACTGGCTTCAATGTCGGATTGTGTAGAGGGGGCTATGGCGGCTTTATGCCAAGTAATAGTCCGAGAGCCTTGATTCAATCCAAACAAAGCGCCTGTCGTATAAGCCCTTAAATCCAATATGGCCTCGGCGCCATCCTGACAGTGTATTAGCTTTGAAAATCTATACCGTTTTCCTGGAACGCCCGCGCCAATAATATTACCTGAACTGTCTGGTTCGCTGGAAAAATTCAACGTATAACTAGCCAGAGATGTAGAGGCCGCATTTCTGGTGATAATCTGAAGACCAGACCCGTTTAATGTTCCCGTTTCAAGTGTGATGTCAGCCGAAATCAGCCAATATCCTGTGCTGAAACGACTATCATCTGCCGACAGATATCGGATACCTGCGCCCGAAGCGCCATCACTGATTTGTTGGAAAGCATAAGGCGAAACGCCTCCAGCCACTGAAACACCGGCGCCTCCTAAGGACGTCCAAGAGTCAGGTAAAACGCCGCTGTCATATGTCTCAAACGTACTATTCGGATTGATTGCCCCTGATCGAATAGCTGCGCTTGCCACATAAAGGTTTTGAGCTGATGCCGCAGCCGCCGCCGCATTCGTAGATTGTTCAATAGCCGTATCAGCGTGGCTTTCAGCTGTTTCAACAGCGGTGTTGATACGAAGTTCGGCAGCTACAACGGCATCTTTTGCATCTTCTGCGTCATCGGCGAAAGCAGAGGCTTGCGTTACAGACGTCGCTGCATTTGCTGCATAACCCTGCGCTTCGGTTGCGCTCCCGTCAGAGGCAAAAGCAAAAGCTCCAGCCGCGCCCTCGGAAGCCAGCGCCTCGGCGGCACTTGTGGCCGCCGCTTGTGCTTCGCTTTGTGCTAGCTTTGTTTGCGTTATATCTTCTACGGCCACGAAGGATATTTGAGCGATACAATCTGATGACCCTCCGCGCGCCGTATCAAAGGCAAAGCGCCAAGTGGACGCATTTTCAAAGCCATTTGTGGCCGCAGCTCTTAGCGCGAAAGGATTGAATTCAATGTCTCTGTTGAGCCATCCGTCAGCCACAGTCTGGGCAGACATAGATTTACTGGTAAAAACACTATACGCCCCAGTTTCTGTTAATCCGACGATTGAGATATAGGATAGGGTTTCGGTTCCTGTTGTTAAACGCCTACGAATTGTCAGTTTAACAATTTGGTTTTCAATGAAAGGCCGAGATGATCTTTCGCTAATGATGCGAAGAGTAGAGCCAGCATGCTCTAAAACCTTGCCTTCTCCCGACACATCTTCAATCGTTATATTACTATAGCTCTCTTGAGCAGGTGGGGCCGCATCCAGCTGGGCTTGCGATAAGGTATATCCCCCCACCCAATAATCGCCCTTAGAAAAATCTTGATCATATTGTTTGGATTGAGAAAATTCTATGTCCGCCTGAGTTGTCGCCACAAGCGTTTGAGCCGCCAAAGCAGCGACGGCAGACCCCTCGGCATTTGTCTCTGATGTAGCGGCATTGGTCTCGCTGATGGCGGCGTTGCTCTCGGCGGTTTCGGCAGACACTCTTGATGTGTCAGCGGCGGAGGCGGATTGGCCCGCAGAGGTGTCAGAGGCCGCAGCAGAGGCCGCGCTTTGCGCCGCCGCTGTGGCAGCGTTTTCGCTATCATCCTTAGCTGCAACAGCCTCAAGGCGGTGTTGATTGGCCGCCGCCGCATGAGACGAGGCCGCTGTCTCAGAATTACCCGCATTTGTCTCTGATGAAGCGGCATTGGTCTCGCTGATGGCGGCGTTGCTCTCGGCGGTTTCGGCAGACACTCTTGATGTGTCTGCGGCGGAGGCGGATTGGCCCGCAGAGGTGTCAGAGGCCGCAGCAGAGGCCGCGCTTTGCGCCGCCGCCGTGGCAGCGTTTTCGCTATCATCCTTAGCTGCAACAGCCTCAAGGCGGTGTTGATTGGCCGCCGCTGCATGAGACGAGGCCGCTGTCTCAGAATTACCCGCATTTGTCTCTGATGTGGCGGCATTGGTCTCGCTGATGGCAGCGTTACTCTCGGCGGTTTCAGCCGCTAATTTCGCCTGATTGGCGGCGGACGCAGATTGTTCGCTATCGTCAGCATATCCTTCTGCGAGGCTGGCGCTGCTATTGGCTGCTGTCGCAAAATCACCTGCGTTTGTGGCCGCTGTTGCGGCTTGGTCTTTGAAGGTTGAAGCTTGAGCGCTTGAAGACTGCGCGTCTGAAGCCGATTGCGCAGAATTAGTTTCTGCTGTTTCCGCGCCGCTTCTGGCCGTTTCAGCCAATACTCTTTCAGAGGAAGCAATAATAGCGTTCTGTTCTGCGGCCGTAGCACTGGCGCCCGCAGCGGTTTGCGAACTTGCCGACGCTAAGGCACTTTTAAGCGCGGCGTCTGACTCGGTAATATCGCAAAAAAGCAGTGTATCAAAATAGCTGTCATCATTGGCTTCACTGTTATAATCACTGAAAATAACCAGCCTGACTTGTGTGCAATCCGCGGGGAATTTGAATGGGGCTGAAGGGTCAATGCCTGTGTGGGATACAGGGTCGCTTTCAAAGTCAATCCATCCATCCGTGTCTTTGGTAAAATGCCCCGGCACACCAATGTATAAATACCCAGCATCACTGCCTGTGACATTACCAGAGGCGTCAAATGTCTGAACACCTATATAATATTGGGCCGTAACTGTGCTATCTGTTCGGTAGGCGCCACTAAGTTTATATGTCCTGCCCTGAGCCACAGGGATTCTTTCCGCCGAATATACATTAAATCTTGTTTGCGGCAGTCTGAGAACATGTTGCCGGCCCGCATATGTCTCTAAGACACTATGCGTGTTATATTGCGTATCCCAACCTTTATCGCCTAACTCAAAATAGGGATTTACGGTTAATCCCTCTTTTGAAGCCGCCAACACTGACATTTCGGAATGCGTAACGGCTGAGGACTGCGCTGTCTCCGCGGCGAGTTTTGCGGTTTCGGCGGCGGTCTTGGCTGACTGCGCAGACGTCTCTAAACCTTGAACGGCTGTAAGCGCGGTTTCAGCCGCGCCTTGGGCTATCTCAGCTAAGTTTTGTGCAGCCGCGCTCGTCTGAGCATGGGCTTCTGCGGCGTCTTTAAAACCCAAAGCCTCAGACGCACTCTGCGCGGCTGAAACTGTGTCGCCGTAAGTTTCAACAAGGTCGTCAACCCCGCTTAGAGCGGTTTGAATATGGGCTAAAACTTCATCTGCAGGCTGTCCGCCTATAGCGACAGAATTGCCAGCCGTGAATTCGGACGGCACAGCAATGTCCGTCAGAACAACCTTATCCGATAAGGCCGTGACAGACCCGCGCACATCACGCCAAGACAGGCGGATATCGATAGGGACGCCGGGCGTTAATCCAGTCAGTGTTTTGGTAGGGTTTTCAGCAGGGGCTGTTGTCGGCGCGCCCCAGTCAGTTGAACCTGAAACTCTACGTTCAATTAAAAGCGTTTCAAAAATAGCGGGATCAACAGGGTTAACCTGAATATCTACGACAGGAAATTTGACGCCGTCTGAATTGGTTTGAACCCGTCCAATAGCGCTGGCGCCGAGCGGCGCAGGCACGAAACTCGCACTGGTAATATTCTCGACAAGCAGCGGGCTTGAGCGTTGCCCGTCAAAATCAACAGATCTGATTTCAGCATTATATTGACGGTCAGGAAGCCCCGCCTCAAAGCTAAATTTACGCGCGTCAGGCGAAAGTGTGGGGCCTGTTATAGGGGAGACATCTTCGCCTGCGCCGCCTGTACGCCAATAACGGGTTTCAAATCCAGCAAGGCCAGATTTGTAACCATCGGGCAAATCAAAAGTGACGGTAATGGAATCGCGGCTGGATGTGACCCCAATCAAAAGCGGTAAGGGCGGCGCCGTCCAATTGGTTGGGCCAGACGGAACATGTTCGGGCAGAGCAGGCTTTGTGAGGCGCTCTGGCAAATAGGCGACTAATTCAACATCAAATTGGCGCGGGCCTGAGGGCTCAAGATGTTTTACCAAACCTTCAAAACTATCTTCGCCGGCTATCCCAATAATCACTAAATCATCAGGATCTAAGGCAACACCCTCTGGCAAGGCTTCGCCCAATGTAATGATGTCTGTGGTCAGTTCGGGGTTGAGGATTGAGACCCAGCCTTGCGCCTCGATAGAGGCCGTTCCATCTTCATGGTCAAAGATTTTTCGATAGCGTAAAATATAGTCTTCTCCGAGACCAAATTCTATGGGTTTATCAAGACGAAGTGAGTTTCCCGCAACAGAAAGAATCCGCGCCGAGTCAGCCACAGAATTTAAGATTGGGTGTTGTAGACGGACGAAATCGCCGAGCTGAAGCGTTGTCCCTTCTATGTCCATCTCAAAATTGGCAACAGTTGATAACAGCCTCGCCGAAGAGAGATAATAATCCCCGCTTTCATAAACGCGGTCATATTGTGTCTGCCCTGGGGTTGAAATCTCTTGGAACTCTGTTGCCGACAATGCGTCAAATCCCGGGGCGTAAACCGTGACTTCGTCATCTTGGAAATTATTATCTCGGTTTGTGAATGGAATTCTAAGTGCGTGAATGGCTTGGCTGAAAGTGCGGGTAAAGACAAAGCCCCGTGCATTTTTTGGGGTGATGATTTGGCTTGGGCCTTCTAGCCTTGGGCGATCAATGGCAATATGTTTTTTTCCATCAGATCCACGAAAGACCCGTCCGCGCCCCGCAGCGGCTATCATTTCTTCGACTTCGCGCCGCGCTAAATCCTGCGCGATAGGTAAATCAAAATTATAATTATTTTCATCACACCAAAGCCAGAAGGCCGCATAATCAGGCCAGTAAATTTCAGTGTCAGGCGTCGGGCGTTTCGTATGCGCGCCGCGTACCGCATCGAGCAATACATCCGCGCAGTTTCGGCTGGGTGTTGGATTGTTGTCCCAATGCGCCGCGCTGGCCAGAGCCGGGTCAAAGGTTTCAGGGTCAGCGTTAAATGTCGGGATAATTTTCTGAGCCCGCACATTCAAATTCGAGACTAGCCCAGAGAGTTCTCCTGAGGCCTTCATTCGGAAAAAGGCCGTGGCAAGTTTTGGCTCTGGCGTTAGATCCTTTTTTGACCAGCTATTGAGCTTGAACCAAGAGACATCATTCGCAACAAGGGAGTCCGTGTTTTTGGCCGTCGTTCGGCGAACCCGCACATCATATTGGCGGCCGGGCGGTACTGAAAAACGGATGCGATCTGCAAAGGGTTTGATGTCAGAACGGCGATATGTCTTTGACAACCCATTTGATTGCGAAATAACGGCTTGGTGATATTCAGAAAAGGTGGAAAAATTAGACCAATAATCATAGCGCCCGCCGCGCATTTCAGGATCCCAATAGCTATCTGCGACCGCGCCATTATTGGGCCCCGCATTTTCCCAATCTCCATAGGTTTCGCCGGCGCCTTCATCAGGATAAACCACACGATATTGAACGTCGACAGTGACAGAGACGGATTGCGGATTACCGGAGTCATCTGACGTGCCAAGGCCTCGAGCAAAAGAGAGCATAACATCGATATCGGCGACATCATCGGCTGTGCGCTCGATATGCCAAGTCGTGTCTAAATCCACCCCCAAATCAGTTTGGGTGAAATCCCCAGGAATAAGGGTCTGCCGAGGCGCGTCTTGCGTTGCTTGCTCTTGGATCTCTACCCCTGAATAATTTGAGAGCGGAGTGTCGCCCAGACGCCAATCTGAAAACACGTAATCACCAACACCAACGCAAACGCCAAAAGATATCCAAATATCATCTCCAACAGGTTCTTGATATTGCTCGGTGATAAGGCTGGGTGTGTAGCGATGCTCACCCAGAATGACCTCTACAACCTCGCGCGGACGCAGGCGGTTTTGTGTGCCTTGGAGGCTATAGGTCGGATCAGTCTCAGCGCGTGCATTGCCAGAGGTGGTTGGAACAGGCAAAAGCGCATTAATCGCAAGATTAGCGGTTAAGGTGAAGGCTGCCGCCGCCACGGCCGCCGCCGTTTTAGACCCAAAGAGAAAGGCGCCCGCCGCCGTCGGCCCAGCAATCCAAGCGGCGACAACGGCAACGGCGATAATGAGCACAGTTTTGAGGATTTTTTTACCCGTTTGCCCCGCAGGTTTTAATCCAATTTGAACCCGTGTTTGTGCTTTTGGCCGAATATGCGACCAATTCTTGCGGGGGATAATTTCGCCGGCCATTAAAATCACGGCATGCGCGCGCAAGATGGGGTCTGGCAGCGCGGCATTCATTACCTCTAAGAGAGACTTGCCAGCCACAAAATTCACTAGCCGTGGCTGGCAAAACCTATCGAGCTTTTCAGCGCTAATTGAGTGGGACATTTTCATCCTTTTGCGCCGCCGAAAGCAAAGCCTCTGATGGCCAATAATATCCAGTTATTTGATGCTTTAATTCATGTAAGGGCGTTTGCACGACCGCGCCTGCGCCGCCATTGGCCGTTTCATCCGCGTGAACAACCCAGCCGCCAAAGGCATAGACACCGATATGCGTGATGTTTTTCCCGCGCCGCATTTGGACAAGGCTGAGAGGACGGGGCGCGCTGAGTTTATCCCAGAGTTTGACTTCTTGCACGACCAAGGCATTGACCGCTCGAATTCGGGCGGTTGAGAATTCCCCTTTGGCAGGTAAATCTTCGGCAAAATGCGGTAAGTAAACCCCCGCTTGTTCCTGCCAAGCCAAACAAGCAAAGCCCCAGCATGAAAGCCCCGACCTGTCATAACCATGAAAATCATAAGGCAGACCAATATAGGGGGCCTGCCAGCCCAAGGGCGGGCTCACATTATTTGGGCTGGACATCACGCAAAAACCCCGGGGGTGACGGCAGGGTGAAAACGGTAGGAACAAAAGGGTTCCAAGCTGTCATCTGGCGGAGACATATCTGTTTCAACGGAAAGCGGCTGGAGCCGAATGGTTGAAATTTTAAAGACGGTAAAACTTTCCTCGATGATATCAGGGGTGGCGGCGAGAATATGCTCCGCCTCCACTATAATTTCAGCATCGGATGGCAAGAGTTTTACGGCTTCGCCAATGCGGCGATCAATATTTTCAAAGCGTAAATTGGCGGCAGAAACATCGTCGCCTTGCGCAGGCGGGGTGAATTCGAACTGCCAAGGAATATAGGTTTTCCCCTGGGAGGTGATGGGCTCTGTATTATCAACAAAATACATTGTGCCAGCCTCCCAATTCAGTGGGAAGTCCTCAAAATCTTCCGCCGTTAAATCAGCCCAATCGGGGAAATCCGCGCAGGAAAGCCGCAAGAGAAATAAATCCACATCCTCAGAAACACTGGCTGTGGCATGACGAAAATATCTAGGAGAGGGCACGGTCGAGAAACCTTACTTCGAAATTGACAAACATATTCGCGCCGGGCCCCGGCGAGGGAACATATGCCCGACCGCCTTCTTGGGGGACAAAATACGCCGCCACCGTGTAGGAGGAGAGAGGCGGATTATAGGTAAAAGGCCGAATGCCGTCTTTGAGCTCATCGCGCACAAAGGCTTTAAATATAGCGAATTCGCCGAGAGAAAACCGCCAAACGCCCTTATGTTTTGACCAGCCAATTGTGAATTTACGGGCGGATTTCGCGCCGTCTTCCATATCGGAAACCCGCATATTATCGGCAGGTAGAGGCTGAAATCCATCCTTACGAATTTGCCCTTGATTACCGGGCAGGCCCGCAGGCCAAGACACTGGGGTCACTTAGGCGGTTCCTAATTTCGGCCGAAAGCCATAGGTTTGTTTCATGGTCTTTTGTCCTTGGGGGGAGCGCAGCGCCGCCAACGCTCCTGTTTGAATCCGTTTATCTATCTTGAGAAGGAGTTCGCGTTCGCCGCTTGGGTTCTGGCGCTCTTCGGTTTCAACCTGAGCATTGGCATTGTTTATTACCGTCATTTTAATCGGCACGTGGACCGCCGCCGAAGCCGCAGAAGGGCGGTTGATGGCCGCAATCAGCGCGCGGTTGTCACTGGCCGAAAAGACGCGTTCATTGGCTTGCAAAATGGCAGGATATTCATCCGAGCCAATTTGGGCTTTACCCTGATGATAACGCGGGGCTTGATTGAAAATTTCAGCGCTGACATTTCGGGTTACTGATGCGCTTTTGCCGACTTGGGCGATGCCGATGTGATGTACGCCCGCTGTTACGGTTTGCGGCGTGGGGGTAGAGCCGCCAACCCCCAGCGCGCCCGCAAGGCCCGAACCGATTGTTTCAAGAAGCCCGCCTAACCCGCCACCTGCACTCAGCCTATCCAGTTTTGACTTGGTTAGGACGGCCTCGGCGGCAATCTTGATTAAGGTTTGCAAAGCAATCGTCTTAAAATCTTTCCAGCTCGCTATATTGCTGTCTAAACCCTGCCCCATTTGGCCTAAAATATCGACGTGACCTTCGCCTTTTTTATTCAGTGCCTCATAGGCCTCTGTCGCCTTTTTAATCGCGCGCGCATATTCCTCTTCGGTAAGGCCGCCCTCAACCCCAATAGAGGCCCGCAATCCTGCGAGCCGCTCTAATTCAAGATTAAGCCTTTGATGATCAGTCAGCAATGAAGCCCTAACCGCTTTGGCAGCTTCGATTTGTTTAAGACGTTCCGCTTCGGCTTGATTGGCGGCCTCAAGGTCAGTTTTCAAAACTCTAAGTCGCGCGGAATAAGTTTCGACAGATAAATAGGGTTTAAGCTCGTTCAACGCGCGCAGCTGATTATTATAAATATCTTGCGGTGAATGGACCGCGTTTATGGCATCAGCCAAGGCCAAAGATAAATCGGCGGCTTGTTGTTTTAGACGGGTTTCTTTTTCCAGCTGCGTAATCGATTCATCGCGCGTGGTTTGCAGCTCTTTCAGTGCGGCTTGATATTGCTTATCCGACAGGCGGGATCGAACGGCGTTCAGTTTTTCCAGTTCAGCCGTATAACGCTCAGTCGGAGTCAGGCTGTCCGCGACAATCCGTGCCACAAGGCGTTCTTCTTCGGCGCGGCGGCGCGCGGCGGCAATTGCGGCTTCTTGAGCGGCGACGTAATCGTTGGACGTTTTAGATGGCGGCTTTTTTTCACCATCATCTTCACCTTCTTCTTTGAGCAAACCCTCACGACGTTCTTGAATTTTTGCAAGTTTAGTTTGAATTTTCTCAAGCTGTTTATCTAACACTCCAAGATAAGGGTTTGTCCAAACCTTACCTTGGTCATTTATAAACTCACCAACCCCTAAATCCCCTTTTAGCTTCCCTAATAGAGTTAAATTTTCATCAACATTGGGCTGACTTCGCAAAAGGTCATAACGCCGTTTTAGAATTTGGTTTTGCTCTTCGGCGGCTTTGTTCTGACGGAGAATGGCCTGCCGATTATCCACTTTTTCTAAGCCTTTAAAGCCATTTACAAAATCTTTCGAGCTTCTGACGAAGTCTGCGAATTTGGCGGTCGCCGTTACAATGACAGGCGCGAGGTCGACGAAAGCGGATTTCAATTGCAAGTCTATGACCTGAGCTGAAATCGAAAGTTCTGAGGACATTTTTTCGGATTTCCGCAAAACCGCTTCATCAATCACCAAGCCCATATTGCGCGCTTCGGTAATCAGGCCCTCAATTGCGTTTTCCTGATCGCCCAAAACACGGATCATGGAGCGCCCGCTCTCCCCAAAGGCTGCTGTCGCGATTAAGGTTTTTTCTTCTTCGTTTCGCGCTTGGCTCAGAGCCCGCGCGACCGCGTTCAGCTTACTTTCCATGGTTGTTTCAAGCTGAATTGATTTTAAAAGCTCTGGGTGCGAATTTTTAAGCTTTTCAGATAATTCCCCTCGGCCCGTTGAGGCTTCGGCGGCAGCACGGGTAAATTGTCGTAGCGCCGCCTCTGTTTGCCCAAATTCGACAGAGGCCTGAGCCGAGGCGGCCTTTAAAGCCTGAAAACTATCCGTACCAAGTCCCAAATCATCTGCGGATTTAGCCATTTGGTCAAACGCTTTTGCGGCGTCCAGCGCGACTCTAAGCGCGCTAGCGCCCGCAACAGCGACTGCGCCTATCCCAACCGCCGCAAACTTCCCCGCAGGCCCCAGACCCCCTAAAATTCGGCCCAATGGCCCCGCCTGAGATTGGAGCCCATCCAACGACCCTTCGAGCTCTTTGACCGAGCTATCGAGAAAATTAAATCCGGGCGCTGTTTGTTTGGTCGCGCGGTCCAGCCTCTTAAGCGCGGTTTCTCCAGCAGGGCCAAGAGCAATGAGATCCTTGCGCAGGCGCTCTCCACCTGTGCTGGTGAGCTCTATAACAATCTTACCTGATTTGCGTTGCATAATGTTTACTCAACATCCGGGTCAGAAAGGGGCTTTTCAAGCGGGTCGGCTTGTCCCGCCAACGCACCCCCTTCGATACAGCGTAAAAAATAGGCGGCGGTTTCTTTGTCCGCCGATGTTGCTGCTGAAAGACGGCTCATCGCGTCGTTAAAATCCAAGCCCGTTAATCTGCCCATAGGGCCAATACGCCACGCCCCGCCCTGCGCCGATTGAAGCGCAGCCGTCCCCTCGATTGATGTCGGCGCATTGTCGACAAAAGGACATCTTTTACCGTCTAAGCCTTTTTCGCCTTGGGCGCAGGGGGCATTGTCGTCTTTGCAGGATTTGCAATATTTTCCGCCGCCGCGCCAATCCCATTGCGCGAGGGCGAAAAGACGTTTCCCTCCAAGATGACCTTATCCGCTGCGCGCGCCTCTTGGTCGATAAAGTCTGATCCAATTTGTTTCATAACTTCGGTGATCGCGGCACGAGACACGCTGATGTTTTCGCCTGAAGGCGTTTCAACCCCTGTCCAGCTTTCAATGATCAAAACACCGAGCTCAACCGCGTAAGCAAGTTCTGAAAATCCCATTAAAACATGAGGCTCTGTCAAAGCGTCAAGATGATCAGGCGAATATCCAAAGTCGGATAAGACTTCGCCGCCATCCGCAAGGGTTCGCATTTTAGAGGCGGCTTTATTTCGCGCCGCTGTCCGCGTAACAATATCCGCGTAAGCGACCGTTATTGTTACGTCCCCTCCCGCCAGAGACAGTGTGCGAGATTGTTTGTCGGGGCTAAGCATTAAAACCATTATAGATAGTCGTTTTCTGCGACAAAGTTATAAAGCTCAACCGTTAGCATTGGATCATTGACGGTTTGCTCAGCCATGATTTCATATTGCACATCAATCCCGCCCGGGCCTGTTATCGGCTCTGTGGTTGGCGCGACACGGCAATTAGGCGCTTTTAAAATGAGCTTTGCCTCGCCTGCGCCTTGGAATTCAATTTCAACGGGGAAAAGACCATCCTCACCGCTAAAGGCGTCGGCGGCGAGATTGGCATAAGTTTCGTTTTTATAGCGAACGGTAATCGGCGAAGAAAAAGTGCCCTCCCCCGGATAAATATCACCGATAAAGGCATCGTCTGTGAGAAATTCTGCTGTCTCTAGGTTATTGTTATAAACAGGAGCGGCGCTGAGTAAACTGGCCTCTGCGATGCCGTCAACGCGGAAAATACCGCGATAAGCCGCGTAACGCAAAAGACCCATAGCTGTGCTGGCTGTGCCCAAAGAAAGGTCAGTCAGTTTTTCAACTTTTCGTGCAGCGCCCGCCACATTAATCCGCGCAAAACCTGCATTGCGGCCTAAATTAAAAGTCATCTGGCCACCAACAAAGCCCAGTACACGGCGATGCTTATCCGCTGCGAGACTGTAAGCCAGTGTTGTGGCGGGTAGAGCGTCTTTGCCGGATGTATAAACCCGTTTATTAGGTGCACTATCAATGCCCGCTGTAAAGGTCGGCGCGCCAAACATCATATTGAGCGCATAACCCAAATGATTAAGGCAGCCAGGCAGAACAAGAGAACAGGCACTATCGGCAAGCCCAGGCGCTGGCGCTGAGGCATCACGATTGTTATTCAAGTTACCGCCCAGAATCGGGTCCGCTTCAAAACTTTGCCCTCCGCCAGGTGAAATGGAATACATGAAGCTATTGTGGTAGCTGTCCGCAACAGCGGCGGTTTTAAGGTCGGCTTGAGGGCCAAAGTAAAGAGGGACGGATTTACCGCGTATTTGTGACATGGAAGTCTCCTTTTAAGAGGGTCTGATGAGAGAATGAAAGAGTGGCCGCGACCTATCGCAGCCCGATGCCTTTTTCTTTATCTGTGGGAATACGGGCCTCACCCGTTTTTAAAGCTTTGGCTTCCGCCAAAGTTAAGGTCGCGATGGTACCGCGCGCGCCATACACAGGGCTATCTTTAAGTAAAAGCCGGTAAGTATAGCCCGCCGGCGCACCATCTTTTTCAAGGGGGCGAAGACCTTCTTGAACGGTTTTAGGTTTTGATGTCACCGTCTTGATAAGAGTTTCATCAGCCTTTTTTTCAGCTGCCTTATTATCTGTCTTGTTTTCATCCGTCATAAGAACTTAGCCTTTCTCTATCCAACCGGACTGGTCGAAGTGTAGTGAAGTTGAATTGTAATCTGGGTGGCGCGAGATTTTTCAGCCCCTGCCTCTGGTTCGACATCGTTTGTCGCGCCAATAATCAGAACGTCATCGACGGCGTCCCCCAAGCGCGGATCTGTTTCGATTGCCTCAATAACCCGCGCGCGAATGATGGCCTCTTTGGCCTTATCCTTATGCAGGGTCACAATATCAAAACTGGCCTCGGAATAGACTTCATAAAGCGGCCGCGTCGCGCCGATTAAGGTTTCGACGAGCACGTCATTGCCCTCTTGCACCGTGACAAAAACATCGTCTTCGCCCAGATGGCTGGGATCAAGTTCGTCTTCGGCAATCGCCTCCAAACCTTCGAGGGTTTGAAGTTTTGCCAGAAAGGCCGCTCGCGCGCCTGTCGCTGTTTGATACGCCATCAATCGACTCGCCCATTTTCAAGAGAAGCGGCGATACCCCGCGCCAGAAATGCGCTCCAATCCGCCGCCAAATCCCGCTCAATTGCTTTATAGTTCAAGCGTTTTTTCAGGCGGGCTTGCGGCACGAGAACAAATAAAACCACATCTTCGGTGCGCCCTGTTCGGCGGGCCGTATCAGAGGCCGTCCGATATCCGCCCCGTTTGCTGCGAGATTTCTGCAAACCATCCGCGACTAAAAGGCCGATTTTTTTTCCCTTAACAGGGATTAATCGTAAACGCCCGAAACGGGATTCAGCTAATTTGATGAGGTTTTTTCTATTTTGCGAACGTGCACGCGCGGATATTGATGATAAAAAATCAGCCGTCGGAATTGGCAGGTAATGCCCTGCACCCGATTTAATCGTTTCGCCCGTTTCAAAAGCATTGATAATAACCGCGGCTTTATTATCAAAGCGAACTTTCGGTTCCATCGATAAGGCTCGAGACGGGAAAACCCGCGCGCGCCATGTCTTTGCCAATTTAGGCCCCAAACCGCCACGTTCAACATCACCGCGCAAGGCGCGCTTACCGCGGCCTTCCATGCGGTAAGCCGCATCCATAGCCCCGCGCTCAATCGCGTGAATTTCGCCTTCGATAAAATCACCGAGTTTGCCTTGAACGGCAAGGCCGAGTTCGAAACTCATGCCGAGACCTCGACCAATTCGAGCGTCCATTCGGCCTTGTCACTATCGAGCAAGCGCGGCGCAGCGTTGACCTTGTAATCAGTTCCATCAATCGCAGGGAAGGTGATAATATCGCCGACCACAATAATGGGAATTTCAGAGCGCCGCACCGTATAGATATTACGCACGGCCGTTACGTCGAACCCGCCGAGATTATAAGAGCCGTCGCCTTGATCGGCCAAAACCAAACAGTCCTGCCCCTGCGCGCCTGATTTGGGCGCGAAGAACGCCGGTAAGCCAAGCTCTTCATAAACGCCGTTCAAAACGGCATTGGCAAAATCAGAGGACATGTTGCAAAATTCAGCGGGTTAAAATCTCGGCGGATTAAAGACTGCGTTTAAGCCGCTTTGGTCTGCGCTTTAGCGGGCGCGGGATTTAAAACCGCCTCGAGATCATCAATCGTGATATCATTATCCGCCAGAATCTTTTCGATACGATCTTTATAGGCCGTCAGCGCTTTATTATCCGCTGCCAAGCCTTCATTTTCAGTTATAAGGCGCGCAATTTTTGACGTGTCTTGCGGGGCGCTTTCGCCCAATACAGTACCTTCTTTAAGGAAGACGCAAGAAGCCAATCCCGCAGCCGCTGTGTTTTCAGGGACCTTGATGGTTTCGCCCAAATCATAAGGTTTGTTGGTTTTCGGGTCTAAGTAGAGGCCAGCGACAACAACCGAAATCATTTGCATTTTAGTTTTAGTAGACATGAAATGTCCTTTCAAATTTTTATAAGGGAGGGATAAAACCCGCCCGAAGGCGGGTTTTAAGCGGTTTTCTTTCCGATCGATTTAGTTATCGGTTACCGTGCAGTGATTGACCGCGTTCGGATTGCCCGGCACGATAAGCGGCGCAGATTGCGTCATAAGATTCCGTTTTGAAGGATCTTCCTGATCCCACATCTTTGGGAAATACTTTGTCGCAACCATCGCTTCATGGTCTTCGATCGCGCCGAAAACTTGCATGCCGTTTAATCCAGCAGGCGCAACAGAAATGCACGTCTTACCAGGAAGATAAGGCACTAACTGGCCTGATTGATTGGTGTATTTTGCTCCAAACACCCAGAATTCATGGTCACCAGAACTGCCTATATAACGCGCGCCTGTTGCATTAGACGCCACATTCCCATCCCCCAAGGCAATTGCAGACAGCTCTACATTGCCGGAGGCCTGACGGCGGTTATCAAGGGTTTCCCGCCAGTTGGTGTCTTTCCGTGCGAGTTTCCACGCTTCGGGCGTCATAATATGAACTGTCCCTGCAAAGCCGGTTTCGTCCTGAATTTTACCCGCACGCTCTTCGAAGAAATCTTCGGCGTTAAAGCCGGATTGATCCCAACGCGCCGTACCCGAGAGTAATTCTGTATGAGACGATTTACGGCCAAAATCGACAGTCACCGACGGATAGTCATCGCCTTCGACCGTCACAGACCCGCTAATCATCGCTGACCATGCCATCCATTCGAGGCGGCGTTCGATCATATCGACTTGTTTCTGCAATAATTCAGCCACGTAGAGATCACGGCGCTGCGCAATTGATAAACTCCCTGTAATTGGCTCACCTGGACGGCGCTTTCGAGCCTGACTCGGCGAGACCGTATGTTTGGGTTTAATATAAGCGGGGCGGAAGACCTTGGTATCAAAGCCTTTATGTTTAATCGACTTTCCCGCCACATTAGGGCTGACAAAAGGCGCAAGCGGAGCCGAGAAGGGCAGCTTGTCAAACATAATATCTTCGTCTTCTTGTTCTTCAATTCGGCTGAAAAACATATCCAACGCAAAAGTTGGCGGGGTTTCGACGTGCTCTTCAATCATGCCCAAGAGCTGGGACGTTGCATAAAGATCCATTTTTTCTTTCCTTTAAATGGGGTTTGGCCAATAAAAAACCCGCTCAAAGGCGGGTAATTTTTGGCAATCGCGTTTAACCGCTCTAGATGGCACCGAGCGTTTTGAGGGTGATGGGCGTCCGATCAAAGGCCGCAATCAATGCAGCGTCTGTCCAATCACCCTTTTCGATTTTGCTAATGTCAAAACCGCCTGACTTATAGAACGTCAGCGGATCATCATCCGCCGCGGCCGCATGCGCTGAAATACCAATTGGAACTTCAGAGCCGTCTTCGGCCGCGGGATCAGAGGCAATGACTTTTTTGCTTGATGTCACACGTCCGATAACAGTAATCGCGGTCACGGCCGCGCCTGCCGTTGCCGTTTCGGTTTGAATGGGATAATCGCCGGCATGAATTTCCTCCGGCGTGTAGCTTTCGCTGTCGAATGTCGCTGTCATGTTGTCTCCTTTTCACAGCGTTGATCGAAATTTTTAACATCGGTCATCGATCGAAACCGAGTTTAGAGGCCGGAGGCCGCTAAGGGTCGACCGCTATCCTCTGCGGCCAATTCGAAGTTTAGGATTGGCGGCCTTGGCCGCGGCCATGCGCTGGACAGGGTCCTTTGAGTCTGCACTTGGGCCGCCTTCGCTGGGTTGAGCGCTGTTAAGCGGTTTTGGCGCATCCGAAATCATCGTTTGAAGCTGGGCACTGGCAGCCTTTGGAGCCGTTTTAATGAGATCCAAAGCCTCAACCGATGTAAGTTTTTTATTATTGACCAAGGCTTCGGCAAAATCACTACAACCGGCCGCTTGACCCGCTTTCATAATTGTCAGGGCGCGGGCAGTGGCATCTTCGTCTTCATCGACGGTCTTTGGGTTTTGGTCATCGCCCTCAGCTTTTGTATCTTCGTCTTCGCCCTCTGCTATTGTATCTTCGTCTTCGTTTTCAGCTTTTGAAGCTTCGTCGTCACTTTCAGCTTTGGGGTCTTTCTCATCGCCTTCGGCCTTTGAATCATCGCCTTCAGCTTTTGATTCTTCATCTTCATTTTCAGCGGCAGTTTTCATCGCCAAAGAAAGCGCGGATTTTTGATTTAGGTTTAGGGTTGAATTGCTGGCTTCGAGCAATTTTTCAAGAGCGGCTTTGAATGACATATCAGTCTCCTTTGTGGTGGCCGTTTGGGTTGGTGTGGCACGCGCGGCAGGGGCCGATTGCGCCGGGGTTACGGCGACCGACGGGCCACCCTGTAGAAAAGATGAGAACAAGGCGCGGGCCCTGCGTGGATTAGCCACGATATCGACAAGGCCTGCCGTCTGGGCGGCGTGACCTGTGTAAATATTGGCATTTTGAGCGAGCACATCGGCGGTATCCAAACCGCGCGCACGCGCGACATGCGCAACAAAGACTTCGCCAACCGGAGCAATAACATCATAAAGCCGGGCGCGCTCATCCTCATCGAAAGCTTTATAACTGCCGCCATCACCTTTGAAGTCGCCAAAATGAATTGGGACAGGGCGAATGCCGATTTTTTCGTTAAATCCGGTGTTATCGGAAAGGAGCAACATCACGCCGATGGATCCTGTGACAGCGGTGGATGAGGCGATAATGCGATCGCAGCAGGCGGCAAGGGAATACCCCGCCGAACAGGCCGCGCCTGTCACAATGCCCCAAACCGGTTTTGCGCCTTGGGCTTTGGCCTGAAGGATATAGTCAACGGCTTCGAACCCTCCCTTGACGAGGCCCCCAGGAGTGTCGAGCTCAAAAATAATGCCCTGAACATTTGGGTCAAGCTGCGCTTGTGCATGAGCCGCCGCTATCCGGTCATAGCCATCGCGGGCCACACTTTGCTCGTTTTGGTCCTCAATCATGATGGCCCGATCATAAAGTGGACCTGAAATTCTTATTGTAGCGATTCCCTCTGAGAGGTTATCCCACAATGGCCGCGCGCCTTCGCCGCCATTTATTTCGGCGTGATTCAAATAGCGATAGGTGGGGCCCCGAGAACCCATCATAGGCATAAGGGCCGAAACACCGGCCATGAGCTGGGAAATCAGACTGCCAAGGGCGGGTTGCATCGCGCCGCCAAGCTGGTCCACAAATTGCGTTTGCCCCAATGGGGCCAGCAAAAGCGGCTGACCCAAATAATCAGAGAGGCGCGGTAATTGGGCAAGGGTTTCAGTTTTATAGGTCATGCTAGGCTCGACTTTTGTTTTTCATGAAATCGATTTGTGTGACTTCGGTTTCAGCATTTACGGACTCATTATCTGTATTGCCTTCATCCTCTGTATTGCCCTCATCGGATTTATCTTCGCGGGCATTGGTCGACATCGCGACTTTGAACGGCATAACTGGCAAACCTAAATCTTCGCGGGCTTTGCGCTCGCGGGCTTTTTGGTGCAGAATATCTTTCCAATCTTTGCCTTGTTCAGCGGCCTCATCAGCAAGGCTGGATAAATCCAAATTCATGCGAATGCCCGAAGCTGTGGCCTCTTTGACGGGATCGACCCAGCCTTTGGGCGGCAAGATAGGTTTAAACCGCGCATAGGCCGCAGGCGCGTCGTAAAAGTCAGGGGCAGTGTTGCCCGACTTTCCTTTCGGCGGGGTAAGACGGCGAAGGGCGAAAGCCTCTTCGAGCCATGCGAAAAACCAAACCCCGAAAAACCCTTTGGCAAAATCTTCTTGATCACGGCGAAAGTCTTTATAAATTTCGAGTAATGCGCCTCGGGCCGCAGAATAGTTTAGCTTGTCCCATCGCATCGTCATCTGTTCAAAGGTCAATCCAGCTGCCGCTGCAACATGATGCAAAACGCGATTCACAAAATCTTCACCCGTATCGCGCCGCGTTTCAACGGGACTGTATGTGTCACCACCTGGCAACACAGGATATTTTCCACCCATCGGGTTTTTCCGCACCCCTGGATTCGCTTCGTAATAATCCAAGCGTTGTTCTTCGATTTTTGTGGCAACCTCAGCCGCGACAGCTTGCCCAGCCGTAGCCACATCAAATTGCGAGGTAATAAATCCCGTGACAACAGAATTGGCGACCTTGGTTTGAAGCTCTGCATCATCAAAAACATTCAACGCTCGCAGCGGTTTGAGCAAA
Source organism: Litorimonas taeanensis (assembly GCF_003634015.1). Lineage (NCBI taxonomy): Bacteria > Pseudomonadati > Pseudomonadota > Alphaproteobacteria > Maricaulales > Robiginitomaculaceae > Litorimonas > Litorimonas taeanensis. Next base: position 151,949 of record NZ_RBII01000002.1, read on the forward strand.
GGCGTCAGGCGCGACGTCCCGCGCAATTGACCAATACGGGTGCGAACTTTGTGGTGAATAACATTGGGGCGGCCTGTGCCGCCGCGCATTGGAACGCGGCGCCAAGTTTGGGATTTCATCGGCACTGTCCAATCAGCGGGATGACCTTCGCGAATATGAATCGCAATCACCCGCCCATTACCGTCAATTTCCATCCCGCGTTTTAACGTTTCTGTGTCCATGGCGTTTTGCGGGTTAGAAACACGGTCTGGGTCAATCAACTGTATCCGCGTCGCGTAATGATGGCCGCGATGCGGCGCGACCATAGGCAGAAGCGCAAATACCTCGCCGTCACGATAAGTATAACGATAAGCCATGCCGAGGATTTGCGAGAGGCTATAATCTTCTTCGATCGTCAGGCAGCCCAAGGGATGGTTTGTGTATAGCTCCCACTCACATTCAATTAATTCGGCCAAATCCACAGCGGCGTCAAAATCCAAACCTAGCGCTTTGGCATTGGGCATAGCGGTTAAGCCCCAACCATGGCCGATGATATTATCAACGCGCCGTTCAATCGCAGAGCGGGCCAGCGGGTCATTATTTTCAAGGTCACGGATCCGCGCTGTGACGGTATCGCGTTCATATTGATCGCCCAGCGGGTTAGGCGCGTTTAAATAAGCCGACCAGCCTTCGAGAAGTCGGCTGTCATCCCCTGCCCCATCAAAACGCCGACCGCCAAACCGGGCGCTGCGGGTTTCAACGGGCACACGCAGTCTCGTTTCAGTACCGTTAGGTTTTGGCGTGATAGAAAACATTCCGTCCTGCACGGACGACACCGTCAAATCGGTTTGAATAGGTGTTGAAAGGGTCACAATGTTCCCCGCACATAACCATGGCGGCGTGCGCGGGACGCCCCATTTTGTTCTGGGCAAAGCGACTCTAATTCCCGGATCGCTTCGTTTAAGGCGGCCAAATCGACAGGGGCATAAGTGACCTCTTTATCGTTATAGCGCGCCTTAGTTTTTAGCTTTCCTGTCAGCAGGGCTGTTTTGGCGGCGCGGAGACTGGTCAATTCGGCGCGTTGCGCGTCAGTGCACATAATTAATCATCCCCATCATTATTAAGGCGGGCCAAGCGCGCAAGCGCCGCCGCACGACTGGCTGTGCGCGGCAGGACTTTGGATTCAGTCACACCTGCGGCCTCCAATTTATCCTGGACAGAGGCCAAAGGTGCGGGCCCCCATAAATCTTCGAGAGATTTTTGTTCTTTTTCAGGTTCGCCGCCGCGTTCTGCAATCAGGGCCTCCCAATCGGCAGGGGTCCGGCTGTCCCAGCGCAGACGGCCGCAGGCTAGGGCCAGATTATAAATCGCAATATCATGATGCTCATTGGCGCGGCGTTTGATTTTTTCCCAATGATAGGAAATGCGGCCGCCCCGTCTTTGATGTGGAATTAACACTTCTGCAGTTAATTGGGCAAAAAACTCAATGTCAGCATTTTGCCCAAAATGGATAATGCCTCTGGGCCATTGGCCAACCTCATTTGGGCCTTCTGTCCATTGCCGGATCATTCCATATAAACGGGATTTAAGATTATACGTGCCAACATCAAATTTTTGAATCTGGCCCATCACGATATTACCGACCTTATGTTTCAAAGTACGGGCCGTGCCCAAAGGTGGGGCATGCGGTTTATCGGAACCACGCCCATCCAAATTCAGCACATTCGGAAAACCTTTGGTCGCCTGATAAACATAAGGCGAACGATAACCTGAATCGACGCCCCACAAATCAACCGGAATTGTCACTCCAGAAGAATATCTATAGGCCTTAGTTGCCCATAATTCGCGGGCCTTTTCCCAAACTTCGGGCTGATCAGTTGCGCCCTCAAGAATACCTTTTTCGACGAGTTGCCCCTGAAGATTTGGGCCCCAAGCATAGGTGCCCCATTCAATTCGGTCGATTTGGACATCCATAGCGCCGGTGGCGAAATACATGCCGGGCAAGATTTGCGCATCCGGGAAGCTCTCGACCCGTTTGGCGAGATCTTCGTGGTCGGGGGCTTCGCCGCTATCATCCCACGGTTCGGCCAAAGTTTGTTGCCAAAAGACTTTCAGGCTTTCGGGATTGCCTTCGGCGTCTTCGGATTCGACAAGGATGGATGGCCAATCGCCAAGATTAGAATAGATTTTCCAGAGATGATAACCTTTGACGCGGCGGCCTTCGCAATCGCGGGCGCGCCAATGGGGCAGAGCCGCGCGGGCGACGATAGACGGCGGGGCGGGATTACTGGCGTCTTTGGACGGGAAGCAAGGCAGCCAAACGCCCTGGGCGACCATATCGAATTTATCGCGTTCATAAATATCACAACCACAAGAGCCGCAGGAATAAACCGCAACTTTTGCACCTGAGCCTGATAAGCCCCAAGCAAGGTTTTCCCAGTCCAGAATTTGGAAATCATCGCAATGCGGACAGGGAACATAAAATCGGCGTTGATCGGAGCGTTCATATTCTTCGGAAATTTTGCAGCTATGTTTTAACTGGCAGGTCGAAGTGAGCAGATATTTCGAAAGCGCGCCCCAAGCCTCCATCCGTTTAATGGCTTGGCGTACGGGGTCGCCGCGCGAGCCCGCCTCGGCCGGATATTCGCCGACTTCGTCGCCCCAATAGCGGGCGCGAGAGGAGCTCTGCAAATCGGCCGAGGCATTGGCGGAGCCCAAATGGCAGCCGCCGCCCGCGAAATGTTTGAAACGCGTTGTGGAATTTTCGCCGAGCCGGTCGCCTTCGGGTGCAATCGATTCGCGCATACGCGGCGTGGCATCGATAGAGGGCTGTAATTTTTCGCGGTTGAATTTAACCAGCTGGACGATACCCGGCTGGGTTATCAGCATCGGTTTATGATCAATATCGGCGACATAGCCGAGCCAATTAATGCCAATTTCGGTTTTGCCGACTTGCGCCGACATTTTACAAACAACCCCAGCACAGGGATCATCGGAGCCGAGCGATTCCATAGGTTCGACCAGATAAGGCGTTGTGGCATTGTCCCATTTACCCGGACGCGGGGAACCAGAGCCGGGCGCAATATAGCGATATTTTTGCGCCCATTGCGCGGGGTTGATATCTTCGGGCGGCAAGACAGCTTCGGCCAAAGCGTCAAAAGCGACGATATGGCCGACCGCCACAGCGGAGAGGCCAATGCGTAGGCCCCATTTAATGAAACCTGAAGACAGCACATCATAGCCCCTGTCGAGGTATGATTTTAATTCAGCGGGGGTCATTAACCGTTCCCGTTGCCCGATAGGGTTTGCGCGCCCGCAGGGCGTGACGGCGGGGACGCCGAGGCGGTCGCAGGCGTGGGCCCCGCAGGGGAAACCTCTATATCACCAAAATACTTCACAATCGCAGCCGTTAGCGTCGATTTGCGAGAGTCCACATGACCAATCATGGCGATGCGTTTGGGGCGTTCGATCATAGCGTTTAAGCGCTTCGCCGCGTTTCAGATTGGCCAGCCTCTTGAGAGGCAGCAGCGATTTTATCGAAGCCGCGCAGGGCTTCGGCATATTGTTCCAAAATATCAAAATCGGCGCGTTTAAGCGCAACAAGGATATCATGGGCGGATTGATGTTCGAGCCGTTTGGCCAAATCGGTGCGGCGGCGTTCCATCGCTTGGTGCAAGAGCGCAGCCGCGGCGGGGCCCACGCCTTGGACTTCGATTTTGGGTACGAGGTTCCCCGCGGCGCGATTATATTTCAGATTGGACATCCGCGCATCGGCGGTTTCTTTGGCGGCCCGAGAGGCTTTGACACGATCAGCCATTTCGTCGCGGACGGGCTCGGGCGGTTCTTGTCTTTGTGCGGCCTCTGGGTTTTGGGGCGCTTCGCTTTGTGCTTTAAGCGGGTTTTGCATGGCGGCAAGGTTAGAATCTGTGGCGGCCACATCGACGCGTATTTTTTGATTAGCATCATGGACCAAAACCAAATGGCCTTGATTTTTCCATTTATTGACAGTTTGGCGTTCAACCCCGCGATAGCGGGCATAGGCAGCTTTGGTCATAAGGGTGGGAATATCCGCGCCTGATGTTTCAGACATGGTTTATTCAGCGGCCTCTAGTTCAGCCGATTGATATTCGGCTTCGTAATCGGATAGGGGACGACCGTCGAGCGTGGGTTGTTCGCCCGTGGCGAGACGCCAACGGCGTAAAATACGGTCGCAATAAGTTTCTGATAATTCAATCAGGCGCGCTTGGCGGCCACGGTTTTCGCAGGCCATAAGCGTGGAGCCTGAACCGCCAAACCCGTCAATGACGATATCACCCGCTTTGGTCGAATTGCGCAAGGCGCGTTCAATTAAAGCGACAGGCTTCATCGTGGGATGGAGGCCATTGCCTTGGGGTTTGGGGAATTCCCAGACCGTGCTTTCATTTTGCGGGCCGTAGAATTTGTGAGACCCTTTGACCCAGCCGTAAAGGATCACTTCGTGTTGATAGTGGTAATCCGCGCGGCCAAGGACTATATGATTTTTAACCCAAATGATTTGATGGTTTAGCGGATAACCTGAATCGGTCATTGCGTTCATCATTGAAAAATTGCCCTCGGAGCCACCCGTCATGCAAACGTAATATGCGCCGCCCTCGGCCATAAAGGCGCGCGCGGCGGTAAAAGCATCGGTAAGAAACGGGATGAGATCAGCGGCGTTTAGAGCATCGTTTTCGATAATTTCTTCATTTTGACTCTGCGTCCCCCCGACGCCCCGACGATTCATATCGGCAGTCTTTGCGGAATAACTCACACCATAAGGCGGATCGGTAAAGAGGAGGTGCGCTTGCGCGCCAGCCATAAGGCGTGTCCAGTTTTTCGGATCGATTGAGCTGCCACATAAAAGCTTATGCTGGCCCAGATGCCAAATTTGCCCCGAACGCACGATTGACGGGCCGTCTTTCGCCTCTATTTCAGGGTCGGCAGATTTGGTTTTGGTTGCGGCGCGGCGCTCGGCGCTGATATCCATATCCGGCAGGAACTTGATTAATTCACGGTCATTAAAGCCCAGCATCGATAGGTCGAAGTCTTCGTCAATATCGGCTTCGGTTTGGAGGGCTTCTAATTCGCTTTTCAAAATATCGTCATTCCAGCCCGCTAGGTCTGATGATTTATTATCCATAATCACAAAAGCGCGTGCTTTCGTGAAATCAAGATGGGAAGCATCAGCGCAGGGGATTTCCTCTATGCCTTCGAGTTTGGCGGCTTCAACCGTGCCGTGACCCGCTAGGATGAGATTATCACGCCAGATTACAATTGGTTTGCGGAAGCCATATTCGCGCAACGATGTCCTGATGGCCTCAATGTTGCGCTTGGAATGCTTGCGGGAGTTTTGATCGTAAGGCTTTAAGGCATTAACTGACCGATAGACAATCGACAGCTCGGGCGCTGTATCGGGCGCGGGGCTTTCTGTGATGTCAGTTTCGGTTTTCATGAAATGCGAGTTTCCTTTTGTAATTGGTGGGGCGGGATTTTGTAAACCGCGCGGCCATTTGTAAGCCTTGTTAAAAATACGAGTAAAAAAAAACCTCAAACGCTCTGCCCGCCCGTATACGCGGGGTGGCTAGGAAGGACCCTACGATTCAGGGGCTTCGGTTAAGGGTTTTCTGGGGATAGCCGATATATGCATCGCTTTAGGGGGGGAAGTCAATCCAAGCTGAACTGCCAAGTGCGATAGTCCCAAACGTAAGAATGCACCCCCCACCATCCGTCGAGCTTCAGCCTTGCTATACGCCCCGATAAACCCGTCAATCCCTGTCAGCGTAGCCCCGTTTATCACGACAGCCACCACAGCCTGTCGCACTTCAGGAATGAGCATACCCATAGCCCACTCCCAGTTTTCCTGTGCCTGCACCCGCGCAGCCATAGCCCGATCAGCCCCCGCTCCCCCGCCACCAGATGTCCGCTCTTCGTATTTAACCGACCGCATAGTCGATCCGAACCCGCGATCATGCACAGCAATAAGCCAAGCCGCCGCCTTAAGGTCCGCATCTGATAAAGACCCCTTCGCCCGCATCCGCACCAATGTCGTCGGCAAGCTTTCCGTCAGTCGAACCGTCCCGAACCGAGAGACCGAAACCAAAGAACCCGACCCCACAATCCGCTCAACCGTAGGACCGCTTCGCGGCAAGCCAGAGAGCTTTCCCTTAACCTCATCCCGCTCAGTCTTAACCGTTTTACCCATAACTCTTTTCCTTCTTAAAAATAACTTCAAATGCAAATATGCAAAAATGCAAACAATTCAGGGGTTAGCCCCGCGCACACACACCCACACATGGAGCAACGCTCCTGCAAAGTTTGCATATTTGCATAAAACCTAACCTAAACTCTTGTTTTTAAATACATTTTCTAAAATCTCTTTGCATATATTTTGCATTATAGTCGCATGTTTTCGGTGGAGTTTGCGGCCAAAACCCCCAGATGCGCTCTGATAAGAACGCCGCCAAACCGTCCAAAACCCATGGCCGCTCCTGGGGCTTCATAACAACTCCCCTTGAAAACCGCCCTGAAAACCGCCCTGAATCTCCGCCACATCATCAGACCCTATCGAACCCGCTACCGACCGAGTAGCGCGGGCATTCGCCACGCATCCCGCATAAAAAGCGGCCCGAACAATGCGCCGCAAATTCATATCCTTATGCGCCGACCGCCCCGCCAAAAATCGGTATATCCGCTCGCACGGCTCCTCAAATTCGGGCGGCATGTGCGGCGGATCTGGACGGGCATCAAGCAAAGGCGGACATTCGCCAAGCGCGCACACAGCGCATTCAGCGCCCTTGCAAGAGGCGGAACATTTCGGCCCGCCAACCGCTTGCAAAACCGCGCTCGCTTTATCGGTTAATTGCATTTCCCCAAAGCGCACATAGCCCCGCTCCCACAGCGATAAACAAACCCTCTCCCGCGCCTCTCGCTGATCCGCAGGCATACGATAATCACCGCGAATATCGCGCAAAACATCCACCTCAAAATCAGTAAGTTCTAAACACTTCATCACGCACCGCCTTTCAGGGCTGGCCGCGCGGCATGAGACGCCACATATTCGCGCGCCACATGTTTAGTCTCGCAAACAATATACTGGCCAAGGGCTAAGGGAAATTTTACGCGCCCGACCCAACCCTCGGCGTTCTTATAAACAGCCCCGCGATAACGACCCTCGGCATCCAAACACACCTCGGTTCCACGACAAATTTTTTCAAACGACACAGCCTTTTCTATCTTCTCTTGTTCTTTACTGGTCATAATTACCCCCAAATTCAGCCGCGACCTGCGAAAGCAAACAGTCGTAATTGTCATTTGCTGTAGATAGCAACAGGTCAACCTCGCGACCTATCTTAAGCGCTACTTGTCCAGCCACGCTCTCGGACTTCATCAAGTTTTTCTGCTCTTTACTGGTCATGGTTTGTCTCCTTTGGGCTTGGAATTATCCTCGCGTCCTGAGTGGCAACAAGATGTTCATCGCGCGAAAGATAATAAGCAAGAAGAATGGCATCGAAATGTGCGGCCATCTCCTCGTTGCGACAGGCGTTTCTCTTTTTTACTAAGTCATGTACCACAAGCCGCAGGACTTCTGTGCGACTAAGATGAACTGAAACACCCATAGCTATATCCATACTTCTAGCAGAGGCCATTCCATCCATAAACTGTTGCATTAATGCTGTAGGTTTATCGCTCATTAAGCACCTCCTTCTAGGGGCGAACAAGGCTCTAAAATTGTGCTTATCATCACTCACCGCCTTTCAGGGCTTCTTGCTCTTGCATCCAATTCACCATGTCTTCGTAATCGGTATCATCCCAAATTACGCCTAAGCCGCCACACTCACCGCATCCTGAACCTTGCTCGCAGTTGAAGAATGGATGAAATGAATACCACCCCGTCGAAGCCCCTTCATTAGTTTCGTGACAACCCGAACAAGACTTCCAAAAACCACTCTCGTCCATTGCCTCCCTTACCGATTCGTCTGGCGTGGAAAGCTCTCGCCTCTCACTCTCAGCAAGAGCGGCTTTAAGACGGATAATTTCGGCGCGTAGTTCTTCAACGCTCTCTGCGGTTTCAAGAGCTTCATTAAGCACCTTTTTCCCGACGTCAGGAATATGGTCGCTCTCTGTGTGTTTTGTGTTGGTCATTTTATTGGCTCCCCTTTTGAGGTTAAAAAAACAGTGTGATTGCAACGAGAGCACTCATTGAACGGGCCGAATGTCCAAATCTTTCGGATATATCTGTGACCAAAAACACAACAGATTATCTTTTTCATAAACACCCCCTCATCAATCCGACAGCTCAATGCCGGCCTCCATTGCGGCGGCATCGATATTCTCTTTGCCCCGACTTTTTTCACGGGTTTCTTCTGTTTGCATCATCTGCAAACCAGACTTTAATTGGATCTGATCTTTGAATGTCTGCCCGCCTGGGCGAACCGAAACGATTTGCCTATCAGAGAGCTGCGCAGAAAATGTGCGGCTGGCCATAGGTCTAAATGAATTCATTTCACACCACGCGGCGTAATCTTCATAAAGCTCCGAAAGCGGGATTTTATGATCGACAGTTTGGCCGTAATCAAACCGCTCATCCAACCAATCGCCCATGGGGTCAGATTGCCCACGATATCGTTGCACCGCATCTTTCACGGCGTCAGGCGGATTTAAACCGTCCGCCATCCAATCCCCCAAACCCTCAATTGCCCAGTTTAAAATACCCGCAGCTTCTGCCTGTAATTTGCGGTCAATATTACGGTCTCTTACCGCTTCAGGAATGCGGTTTGTCCATTCCAATAATTGGATGCGGCGCCATGTTCCGTGATCCGATGATGTGATAATGGGCTTTGGATTGCAGGGGACAATCATTTTAAAAATAGGGAAAAACTCAAAGATGTCTTGGCGCAATTTTCGCGCCGTCATCCGGTCCCCTCCCGTCAAAGATTTTACGCCGGCCTCATCCAGCTTATCACCCTTTTTCGGCTCGGACACATAAACAAACCGCGCCGGCCCCGCCAGACGGGCAATATCAGGGCTAGCATCCGACCCGCTGCGATAATCATTGGCTAAAAACGAACGAATGCTGACGCTCATCGCATAATCACCCAACATATAAGCCAGCGCGTTAATCGTAACGGATTTACCGTCTGCGCCCTGCCCTTGCATAATCAGAAATTTCTGTTCTGATATATCCCCCGTCAAAGAATATCCGCACCAGCGTTGAAAATAGGCGCGCTTTTCAATGTCAGGCAGACACATCTCCAAATGCTTACGCCAGAGCGGACAATCTGCCTCGGGGTCATAGGCCACCCGCGCGGTCGCGGTGCAATAATTTTGCTTGTTATGCGGAAACAATACCGCCTCAACACCATTATCAGACGGTTTAAAATGCAAGGTCCCATTTTGCACATTCAAGAGATAAGGGTCTTCATCCCAATCTTCGCGGTCACGCCGGACAAGCGCCCCCGCCTGATCCAGCATCGCACGGGATTTGCCGGCATTGCCCGAATCCGCGCCCCATTTACGATGCGCGGCGATACGGGCGTTAAAATCTTTGGCCTCCTCCCCTTCATAAGGGCCTTTGGCCTTCAGCGCGTCGGCTTCTAAATCGATTGCATCAGCGGTCGCATGCGCCGCAATCCGCGCCTTGGATTCCCCGTCATCATCAATGGCCCAGCAAACACCATTCCAGGCCCGCCACCCCTGCCTTGGGACAAAACGGATATCATCACCAAAACGTTCAATCATTCTCCGGGCATTACCCAGATCCGATTTAGGCAAGCGCGCCAGCATTAAATCATCTGCAGCAGGCTTGACCTGTTCTTCTGAAAAACGAGGCATTAGGCAATTCTCTGCTGTGAATATACCGCAGGCTCGCCGTCCCAAATTTTACCGATATAGCGCCCGTTTATTTGAGACCACAAAGCCTGCATCTTCCCATCAGATTTCATATCAGCTCCATCTGTTTTTCCCAGGCTTCACACTGGGCTTTAATATCGGCGTTCAAGGCATCAGGGCCTCGCCTTAATGTGTAACGGCGCCCCATCTGGCCAGAATCGCGCTCAATAATTGCGCCCGCATCAATCAAACCCTGCAAACCAAGGCGCACAGTCGCGAATGAAAATTGCAAAACCCCAGAGATATAAGAGCGGGATGCAGGGCCATCATGGCGATGCAGCATTCGCAGAATTAAAGCTTCACTGCGAAGCAAAGCCGGCAAGGCCTCAGGGGTTTTTTCAGATGTCCTCGCAGGCCAAAACCTCTGCGTTCGGCCGCGCTCTACTGGCAAAGCTCGCCAATCACCTCTCTCCACAAGGCCATTTGCAACCCGCCGAGAGAAAGAGCGGCTAATTTTGAAATGATCGGCCAAGGCAGTTAAAGTCAAACCTTCAGGATACTCAAGAATTAGCCTTGCCTGATCACGTACCGAGTCTTCCAATAGACTTTGATAGCGCAGGTCAGCGGCCGTCAGCCCCGCCTCACCCTCTTCAGAGGATGGCATACGTGTCTCGGCTGCACGGCTTAAAGCCTCCGCCACATTGCGCCGATAAGTCTTTTGCTTTTCAGCCGCGCGAAGTCGAGAGCAGGGATTGATGGTCTCTAAAGAACGTAACAAACGAAGAGAAGATACAGTCTTTGAATCTGACATAGAATCTGACATGGAATCTGACAGCGCAATGGCTTTCTTTGATCCTTTCAAACATGCCAAAACATAGGCTGCCCCATCCACACTCAGCCCCATGGCCTCGGATAAACGCAGCCGAATATCAAAAATAGTCAACTCAGAGAGATCATCCCAATCATGCAATAGGCTAAGCGCCCAGACCTCTTTGATATTCAACTTAGCAAAGGGCGGCCACTTACAATTAGTGGTCCATAAAAAAGGGGTTTCTCCTCGGCGGAGGACACGGCAATGAAAGGGCGACAGGTTCTGCAGCCTCAAATAACCCAAAAGCGTGCGGGACGGTTTAGGCGACCAGCCATAAAAATCCACCAAGGCCTGGGGGTCAATGCCTTCAGGATAGGTTTTAATTAAAACAGGTAAATCCTGAATAAGCTCAACAACCTGCTCAGCAAAGCCTTCACATCCCCGCAATTGTCCCAAAATGTCAGCGGATGACCACGTCATTGACTACACCGCCGCCGCGTTCTTCGGCATATCGCCGAGCCAGACTGGAAATCCATATCGCTCTGATACCGCATTAAATTTCCAGACAATCGCATCTGATAAATTCACGCCGTAATATTGCGCCATGATCATCAAATATTTTTGGCAACGTCGAAGGGATTTTTGCGTTTGCGGCGATAAGGGCGGAATCGCATGGGGCATGATAGAGTCCTCGCGCCGTAAATGGCGGATCTTCTCACCCAAAATGCCTAACCAAATCCCCAGCTCGACCGTGATATCTTCGCCGCCCAGAAAGGATGATACTTCTGGAAAATTATGCTCGTAGCTTTCAAAAAACTCCGCCCGCATTCCCAGTTTTTCCGCTAAAATATCTAAATAGATAATGGCGTCCGCAATTTCATACCCTAAATCGAGCATTAATGATTCATGGCTTAAACCTAAATGGGCCCCTAAATCGGCAATGCCATCATCCAGCCGGTCCAATTTTTTCCGCGCGCCAGCCGCTTCTCCCGCCTCATTCAACAAAGCGCCATAAAGCTTAGCAATATTCCAAGACGTTTCCGCTTTGGCTTGCCAATATTTTTGGCGTTTTATATTTGCCTGTCTCAAATCCGTGACCGTTAAATATGTTGACATAAAGGCTCTCCCTTCATTTTCGACTCAAGAATATCCATGGCATCCTCCAAGCTAATATTACGCGCTAAAGCCACGAGCTGGACAACATCACCTTGCGCACCGCACAGGGCTGGCGGCTGGCCTTTCAAAGGCTGCGGTGGAGTCTTCACCCCGCATAAAAAATAATGTTGCGACGTGGAAATGTCCGGGCCGTGGCAAACCGGACAAATATGAATGGCAAGGGAAAGCCCTTCTAATTCCGCTAGTAACCGATAACCATCCGCGATGGTATAATGCGCCTTTATCAGCGCACGCCTGTGGCGATTATGCACGCTCTTTGGCAAAGGCCCATTCATATCAGCCCCTTTGCGCGCAGCCCATCGGCAACTCTTATGGCGGTATGATAGCTCACATGATGACGTTCGGCCGCGTCTTTGACAGGAAAACCTGCTAAGATATCCGCCCGAATGGCACATGAATCCACATCAGCGGTTTTACTATGATGCAGATAACGGTCCTGAATAGTGTCTAAATTTATGTCAGGTAAAATACGGTCTCGACGATAGACTTCCGCAATATTTAAGAGCTTTTTTCGCTCTGGAAGATCATAACCAACCCCCCAAAGCGTAACAATTGGACAGCCCATTGCCGCAAGAACACGCCTTACCTTACAAATATAGACATCAACAATTTTATCCAAGGGCGGTTCATGATTATCCCAATACATCGCCTCATAAAGTTGGCGTTTTGTTTTCGAACCTTCACAGAGCGCCGCCAGAATACGACCCGCCAGAGGGCCAAAACCCGCCCGCTTTAATAGCGGATGCGCGTCCTCAACAGCCTTACACAACACAAACAGGTCAAAACCCTTTTCCGTGAAATCACTTTGCTGCTCTCGAAATAGAAAATCGACATTGGCCGCGTAATTTTCCAATATTTCACGGTCCATAAGTTTGAAATCTGGCGGGCTTTTAGGAAAGATGAAATCCGTCACGCCCGCACATCCAATAGCGCATCTTTTTGAGGTTGGCGAAACACCCCCACTTCCCCCGCGCGAAGGCGCGCATGGCCAAACTCAGTAATATTACAATCCTGCCCAATCACGCCTATGGATTTCAGACGACTTAACATCGTCGTCGACACAATAAAGGTGCCGCATTCGCCAGTCATCTCGGTGCTATGGCCGGTCCATCCGTCTCTCACCCCGACAACGCGGCCCAGATCGTTGATGGCCTCTAAATCCGCCAAAACCGCGTCGCTAATTTCGACGGCAATTGGCGCGCATTTTGGTTCTAATTTATCGGCCAAGGCGCGAAGCCCTGCCGCCGTCAATCGGCTCCAGTTTCCAGATTTTAATAAAACGGTACTCATACGTCCCCCGAAGATGTTGAAATAAAGGCCTCTAAATTGGCCAAACTATCGGCATTATCGGCCGCGACCTTTCTCTGCAGGGCGTCATTGGCATCACAGCCAGCCGGCGGCCAAGCGATCCAAACGCCGCGCACCCCTGCCTGCGCATTGAATTTGGCAGAGGCGAGGTGAAAGGCCTCTTGCGCGCGCTGCGTGCCGGGTATTTTATTCTTCAGGTCATCCTTTAAATCGTCTTCAGCGATAATTCTGACGCTGCCATTCCAATGGTCAGGTGGTACAAACCCAGGGCGATTAAGATCAGGTTTTGGCACGCCGCGCGGCAAACCAAGCTTTGGCACGGGGACACCGTTTCGGGTAACAATCTGTGTAAATAGAGGGCGGTTATATTTATCCCGCGCCTGTGCGCCCGTCACATTGCCGAGCGAAAGCCCCGCCCAATAGGCGCCATGTTGCGCTGTATGGCCGCTCAAAATATCAAGCTGCCGCGCGGCCATGACCGATTCCAATCCTTCGCCAATATTTAACGTTTGCGGCGATTGCGAAGGCGCGGACGGGTTTAACGCACCCCAAAGCGGCGCAGCCCCGCCAAAACAATCGCCATACATTTGTTTGGCGGCGCGCTTGCCTTTTGGGCCGCGCTTTGTGGCGTCGATTTTTCCAGACCCGTCCGCCTTTAAAAAGGTCACATGTGCGCCCGTGACTACGCCGTTTTTATAAACGGGATGGGTCATGGCCCGAAAGACTTCGCCGGAGCGGTTTTTAAGGCTGGGGTGATAACCCAGCGCTTTCGGTAATCCGCCTAACACATCAACGCGGATATCGCGGCCATATAAATAGGTCTCGACAATCGTGCCGGTCGCAGGTCGCGATTCAGAAATTATCTTTTGCGCATATTCAATCAACCGCGCACGATATGCCGCCTCATCTTCATCGCGCTGCTGAATATCGCGGTCAATCGCCTTGATTTGAGCAGGGCTCGCCTCGCCAATTTCAAGGCCTGCCAGAACTTGCGCTTCTTTAATCGCCTGCGGAAAGGACAGACCCTTTTGCGTCATAAGCCAGGTAAAAATATCACCGTGACTACTCGTTGAAAAACAATGATAATGATCGCACCACACTTTAAACGAAGGGGAGCGCTCGGCAGAAAAGGGTGACAATCCCACATCTTTTTTGGCATCTTCACGCTTTAATTTTACGGAACGGCCAATCACGCTTCGCAGATCAATACGTGCAATAAGGCGCGCCTTATCAATCGCGGACAGGGTTTTATACTCCCCGCTCATCTATCGCCCGCCTGCTGGGATGTATCGGCAATCGCGCGAAAATGTGCTTTCAAAAGCGCAGCCCCGTTAATCACAAGGTCCAGCTGGGTCATCAGCTTTAAATCCGAAACCTCATCGGCGGTCACCTTGCCATCAGCGATCGTGCGCGCCAGTTTGGCAATGACTGCACCGCCCTCGGCGATTTGATCCGCCGTTTGGCTTAAAACACAGCCACGAACTTCGGGCTGGGCAATCAAATCATACCCCAACTGGTCTGCCATATAAGTCAAAAGCGCCGTATTGTCTGATGCCGCCATTAAATCGAGGGCAACATCAACTGGCATGAACCGCGCCGTATCATCGCTATGCTGCGATGAAAATCGCTGCAAGCATGACAAGCTTTCAATTCGCGAATGCGGCGCGGCGCATTTCAGCGGACCAAAACTATTTAACAAAGCCTTGGTCGCTGTTTTTAATCCGCGATAAGTGGATGAAGAAAACGCGCGCATTAAGCCTCGCCTCCACTCTCAGGGATAGAGGCGGCCAGAGGCCCTGTTAAGGCCCCATCCAAAGGCATGGGGATATTCACCCGCGCTTTCCCCATGACGGGGTCATTATCAGACGCTAACTTGCCCTCATGACCCAAACGTTTCAAATAAGCTTCAATCAGCTCAAGCGTCCCAAGAGACACGTTTTCACCCCTTTCAAGCTTGAACAACACGCGCTTATCAACCCCAGCCCCCAAGCAAAAAGCCCGCGCGCTTACGTCATGCGCCTTGCAATAATCCTGCGCTTGATTCAGAATAGTTTCACGAATTGTCATGAGGCTGGAAATAGTGGGAATAATTATTCCCGTCAAGTATTATTATTCCCGTGCGGGGATAATTGTTTCCGTATAAGGCCGTGATATGGTAGACAAACAAGACAGAAGCGCAATTTTACGCAGCCGGCTACGAACGCTTATGCGACTAAAAGGCATCTCTGGCCGCAAGTTATCAGCACACACCGACCTTTCAGAAAGCTATGTTAAGCGCATTTTATCTGGCCACATCCTTATACCCAGCGCAGATATCCTCGCGAGAATAGAGCGCTCACTTGGTGTTCCGCTTGGCTATCTAACCGCGGCAAAAGAAAATATTTACGACGAGAATTACCTGGAACGATGTATCGACGCGGAAAAATATCGTGAAATAGCCAAGAATACCTCTGATAAAGATCAGAAAGCGCGGCTGTTACATGACGCGGACCTTCTGGATGAGGCATTTTACGACGGATCGTTTGAATGGCTTGCTGCATACGCGCCGCGCGGAACGGTTCAAAACTATATAAAACGCATGCGTTCACGTGAGCTCTTTTCGCCTTACGACACGCATGATTATACATATAACACGCACAGCCCACATGAAGCCTTAGAGATGGCCAGCGCGGACGAAGAATTTGACTCTGCACCTTACATGGCTGCGCCGACCCCACAACCAAACCAAATCCCGATCATGGGCTATGTCGGGGCAGGCGCCGAGATTCACCCCATCAATGATTATGCCAAGGGGGATTATGAAGACTCAATTATTGCCCCCTTTAATGTCCCAGAAAACGCCGCAGCCCTCCTCATTAAAGGCGATTCAATGTACCCCGAAATGGATGATGGCGATATTTTGGTTTACAGTCCTCATGCCCCGTTTGAGCTGGAAAATTGCTTGGGCCGTCGCTGCGTCATTCATACCGCGGACGGACAAATACTTGTAAAACGGCTAAAACGCGGCAGCCGCAAAGGCCTGTTTAATTTACACAGCGCGAATGCCCCCTTAATGGAAAACATAGAAATTACATGGGCCGGCCGCGTTCACGGCACAATTTATCGCTAATCGAGATTAATGCGCCGGTAACATCGGCTCGCGAATTTTTCTTGGCAGGTCCGCTCAACGATTACGACGATGCGCTCGCCGGTCAAAAGCTTAAGCGGGCAATGATAAATATTCGGGGTCTTTTTTTCCCCGCCAAGCATCGCTTCAGATATTTCATAACCCGCCTCCTTATTCACCAAATTCGCGCCCATGACGCAGGTCTCAATAACGTCGGCATCACTATAATCTGAAACTTTACTTCCCCCCACCCCTGTCATGGACTCCAAGACACTCGACCCAATCAGGAATGCAATAACAATCAAGATGACAACGACGAAAGTAACCCCGCAGCCACTCTTATTACGTCTTTCCACGTAAACAATTTTTTCTTCAGCCATAACTCCTCTTACACGTTTAATCTGTAATCGGAAAGGACTACATACTGAAAGAGAAGGTATAATAATTCCCGTTTTTAGAAATTATTCCCATAATTGAATTGACACGGGAATTATAATTCCCTATTTGTCGCTCCAAATTACGGAGCTGACTCATGCAAACCCCTGACACACCGCGATCACATTCACTGGCACCGACGCCGCCTATTCGCCTCGGCTTACCAGACTATAGCGCACCACGCTTCACAGCCCGCGAAACAGCTTCAGCAGAAGACTTAATCGCGGCGGCTAATCGGCTGACCTCTCTCATCGAAAGCGCACTCCTTGAAAACCGACTCTGGAATAAAACCCAATTGCGGGACTGTATTCGCGACATCGGCCTAAAAACCACAATCCTTTGCCGCCATCAAACACACCCTGTCAGAACAAATGGTGAGTGTCCCTAATGTCCCGCCCTATTAACGCTTATCCTCTTCAATGGCCGCAGGGTCATCCGCGCCAAGGCCCGCGCAAGGCGACGTCTCAATTCAGAACGCAGCTAAAAGGCGCGCTGAATAACGTAAAAGACAGCCTGCAGAAATTTGGCAATGACAGCGGCAAAGCGGTCACAAACTTAGTGATAAGTTCTGACGTCACGCTCGGCGTTGATAACCCGCCTGATAGCGGCGTTGCCGTTTATTTTGATTGGGCGGGGGAACCGCGCGTAATTCCTGTCGACCGCTACAGCAAAGTGCAAGACAACCTCCAAGCTATTCACCACATTATCGAGGCCCGCCGGACCGAGCTCCGCCACGGCGGCCTGCACATTGTGAAAACCAGTTTTGCAGGCTTTAAAGCGCTGCCCCCTCCTGCTGATTATGAAGATTGGCAAACCATTCTAAAGCTTGGGCAGGACGCTACCCGCGCAGAGATCTTCAGCGCCTATAAAAACTTGGCTAAAATACATCACCCCGACAAAGGGGGAAACGAAGCCGAGATGCAAAAAATAACAGCGGCCCGCGATACGGCCCTTGCTCAATTGGGGCAAGACTAATGTACGCCCCATTCCCATTCCCTGCGCGCCCCGATGTAAAAAGCGCAGGGGTAAAGCCAGAGGGGCCGGCCATCAGCTCTCCGCGCCCCTCTGGTAATCCTATCCGCATCGGAGGCCCGTTATGAGCCCGCCGAAACGACCGCGCGTCACGCCAAAAATAACATTATCAGATGGCTCTATATTTGAATTACTGCCCGATGAGAGCGTGTCCGAGGCATTGGCCCGCGCCGAAGACTTACGCGCGCAAGGCCTGAGCCCCGCCAATGTCAAGGCCGCCGATGTCGCGGGGCAACCGAAAACCACGTCGCTGTCCTATGACGATGATGAACATGCCAAAATTGCCGAGGCCTTTGACCGCGAGAAAGCCGGCGAAGCCTCCGAGTCAGACAAAATTCTGCTGGATGTTGCACGCGGCAAAGGCGGAACAGACGGCGCAACAATTAAATCCAAATTTGTCGCGGCGGCGCTCTGCAATTTTATCGGCCGCGTTGAAAATATAAACGCCGAAATCAAAGATCGGCAATGGGACCGAAAAGAAATCTACACCGAGGTTAAAATTTTCGGCTTTGATGTACCCACCGTCAAACGGGTTGTCCGCCTGCGCCAAATTGAACGTGCCTTGCGCGAAGAACAAGCCGCCTTAGATCAAATCTATCTAGAGGCCACCGAAGGTGAGGACGGCTCTGACATTCCTCTGCCATCACTGCCCGAAGCCAAAAAAGCCCGGCGAAAATCACAAGCGCGGCTGAAAAAAGACAAGGCCCGAGACGCCATGGAGGCCGATGCCCGCGCCGCACGCGAAGCCGTAGCAGCCCGTGTCGAAGCGGTCTCAAAATCTGGGTTAGGCAGCCATAAAGGGGGTGCCCGATGAGCCCTGTTATCGATAAAGTTATCGACAAAGCGCCCCCCGACCAGACAACAAAACCACGGGATCCGCGAAACTATGCCCGCGCGCCCTTGCTCCTGGGCAAAAACGGAACGCGCCGTTTTTTGGTTGATGTCATGGTCTATGATGTCCCGCATCATGACCGGGTCAAACAATGCGGTTTCAGCACTGGGTTTTGGCCGCAGCGTGCACAAGCCAAACGACTCGCCGATCACTGGAAAGACCTCTTGGAACGCCCAGATTATGGCACAGAAAAATGGTGCGCCGATAAAGCAGCCCTCTTGGCCATAACCCTAAAATCCCGCGACGCCCATTTTAAGGCAGGTGTGTAATGGTTGATTTTACCAATTTCGAAAACTGGCTGACCGATACAAAACGCCTAAGAGATCACCTCTCAATCCGATTGAGAATGTTCCTATCGAACCGCACAGAAACCAAGCCTGAAACCGTTGTGCCAGGGGTCTTATTAACCGCTTACAACTTTCACCGCAGCCATTGCAGCGCGCGCGGCGTAACCGTCGAAGCCGACATTATCCGCAGCTGGGAATCCCACTGCAACCTTATTCCCAAAGTCGCAGCAGAAGCCACCAAACATCAGAAAGGCCCTAACCATGGCAGCTAGCGTGAATAAAGTTATCCTTATCGGCCATGTCGGTAAGGACCCTGAAATCAGAAGCTTTTCCAATGGCGGGAAAGTCGCCAATTTTTCGATTGCGACCTCTGAACATTGGAAAAACAAACAAGGCGAGCGCCAAGAAAAAACCGAATGGCACAATATTGCCGTCTTCAATGACGGGCTGGTCGGTGTGGTCGAACGCTATATCAAAAAAGGGGCCAAGCTTTACATCGAGGGCAAACTGCAGACCCGAAAATGGACGGATCGCGACGGGAATGACAAATATACAACTGAAGTCGTACTGCAGGGTTACAGCGGCATTATTAAGATGCTGGACAGCCGAAGCGGCAATGACGGCTCATCCCGCCAAGCCTCGCGCACACAATCCGCCGATACCAAGGCTGAAACCGATTTCGACCTTGATGACGACATCCCATTTTAGAGAACACCAATAAAGGAACACCATGCCCAAAAAAAACACTCTAGCAGATCTCAACGATCATCTGTTCATGCAAATTGAAAAGCTTAATGACGATGAGCTTACGGGCGAAGCACTGGAAGCTGAAATTGATCGCGCGGAAGCCATGACGAACATAGGCAGCCAAATAACAAACGGGATGAAGCTCCAACTTGAGGCCGCGAAGATCATTGCGTCTCACGGAGATAAATTTAGACATGACTTAACGGGCTTGACGAAATCTGAAGACACAGCACCCCGCTTGTCTGAAAACACGCGCCCAAAAGCTGACTAATGAAACCCCGTCGGATTTTATATAGTGCTGCGGAACGCGAATGGATTAAATCCAATTCGCGTCGCCCCCGTAAAGATATGCATGCCGATTTTGTCCAAAAATTCGGGAGAGAGGACGTATCTATTCATAATATAAAATCGCTTTGCACGCGAGAAGGATGGGTAACCAGAACTCCACGACCCAAAATTGTTCTGACGCCGGCCGAACTCAATTGGATCAAAACACACCGAAAGAATCCTCGCGCCCAGACATTGAAATCCTTACATGCGAAATTTGGCAGAACTGATATTGATGTAAAGAATTTGCAATCTATCTATACACGAAAGGGTTGGTTGCGCCGACAAAACGCACATAGAGGCTGGATATCTTACAGTGAAGAAGAACTGGCATGGATTAAAAGTCATGCCTCTATGCCCCGAAACGCAATTTTCGAATTATTCGTAGAGACCTTTAAAAGAACAGATGTTCGTCAGGACGACATAAAATCTCTATGCACGAGACGTAAATGGAGAGCAGCCAGTGACGGTCGCTTTAAAAAAGGGACCATCCCGCCCAATAAAGGCAAAAAGAAAGTCACACTGCACCCTAATACCCTTCGGGCTCAGTTCAAAGCCGGGCACCAACCTGCGAATTCCAAGCCCTTAGGGTATGAACGCATATGTTCTAAAAACGGCTACATCTTAATAAAGGTTGCGCAAACTAACCCTTATACGGGTGCCCCAACCCGCATTATGCCTAAGCACAGATATTTATGGGAACAAGAAAACGGCCCTATCCCTGCTGGCTGTGTTTTACGCTGCCTAGATAATAATAAATTAAACACCGACCCAAACAATTGGATATGCATTTCCTTAAGTTTAAATGCTCGATTGAATATTGCTGGATATAATGAAGCGCCTGCATCACTGCGACCTAGCATTCTGACAACCCAAATGCTCAAGGATAAAGTCGGAGAACATCGGCCTAGCCCTATGCAAATCATAGCCGCTAAAGAAGGTTTTAAAAGACCCAGTCGCCGCGCAAAACCCGCCGATAACTTACGGGATCTTATCGAAGAAACAGTCTTTGATTTTAATCCAAGCCACTATGCTCAGAAAATAGACCAAGCCATTGCGGCCGCCTGGCACGGCGGTGCCAATCTCTCAGATTGGGCTGTCCCCCTACCTTTTCTAAAAAATGACGAGACGCCCACGACTATTCACATTGACTGGAGACGCCTTCGCAGACGGCCGGACCTCCGAAACCGTTTGAAACAATTAATAGAGGCCACCTTATGACTAATGAAATTTATGTCACCGACATTGAAACAACAGGTACAGATCCTAAAACCGATGAAATCATAGAAATCGGTTCACAAAAGTGGATAAACCCGCAACCTTCATTCGGAGTAGAAGGCCCGGATGAACAAACGAGTTGGGTAAAATTTTCCGCGCTTGTAAGGCCCAATCAAAGCGTGCCAGCTGAAACATCAGCCATCCATCATCTCACCGATTGGCACCTAAGCGAAGCCCTTGACTTGAGCGATGTCTTAACTGACTTCACTTATAAAATGCACCCTCGCCCTATATTCGCCGCGCACAACTCAACATTCGAAGCCAGTTTTTTAGAGGCTAGCTTGGCTGAAAAAGGTGTCAAACCACGATGGATTTGCACTTACAAACTGGCTTTGCATCTTTTCCCAGATGCACCTAGCCACAGCAATTCTAGTTTATTTTACTTTCTAGGGGTGTTCAAAAACCTGCCTGAATTCTGGGAATCGTTTTTGCAGAAAAACAGGCTGCACCGCGCTTGGCCAGATGCCTATATTACCACTCAGCTTTTAAATATCTTCTTGAATTATGTTAGCATACCAGAAGCCCTGAGAATATCATCCGCCCCAGCCCTCTTGCCTAAAGTGAACTTCACAAAGGATCACAGAGGTAAAAAATGGGCCCAAATGGATGAAAGCTTTCTTACGTGGGTTTTGCACCCTGACCGCGATTTTGACGCCGACGTCATTCACACAGCCCAGTATTGGCTAGATAAGGCCAAACAAGAAGACGAATGACGCAACCCCGCGCCATATCAGATCACGCCGTCGCGAAGGCTTACGGCCTCAATATCCGCCGGTTAAGGCCGTTTCTGGACAAGCATAACCTTGCCATTCGATTGGGCAATGGCCCGCGTAACGTCTTGATCAAAGACTTGCCACATCTAGAATCACTCCTTAAAGCCGAATCCCAATGCTTAAACTCGACCAACGACCTTCCGGAATTTGGCGGATCCGTGGCACTCTCCACGGAGTCACCGTTGACAAGAGCGCTCGCACTCGCAGCCGAGCAGAGGCGGAACAAATCCGTAAAGCGTGGGAACGCGAAATCTTCGCCCAGATCTATGGCTTCAAAGACAACAGCAAAAATCACACCTTTGCCGATGCGGCAGAGGCATGGGTCCTAAGCGGCGGCGATACAACTGCCTTTTATTATTTCGAAAAAATATTAACCCAACTCGCCCAGATCTCCCTCAATGATTTAACGGTCGGCCGGATTAAACGCGAAGCTCGAGTTTCGTTTCCCACACAATCAAATGCAACAATTAATAGGCACTTCATGGGCTTGGTGTCTGTAATCTTGAATCATGCGGCGGACGAAAAAATGATTCCAGCTGTTCGAATGAAGCGCCTCCCAGTCAAGAAAACTCGTATAGATTGGCAACCCCCCTCTGTAATAGAAAATCTAATCGATGTTGCGGGTGATATGGCGCCGTTGATTACCTTCGTAGTGGGCACAGGGGCGCGCACAAATGAAGTCTTTCGTCTTGATTGGAAAGATGTCTCCCCGAAAGGCGAACGCGTCACACTTTGGCGAACCAAAGGAAATCACCCACGCTCTATCGATCTCTGCCCACGCACCCGAGCTGCGCTGCCAGAGAGAGGCATTGGCTTTGTCTGGAAACGTCAAGACGGCCAACCTTGGAGTGAAGCACCCAATGGTAGGTTTTATGGACCCGCCCGGAAACTTTCACGTATATGCAAAGCACATGAATTACCTAATATCGGAATTCACAGCCTTCGTCACAGCTGGGCCAGCTGGCAGTATGCAATAGATAAAGACCCAATTGCCTTAATGGGGCGTGGCGGTTGGACATCGCTTAAAATGGTTCTTAATTACGCACACCTCGCCACTGATGACCTTGCCCAGCAAGTGGAAGAATATGGTTGGTTTTCAAATCAAACTGGGCAAAATCTGGGCAAAATACAAGACCATGCAATTTAAACCATTGTTTTTATTATCATTTATTCACAATATCAAACGCCCTCCGAAGGCAGAGGTCGCACGTTCGAATCGTGCTAGGTGCGCCATTTCACAAAGATTTAACTTCGTAGGCTCTTCGTTGTCATTGTGCGCTGGTGCAGACACTCGCTGGTCATACCTGATAGCCTTTAAAGCGATGAGAAAAGGTATGGGCGCGCCTGATTGTCGTGTGGGTTTTGATGGAATGACTTTCCCCGCCCTAGGGTTTAAATGATTCTATTCTTTGCCGTGTTTACGGTTGGCCTCGTCTGTCTTTCTGTCCATAAGCACATATGCTTTTTCGGAGCTTAAATAGAATCATTTTGCCAAGCTGTGTTACGACAAGCCTTTTTTTATTGACGGCCTGCCAAGAGCCAAGAGCAACGATAGCTGTCAAGGCACCGGTTAAAACGGTGAGCACATCGCTTTGCGGAGATAATTATCTGCAAGTCTTTTTGCCTGACACCATTGCGGCTTTATCATGGCAATCCCGCTCCGCTCTTTCACGTGCCTCGCCTGAACATAAAGCCTTACCCCAAGTCAAAGCTACGCCTGAAACACTTTTGGGTTGGCGGGATTCGCTTATCCTTTTAGGGGCCGGCGAAAGTCATGGCCTTAAAATCACGTTGCCACATCAAATAGAGTTATCTTGGGGAGAAGACTTCAACAGCGTTTCGAAAAATGCCCGCGAAATCTTGTCTGCTTTATCATATTCAAAAGACCGTCTATTGTTATGGGAAGATAGGCTTAAAACCTTATTGACGAAAACAAGTTCCATTCCAAAACATCTGGCCAAACCCAAAATTTTATACCTGTCACGCGCGGGCGGGAGCGCAGGCCCGCAGACCTTTATTGATAGCGTTATAACAGCAGCAGGCGGCGAAAATATTAATCCCCAATCGGGTTGGCATACGCCAAATATTGAAACCGTTTTATCTTATGAACCCGATATTATTTTGACGAGTTTTTCAGGCGGCAATTATCACTCCCGCAGTGATATAACTAACCCTGTGATTAGGGACTATTTGGCCAATAAAACCATCATAGATATAGACGGGTCTTTTTGGCCATGCGCTGGGCCGGGATTGCTTGACGCCGCCGAGCAATTACAAGACGCAATAATAAAGTGGCAGAGCTTGCACGATGCGTAACCTATTCCTCTTTTTCGGCCTTATCATCGGCACAGCCATATTGATATATGGCGCTTTATTTTTAGGGTCTACAGCCTTATCTCCGCGGGCTGTTTGGTTGGCGGTCATGGGACAAGGGGACCCCCTTACTCAGACTATCATTACTGAGGTTCGTCTCCCTCGCCTTTTACTTGCCCTTTGCATTGGCGCGGGGCTCGGCGGCTCTGGAGCCGCCTTGCAGGGCTACACACGCAATGATTTAGCTGCGCCTGGCCTATTGGGGTTTTCGGCCTGCGCGGCATTAGGGGCTGTTTGCGCGCTATATTTTGGACAGCGATTATGGATAACGCCCGCTGCCATTTTAGGCGCTTTAATTGGAGCAGGTTTGATATTTACTATGACATTGGCCAAGGGCCACGCAGGAGAAAGCTCAGGGCAATTAATTCTCGCAGGTATTGGGATTGGGGCCCTCGCAACAGCGCTAACGGGCTTATTAATGAACCTTGCCCCTAACCCTTGGGCCCTGTCCGAAATTGTATATTGGATGATGGGGTCATTGGATAAGGCCCATATGGACCAAGTATGGATTTGCGCGGGATTTACGCTTTTGGGTTTACTGTGTTTAACCTTCACTGGGGCGTATTTAAAAAGCCTCAGCCTAGGAGAAGAAACGGCTAAGAGTCTTGGCGTGAATTTACGGTTTACTCAGGCCCTCATTATCACAGGTACAGCGCTTTGTGTGGGCAGCGGCGTCGCAGTAGCCGGAGCAATTGGTTTTGTTGGCTTATTTATCCCTCATATTATGCGGTTTTTAATTGGCCCTAACCCGGCAAGACTTATTCCATTCTCTGCTCTCGCTGGAGGGTTATTCTTACTTTTAACGGATACTGCTATCCGTGTGACTAGCGGGCCGGGCACGCCGCTTTATCTCGGCGTTGTTACGGCGCTCATCGGTGTACCTTTCTTTTTATATCTGGCCATGAGGGCTCAGCCATGACGCTATATGCTGAGAATTTAAATGCCGCTTACGGCAAAACGGATGTCTTAAACGATGTCTCCGTCCAATTTGAAAGAGAAAAGTTTTACGCGTTAATAGGTCCAAATGGATCGGGAAAATCGACTTTATTAAAAGTTCTTGCCGGTCTGAAAACGCCAACAGGCGGAACTATAAAAGGTCTCTCAAACGTGACGCCTCACGCTCAGCAGATCGCCTATTTATCGCAAACACGTATAGCCCACCCTCTTATGACAGTCTCGGACATTGTTGCTTTGGGCCGCGCCCCCTATCGCAAACCTTTTGGCAATTTAACCTCTCATGACAAAAATAGCATAGAGATGGCCATAGAGAAAACGGATCTAACCGCTTTGAGAGATAAAGCCTATGGAAAGCTCTCTGGCGGGCAGCAGGCTCGTGTTTTGCTTGCACGCGCCTTGGCCGTAGACGCCCCCATCTTATTGGTAGATGAACCTGCCGCAGCGCTAGATCCCTATTATCAACTTACAATATTAGAATTGCTTGAGCAGGAAGCACTAACAGGTAAAACTGTCATTGCTGCGCTCCATGACCTTGCCTTAATCCAGCAATTTTCTGATGAAATTGTTGTTATGAAGAATGGATATATTCAAGCAAAAGGACAGGCTGAAACAACACTCACCAATGAAATATTGGCGTCTGTATTTCATATAAAAAAAACGGGCGGCAAGTACCGGCCCGTTTGATTTTATTTGTCATGGGAAGGGAACAACCCTTATTTCGCGAATTCGCTCTTACCCAGATTACGCTCAAGGAATTTGTCTAGCCCTTTGAAAAAGGCTTTCCGGTTTTCCTCATTTGAAAGATAATGATCTTCTTTCTCAAATTCCATATAAGTCACATTTGCATCACTTTTTCTCAGCGCACTTTTCATACGTCTAAACTGATTGAAATCGACTTGTTGGTCGTATTTACCGTGCGCCAAAAATAAAGGCACGGTCATGTCTTCTGCAATTTTTACAGGGGAATTTGCTTTAATATCATCTTTGTCTTTAAAGCCATTGCCAATAAAGGCACGAGATGTTTGGCGACCAAAACGATATTGTTTTTGCTCCCGCATGAACCCTTTTATGTCTGTGAGGGCGGCCATCGCAATAGCACATGTATAGAGGTCTGGTTGTTTAGCAGCCCCCATCAAAGCCGCATAACCGCCATATGACCACCCTGCTATACAAATACGGTCTGGGTCAGCATAGCCTTTTTCAATAAGCCATTTCGTACCATCTTCGACATCATCTTGCATGACGGTCCAATTATCGCGCCCAGCCTGTTCGAAAGATTTACCATAACCTTCAGAGCCTCTGAAGTTCATTTGTAAAACCCCATAACCTCGCGTAGCAAAAAACTGCGCAAAATAATCAAATCGTTTTGCATCCCGCGCATAAGGACCACCGTGAGGTAAAACAATGAAGGGAAGGTTTTTGAACTGAGATGTTTCAGTTATAGAAGGTGGAAGTGTTACAAAACTCGGGATTTTTTGATTATCGCGGGCACTATAACTAATGCTAACGACTTCACCCAATTCTTGTGGTTTTAGAGAAGGTCTTAAGCCTGCTAATTTTTTAAATTTCTTGTTACTGCTTTCGTAAAGCATGATGGCACCAGGATCATAGGGACTGGACACCTTAAATAATATTGTTTTTCCGTCCTGTGATTGGTCAATATGATCGACTGTGAAGCCAATAAACTGCTCCCGAATATTTTGCATAATAGTGACTGTGTCACCCAACATTTCAGTTTGCGGTGTGTCTCCAGTGAATTTTGCTCCGATAATTTTATCCCCATCATGCGATAAGATTACACCCGTCGCATCATATGTATTATTATGATAAATTGTCCGCGTGATTGATTTCTTTGACAGATCATAGACATAGAGCCCAATCGTATCTTGGCCTTGATAGCTACTAATTATGAGCTCGTCTGGGTTTGATGTAAAACCATGAATATCTGTATCGCTCTCCAGTCCAGTGTAATCGTCAGCCGAATTCCAATCCCCGGTTTTACTATCCCGAATACGCATAACCCAACTGGCGTCTGAATCATCTGCTCGACCTTGGCCAATTCGGGGCTCCCCTGTGAGGTCTGTGTACCAATACTGGACATCTGGCATCCCGCGTTGAACAACCGTATCTGAGCCAGTTGACACGTTTACACGGCGAATATCGGGCTTAATGTTATTATCATTTTCAGAATATGACATTAGGATGTGGTCAGGGTCATCCTCTAACCAATCGACAACAATATTATTAAATTGACGAAAGACGCTGCTTTTTGCCAGACGGCTTCCTGTACTAGGCCTGCCGCTTTTTGATGGATCTACTAATATACTCCCTTTCATAGAATTAGTATCTAGTGAATAGAGATAGCCTGTTCGATATGGCACACCACCGGATTCTTCGCTTTGCCAAAAAGACAATATTACCCGGTGATCATTCACCCACTTCACATATTCTGGCTTAACCCCCTCGCCCAAGCCTATAGCTTTGGGGCTAGATTCTTTTTCTTTTAAATTTGTCATGGCAAGAACCGTACGGCCATCTTTATTCATTATATAAGCAATTTTCGAAGAATCTGGAGATAAAGCAGCGTCATGAATATCAGGCAGTTTCCCGAAAAGCTCCGCGGCGGGCGGCGCAGCATGGGCCTGATTGAAAGAAGAAGAAAGAGGAGCGCCTAACAGGAAGCTTAGAAGCAAACTCCCAAACATTATTTTATTTAACATAGAGAATGACCCTGATTAATCTTGCCCTTTCTTATCACAGGATTTGCTATTTTAAAGTGTAAAATGCTTTGATAGCCTCAAACCTTGCGATTGGTAATGTGAGCCCTTTGTACCGTATAATTCCTGTGGATCTTCACTGAGTGGTTCAAAAACGAGCTTGGCAACAGATTGCCCGTGACGGAGCAAAAATGGCACGTCCCGCCCGCGAACCTCTAAGACGGCACGGCTACCCTGTCCGCCCGCTTCTTCTAGGCCAAAACCCGGATCGAAGAACCCTGCATAATGCGCGCGGAACTCGCCAATCTCGGGCGCAATAGGTGCCATTTCTGCGGCTCGGTTTTGCGGAATACAAACAGCTTCTTGACTGGCTAAAATATAGAATTCTTCCGGATCCAATACAAGTTGCTCATTGGGCGCCATCAAAGGTTCCCAATAGTCTCGGGCTTTATGAGCGCCGATACCGCGTAAATCCACCATCCCCGAATGTCGGCGGGCGCGCCATCCAATAATATCAGACCCATCAATCCCGCGCAGGTCAATGCTGACAGTTTGCGTGTTTAATATTTGCGCCTCACCAGAACGAAAACGCAGCTGAACAAGTCGGTCACCTGGACGGACCAATATAGGAAAAGTTCGCGGCGCAACTTCGACATAAAGTGGGCCCGAATATCCAGCTGGCACAGAATCAAATCGGGTCGCTCCATCGCAAATCACACGGGTAAAGACGTCCAATCGCCCTGTAGAACTTTTGGGGTTGGCTGCTGCGCTTAGGTTTTTGGGTAAATCTAGCGCTTCAACCAGAGGCAAAAGATAAACACAGCCAGTTTCCAATACCGCTCCGTGAGTAATATCGAATGAATGGAGGCATAAATCCTGCAAAGTATCTTTGATAATGCCCCCTTCCCCGGGTAGATAGCTTGCTCGCATACGATAGGCCGTAACCCCTAATTGCAGGTCCAAGCTGGCAGGTTGAACAAGCGGCGGCAGTTCTTGGGCATCAGGGAAAAGGTCATCTATTTCGGAATTCCGAATGACCCCTGAATCGATTAAATCCCGAATAGCTTGCTCTGGTAAAATGCCCTTATTCATAAAAACGGCGTACCATGCCTTTCGCGTCACACAAGAATGAACTGCAAATTTATGTCTTAATATGGTCTAAAGACTTGCGACTCTGGATTTCTAGGCGCAATATCTTGCAAGAGGGGTCGAAAACGCAATCCTTGCGCTTTTGATACGAGAGGGAGACTGGGGTATGCCTGACTTAGAGGGTTTCGTCATTAATGACATTGAAATGCCAATTTCGTTTGAACAACGTACAAAGGATGTCATTGTTCGTGTCGAACCTGAATTCCTAGCTGAACAATCCTCTGTTTCTGACTCCCGTTTTATTTGGGCCTATACAGTCGAAATCGACAATCAAGGCACGAAAGACCTACAA
This sequence comes from Litorimonas taeanensis, assembly GCF_003634015.1. Taxonomy (NCBI): domain Bacteria; kingdom Pseudomonadati; phylum Pseudomonadota; class Alphaproteobacteria; order Maricaulales; family Robiginitomaculaceae; genus Litorimonas; species Litorimonas taeanensis. Next base: position 181,434 of record NZ_RBII01000002.1, read on the forward strand.
GTAACGGGTCGGTTTTGGCAAATCGCAGATAGTCGAGGCCAAGTCCAAGAAGTACGCGGCTCGGGTGTTGTGGGCGAGCAACCGACTATCAAATCTGGCGAAGTGTTCCGATATACAAGTGGTGCGCCTCTGACGGCGCCATCAGGAATGATGCGCGGTACATATCGCGTCGAAGCCACAGATGGCGAGAGCTATGACATTGATATCCCAGCTTTTGTCCTCGATAGCCCCCATGAAGGCCTTGTTCTTAACTAGAGAACTGTAAAAACAGGTGACGGAGCCGCCCTCGCCATGATATGGGCCCGCCCATGGCTTCAACCACACTCATACAACAGGCAGACATCACGTCATCGTCTGCCGATACGCTATCCGTCGATAGTCGCCCGTCCTTAGTAGGCTTAGGGCGTAAAGAAATAGCGGCCCATTTGGAAACAATCGGTATTGAACCGAAAAAAATCCGTATGCGGACAAAGCAAATTTTTCACTGGATATATAATTACGGCGTCCGCGAATGGGACGAGATGACTAATATCGCCAAACCTTTGCGCGCTAAACTCTCAGATCATTTCACCCTCGCCCGCCCAGAGCTCGTCGAACGGCAAATTAGTAAAGATGGCACGCGCAAATATCTGATACGCATGGCGCCGGGCGTCGAAGTCGAGAGCGTTTTCATCCCTGATGTCTCTAAAACAGGGGCCTTATGTGTGTCTTCCCAAGTCGGTTGTACGCTGACCTGTAAGTTTTGCCATACAGGCACACAGCGCCTTGTACGTAATTTGACCGCCCGCGAAATCGTGTTGCAAGTTATCATGGCCCGAGATGATCTGGGTGAATGGCCTACAACCCAAGAGAACCGCAGATTGACCAATATTGTCTTTATGGGCATGGGCGAGCCACTTTATAATACAGATAATGTTGGGGATTCACTAGACGTGATTTGCGACCCCGAAGGCCTTGGCATTGGCCGTCGTCGTATCACCGTATCAACCAGCGGCGTTGTACCTGATATTGGCCCCATGGGAGAGCGAACCTCTGCCATGCTCGCCATTTCTCTACATGCTGCAAATGATGCGCTGCGAACGCAAATTATGCCCATTAATAAAAAATACCCACTCGCTGAATTAATGCAGGCTTGTCGTGATTACCCCGGGCTTTCAAATTCTCGGCGTATTACATTTGAATATGTCATGCTTAAAGGCATTAATGACAGCCCAAAACACGCCAAAGAGCTTATAAACCTTTTGAAAGGCATTCCTGCGAAAGTGAACCTTATTCCGTTCAACCCTTGGCCAGGCTCTGATTATGAATGTTCAGATTGGGATACAATTGAGACATTTGCCGACATCGTCAATCGGGCGGGCTATGCAAGTCCTATCCGGACGCCCCGAGGCCGAGACATTTTGGCGGCTTGCGGTCAGTTAAAATCTGAATCAGAGAAAAAGCGCGCTTCCGCCGTTCGTGCCCAAGCAAAAGCCGAGACAGAGTCCTCCGCCTTATCTGATAAAGGCTAATAGAAAGACGAATTATGCAGCCTGCCCTAGACAGTCTGGCCAATGGCCTCCCTATTTTGATTTTTTATCTGGTTGTTGTCACACTAATTTTTATTGCAGGCCTTGTAATTTATACGCGCCTAACACCGCATAAGGAATTAAAGCTCGTTCAAGAAGGCAATATGGCCGCCGCCATTCATTTCAGCGCCCTCATCATTGGCTTAACACTCCCTCTCGCTGCGTGTCTGGTGAATCGGTTTAGCCTATTTGATGTTGCCATATGGGGCACAACCAGTCTTTTCCTTCAGCTCTTTCTCTTTCGCTTAACAGATGCAATTTTCAAAGGCATGCCAAATCGCATTATCAATAATGAGACGGCGCCAGCGCTTGTATTGGCAGCGTTTAAGCTCGCAGGCTCAATCATTCTCGCTTTAGCTATCGTCGGATAGAGCTATGTTCCGGAAAATACCGGATTGGGTACTTTACGCTCTGATTTTAGGCGGCATATTCTTTTATGCCTCTTACCTGCGTGACAGAATTGATGCCCCGCCGCCGCCGACAGACTTAGGGCCGCTTTTACCAAGCGAAACACCCAAGGATGAACAAGTTATCACGCGTGTGGCCGAGCCAAGGTCGGGTATTGGAACCGCTTTCTCATTGGATGATAGAGGGCTTTGGCTAACGGCTAGACATGTCGTTGATAGTTGTGACCAAGTTGGCTTAAAAATAACAAACCAAAAAATCATTCGGGCCGAGGTCGAAGTTTATGAGGATCATGACCTCGCACGGTTACGCACGCAATGGCGGCGTCAGCCCTTACCCCATGATGTGCTAAGCCAGCGCTCTATTGGCGAAACAGGTTATTTTATTGGGTTTCCTCAGGGTCGCCCCGGCGAAGCTGTGGGCAGTCTTATTGCCCGCAACCGAATGGTTGTTCGAGGCCGTTATAGCGCCGAAGAATCTGTCTTGGCTTGGGCTGAAACCGGGCGCACAAGTGGACTACGTGGCAGTCTCGGCGGATTATCTGGTGCCCCCGTCTTAGATAAAGACGGTGAAGTGATTGGCGTCGTCACCGCAGAAAATCCACGCCGTGGCCGTATTTACTCTGTTGCACCACGAGCCTTAATACCTTTTTACCCTGAAGAAAGCGGAGACCCTGAACCCGTCCCTCATAATAATTATGGCTTGCAAGCCGACAAGCTGAGACGAGATAGGCGCATCGCACAAGTGCTTTGTTTCGTGGATAATTGACGTTTATATCTTATAAGATGTCATGATCCGATGGAAAGGCCCAGTAATTTGGATAGGCGTTGCCTTGCTCTTTATGGGCTCATTTTATCTTGTGAACAGATATGTGCCCCCTCAACATTTGGGGTGGAAGAGGCTTGATACCTCACGCCCCCTTGGGTTAGCCACCAAAGCACAGATCTTGCGCCTATCCCTGTCATCATCTGCAAGCTGTATGGATATGGCGCGAGACACTATTGGCTTTGAGTCTATCCCTGCTGATCCGAAACCCTCCCCTGAAAAAGGAAATGGTGCAGGCGTTTGCGGATTTGACATTGGGCGGGTCGTCTATGGGCAAGATGACATCTCCTTGACGCCCGGCGAGGCGAACATGCAATGCCCTCTTTCTATTGGGGCCTATCTCTGGAGCCGCGAAATCGATCAAATCGCCCAAGAACGCTATGGTTACGGTCTGGCAAAAATACATCATATTGGGACTTATTCCTGTCGTCGTCAAAACGGGAATAGTTCGGGCTTATGGAGTGAACATGCCTTTGCTAATGCTTGGGATGTTTCGGGGTTTGAGTTGGAAAACGGACATTTGGTGACCGTTCTCGCCCATTGGGATACCGTGGATCAAGATGCGGCCTTTCTTCGTGATATTCGCGAGGCGGCTTGTAAAATTTTCCGCGTTACACTTTCCCCTGATTATAATGCCGCGCATCGTGACCATTTTCACGTCGATATGGGCCCATCTTCAACATGTCGTTAAGAGACATGCGATTAAGGATAAAGAGTCTAAGGAACAGAAATTATGCACATCCTCGCTCTTATCACTACTATAGCCATGGCAATTTTCTGGGTCTCGCGTGCCGCTCGAGGCTCTCGTGATATCATCGACGCGGCCCATGAGATTAAAAACTTACCTCGAAATCGTAAGTTTCAAAAAGCCTTTGGAAAAACCGGTTATGACTTAGTCGAAACTCCGATAGAAGCGGCGACTGTTTTAATGATTTCCACGGCACGCCTCGATAATTTACGTGAAATCAGTGCTGCCGAAATCGCGGCCATCACTCTAGAACTCGAAACTCATATGCATTTAGACATCGACATCGCTGACGGGATTTTTCGTCAGATGCAGAATTTAACTCAACAGATCACATTACCCGAATCTGCCTTATTTCCGATGCTCGATATCTTGAAATCCAATATAAGCCGTGATGATGCGTTTCAGCTTGCGGCCATGATGGAACGTGTGGCCTCATGCGAAAAATCCGCTACGCATGAACAGCTAGACTTTATCCGCCGCTTTAAAAACCGCATGGGTATTTTAAACTAAGACATCTCTTAGCTAAAAGGCTTTATCGCTTTTGCCAAATAGCGCAGCCAATAATTTTCCAAGCCCTTGCAATATTTCTTGCCATCTAAAGCCAACCAGAATTAAACATGATAGCCAAACCAAACAGGCCGCAATAAATAATCCGCCGCCATCATTATTTGGATCCGTACCAAGCGGCGTAAATAAATGGAATGAAATTGCGCCTGTCATTATTGCTAGCCCCAACAAGGCGCCCAACCCCTGCAAACGCTTGAAACGCGGTATGATGCCAATGAGCAAAAAGAGCGAGGCAATACCCTCTGCCGTTCCAATTGTATATTGCGAAAACAATCCCGTTTGCGCGAATAGACCCTCTGCGCCAAGACTTGCCGTCCAATCATTTAATCGACCAAAAATTTCTTGGGTATTCGGATGGTTTGTGAATTTATACCGCAGGCTATCAATGAAAATTGCGCTACAAAATAACGACAAAATTGCAGGAATAATCAGTTTAACAAATTTCATAAGATTTACCTTTTTCCCTTATATTCCATTTTCATACGGATTTGTCACGCCGCATGACATCTACGGTCGCGTGTTGAATATGGAAAACCTCTAACAAGCGTTCCTTTATGGCGGTGCTGACAGGCTCAAGGCGCGTCTCAGGTGCAACAAAAGCTTCTAGTGTCATCATTGGCCGTTCGGGGGTTATCGACCAAGCGTGAATATGTTCGACCGCTAAAAGCTCTGGAATATGCGCGAGCAAATCTTCGCTTATGTCATGAGTATTTAAATTCTCAGGTGCACCCTCTAGCAAAATATGAGCGCTGTCTTTGATGAGCGCCCATCCACTCTTTAGAATTATCAAGGCAACGAAAACAGATAAGATAGGGTCAATAGGTGTCCACCCTGTTTGTAATATAATCAACGCCGCAACGATTGCGGCTACCGACCCCAACATATCCCCCAGCACGTGCAACACAGCGCCTCGAATATTCAAGTTATCCTGATCTGCGCCCTGTAAAATTTTGAAGACGACAACATTCACAATCAGTCCGCCAATCGCGACCCATAACATGGGGCCAGCCAGAACCTCCCCAGGTATGAAGAGGCGCTCTATGGCTTCCTTTACAATTAAACCCGCGACAAGAAACAGGGTAAGCCCATTTACAAAAGCAATGAGAACAGAGAATCTGTCATAGCCAAATGTGTGTTTCCAAGTGGCCGGACGCCGCGCAATCGTGAATGCCCCCCAAGCCATCGCCAAAGCAGCGAAGTCTGTCAACATATGCCCTGCATCAGCGATAAGGGCGAGAGACCCCGAAATATACCCGCCTGCGGCTTCGGCGATCATAAACACGCCTGTCAAAAAAGCGGCAAACCCGACTCGCGTTCGGTTTTTCTCATTGACCTTGGGCGCATGATTATGAGCATGACCGTGAGTGTGACTATGGTCATGGCCCGCTGAGTGATCATGTGAATGCAAATGGCCCATAGTTTTACTTAAGCCCTATGCCCTTTTAATCAAAGGCAATTACAAATTTGCGCTTAAATCTTCATAAAAACAGTGAAGGTAGCCTCGGCTTTAAGGCCCTCTTAGCCCTTTTTTGCTATGCCCCATTCCTATGGCAAAGCCGTTAGAAAATATTTGGGATAAGACCGTGGGCGGAAACACCTTGCAAACCTATGTCTATAAAAGCCAAGATCTGCCTGACGCCGTGCGGGCGGCTTGGTCTCGGTTGCGCGCATCAAACCCTAAGCTCTACTCACCTTATTTCCACATTGATTACACTCTTGCTGTCGCGTCGCTACGCAAAGACGTAAATATCGCCGTTTTAGAAGAGGCTGGCGAGATAGTCGCGATATTACCCTATCAAGGCGAAAGCTTTGCGCGGCCAGTCGGCGCGCCGATGACTGATTATCATGGCCTAATTTGCGGCCCTGATTATCGTTACTCCCTCCAAGACATTTTATCTGCCACGTCAGTGGGGGCTTACCATTTTAGCGCTTTGGTAAGTGATATTGAACAAGACGTCCCTAAAACACATTTAGGCGCGGTTATGTCCTTTCCTGAAGGCGCAGAAGTCTGGCGCGAAGCTCGCGACAGTTCTTTTAGAAAACATCAGAAAAGTCTACGTCGCCGCATTCGCAAAGCAACGGAAGAGATTGGCGCCCCACATATTATTTTTAGATCCCAATCCATCGAAGAATTTGACACCTTAATTGATTGGAAAGTGGCCCAATACGCGGCCAGCGGATATTACAATGTCTTGGGAGCTGAATGGACATTGCCGCTCTTAAAGTCTCTCTGGAAAAAAGGAATAGACGCGCCATTGCGGCTTGAAATGCACAGCCTCTATTTCGGCAATCAATTGGCCGCCATTGATACGGGCTTAACCGATGGCACGACTTATCACAGCTGGATTGTCGCTTATAATAACGCCTTCCGTTCATATTCTCCGGGCACACAATTACTGAACCAAATTATCGATGCGTCGGATACGCTTGGATATAAGACAATCGATCTTGGTCTTGGGATAGACGATTTCAAGCAATATTATGCCAGCGAAACCGTGAAAGCGGCCTCTGGCTTTGCCTCAATTTCTGGGCCTGCCGCAAAGCTGTCTAAGCTCTATGATGCCGCAGAGAAACTGGGACAAAAGCATTTATCTGATGCGCCTGGACGTTTGCGCCGACGCTACAATCAAGTCTCGGCCTGTGAAGATACACTTAGCGGGCGGGCCAAAGCGATGTTTTCAGCGGTAACAGCCAAAAAGTCTTAACCGCTTTATATCGCGGTTCGGCGCCCATTGGATTCTGTTTAACATCCATACAGTATATCTCCTGCCTTTCGCTCGACAGCTATCACGAAACCCGCCATATTCGTAGAAAACACAGAGCGGGAGAACGATGATGGTTAGGATTAATCCAGACGCCAGTGCGCGGAAAAAAACAATCTTGAAATCTGATACAGCCAAAAACATTGCCCGTATTCGTGCAGTACAAAGACAAGCCTTTGACGCCGCGCCCTACCCAGTCTGGGAAACACGAAAAACAAATCTTATTAAGCTTCGTGATGTTATTTTGGGTCATGAAGCTGAATTCGTAAAAGCCATATCGGATGATTTTGGGCACCGCGCCGCGGAAGATACAATCATCGCAGAATTTTTAGTCATGCAAGGCGGCTTTTCCCATGCGCTCAAACATACGCCAAAATGGATGAAAACCCGCAAGGCGCCAACCGCTCTGCAATATAAACCCGCATCCAACCGTATCGTCCCGCAACCTCTTGGTGTCGTGGGCATTATCAGCCCGTGGAACTATCCGCTTCAACTCGCCATCATGCCGCTTATTGGCGCGCTAGGAGCTGGCAATCGCGCCATGATTAAACCTAGCGAATACACACCTCGAATGTCGGCTTTGTTAAAGTCCCTTTTGGCGGAGGCTTTCTCAGAAGACGAAATTTATGTTGCTACAGGCGGGGTGGATGTGGCGAGTGCCTTTTCAGAACTTCCCTTTGACCATCTAGTCTTCACAGGCTCAACAAATGTAGGCCGTATTGTCGCCCAAGCGGCCGCGAAAAATCTTACACCTGTCACACTTGAACTTGGCGGGAAATCTCCTGTTATTATCGATGACAGCGCCAATCTAGATTTAACTCTTCCGCGTCTTGTAAATGGAAAATTACTTAATGCGGGGCAAACTTGTGTCGCGCCCGATTATGTTTTGATGCCGCAAAATAAAATTAAAGGCTTTACAGACGCAGTTATTAAACACGCTGAGACCCTATACCCAAAATTTTCGAGAAATGATGATTATACGAGCATCATAGCGGACTCGCATTACGCCCGCCTGCAAAACTTACTCGAAGACGCAGAAAATAAAGGCGCGAAAATTCAAACCGCCGGGGATGATGATAAACAGCAACTGGCCAAAGAGCGCCGCGTAGCCTTTACCGTTGTCACCAATACGACGCCAGATATGAAAATCATGCAGGAAGAAATTTTTGGCCCTCTCTTACCTGTCGTCGCCTCAGAAAGCCTTGATGAGAGCCTAGCTTATGTACAAAAACATGACCGTCCCTTGGCTCTCTATTGGTTCGGCGAAGATAAAAATAAACGCGAACAAGTCTTAAAGGAAAGTCATTCTGGCGGTGTTAGCATCAATGAATGTGCATGGCATGTCGTTCAAGAAGACATCCCTTTTGGCGGTGTTGGGCCATCAGGTATGGGCGCTTATCACGGTGAAGCTGGGTTTGAGAGCTTTTCTCATATGAAAGGGGTGTTCATCCAGAGCCGATTTTCACAGGGCAAAACGCTGTTTCCGCCATACACTGATAAGACCCGTAAAATGATCGGATTTATGAAGAAGTTTTTATAGGCTTCACCATGGGCAAATCTCATCCACTCCTTTCACTGTCTGGCGCCCCAATAGCCGACACTTATGATTACATTATTTGCGGCGCGGGGTCGGCGGGCTGTACACTTGCTAACCGTCTTTCAGAAGATGAAACGGTTTCTGTCCTTTTGATAGAAGCAGGTAAGTCACATAAGCATTTCTCTGTCACTGTCCCGGGAATGGGATTGATTACCATGCTGACGAAAAGCCGTAATTGGGCCTTTAACACAGTCCCGCAAGCCGGGCTTAATGGGCGCAAAGGGTTTCAACCGCGCGGCAAGATGCTCGGCGGATCCTCTGGGTCTAACGCCATGATTTATATTCGCGGCCATAAGGCAGATTATGACAATTGGGCCGCTTTGGGAAATAAAGGCTGGGCCTATAAAGATGTATTGCCTTACTTTAAAAAATCCCAACACCGCGAAGCTGGGGCTGATGAATATCACGGGCAAGGCGGCCCGCTCAATGTCGCCCCTATCGCCGACCCTGGGTCTGTAAACGCCACCTTTATTCAAGCCTGCAAAGCGCTTCAAATTCCACACAACCCAGATTTCAACGGTGCGCGCCAAGAAGGTGTGGGCCTGTACGAAGTTACGCAAAAAAATGCGGAACGCTGGTCCACGGCTAGGGCCTTCCTAGATCCCATCATGGATCGTCCGAATTTACATATTGTGAAAAACACTACAGTGGAAAAGGTAACGCTTGAGAATAAAAAAGCTACGGGTGTCATTCTAAAGCCAAAGTCCGAAAAAATCCCTCTTACAGTTTTAGCGAAACGAGAAGTCATCCTGTGCGCGGGGGCCTTTGGGTCGCCGCAAATTCTTTTGCTCTCTGGCATTGGCGATGCAGAGAAAATCACGCCGCATGGAATTCAACACCACCACGACTTAAAGGGCGTAGGCGAAAATCTTCAAGACCACCTAGATTACACGCTGAGCTATGATGGGTTTGTCAAAGATAATTTCAGTGTGTCTTGGCGCGGAATATTTGGGTTTCCTAAACAAATTTGGAAATATCGCAAACACCGCAAAGGTGTCCTGACGACGAATTATGCGGAATCGGGTGGGTTTATATATGCCGACAGACAAGAACCCTCGCCTGATCTGCAACTGCATTTAATACGTGGCATTGTCGATGATCACGGCCGTAAAATGCACTTTAGCAATGGCTATACTTTGCATGTCTGTGTTTTGCGGCCCCATAGCCGCGGCACATTAACATTAGCGTCTAATGACCCCAGTGCAGCCCCACTGATTGACCCGGCCTATCTTAGTGATGAACGCGATATGGATAAGCTTTATCAAGGGGCACGTTTGGCCCAAAATATTTTGCAAAGCTCTGCGTGGAGTACGGTGCGCGGAAAACCCTATTATGATTGCGACGCCAAAGATGAGGAGACATTAAAAGAAGATATCCGTAATCACTCCGATACGGTTTATCATCCTGTAGGAACCTGCAAAATGGGAAAGGGTGACGAGGCTGTGGTTGATGCACGGCTGCGTGTATATGGGCTCACAGGATTACGCGTCATTGACGCCTCTATCATGCCGCAAATCATATCAGGCAATACAAACGCCCCAACCATTATGATCGCTGAAAAAGGCGCCGATATGATAAAGGAGGATTGGAGCCATTAAGGCTCTTAATTTGCGCTTTTCACCTATGCGCCCTATTTCTCTATAGTGAAATAGAATGTGGATCCCGCATCGAGTTTAGATTCAACCCAAATCTTTCCGCCATGACGTTCGACAATTTTACGGCAAATAGATAAGCCTACACCGGTCCCTGCATATTCGTTTCTTCGATGCAATCTCTGAAATACTTCAAATATTTTATCGAAGTAAGACTCATCAATTCCAATACCATTATCTGTCACTGCGATTTCCCACGCATTGTTAAGGTCACGCGCGCTAACATGGACGTTCCCATTTTGGCCCGGTTTCTGATATTTCAAACCGTTTGAAACCAAATTTAGCATTAATTGATATATTTGAGTCTTCTTGCCCATAATGGTCGGCAGAGCGTCCCAAGTTATGTGTGCAGACTCTGATGAATTATCTTTTAAATACGTCTTCGTCACGACAGACAAAATAGAGTTCATATCTACAGCTTCTATATGTCTATCGTCGGCATCAATACTGGAATATGATAATATATCGCGAATTAAATCCTGAGCGCGTTTTGCCCCATCGGTTATGAAGCTTAGGTATTTTTTGCCTTTCGTATCATTTTCTAGGCTGTCATGCAGGTGCCGCTCCAAAAGTTCAGAAAAACTTCTTACCATGCGTAAAGGCTCTTGTAGGTCGTGAGAGCAAACATAAGCGAAGCGTTCTAATTCTTCATTCGATTCTGAAAGTTTATCGACAAGCTTTTCTCGTTGTAATTCCACTTCTTTACGCGGTGAAATGTCCTTCATAAAACAATGATGACCATCAAAGGTGCCAGCTTCATCAAAGAGAGGCACCATTGTGACTTGTTTATAAAACATTTTCCCCGTTTTGCTTTGTCCACGGGTTTCTAATGTGACCTTCCCCTCTTTGATCATGTCTTGATAAGCGGCTTTTAGAATAGGAAGTTCTTCAGGATAAACCGTGACGTCCCATTTTTCACCAATAAGTTCCGAGGGTTCATATCCGGCCGTCAGGGCGTAGGCCGAATTAACACCCACATATCGTCCCGACCGAGAAACCCTTGCAATACCTTCGACCGCTTTGGAAATAGCTTCTTGGCTTTGGGCAAGGTCTGCATAAGGCTGAACAATCAGTCGCCGCCCATAATAGGCAAGAAATGTAAATGATAGGAGCGCGGCAAAACCCGCAAGCATAAGAAACTTTACTAAAAAGCCTCTCTGCGTGATGTTAACGGAGGTTCGGCTGGTCACATGCGTTATGTTCACGCCATATTTGTCAACATATTGAATTTTAGAAAAAGGCTGTTCAATGGCTTGAATATCAGTCGACAGGACAACGTCATTTTTCGAAAGGATAACCCCTGAACTGTTCGCCTCAAATTCTGTCAGGTTGAAAATATTTTCGAGTGATACTGGAAAACGGGCCACCATAACGCCTTCGCGTCCCCGTCCAAATTTTATTGGAATTGCGAGTTCGAATTGCGCTTTTTCTGAGTTGGGGATTAAATGGAATTCTTGCTCAGTTGCACCGTCTATAATTTTACGGGCCCAACTATAGTCCTGCGTTGTTTCGCTTTCAGTAAAGATTATTTCTGCATTTAAATCGAGTACGGTTAGAATAGGGTCTTCTCTTAACAATTTTGCGTGGCTCACAAAATCTCTAAAGTCAGCACGGTCACCCTGGGCCAATAAAACCGCATTCAAAACATAGGAAGACTCCGCAATATCCAGCAAGCCAAACTCTCTGTCTTCGATATATCGGTGTAGCATGCTGGCATATGTTTTGGCATAATTTTCATCTGATTGGTTTTGCACCTTATCAAATACATTTTGAACTTGAGGGTATATTAATGCCGCGGTCAGGCCGAGAAAGATGACCACAGAAAGAAGAACATAATAGATAAAGTTCCGGGAAATAGATTTCCTATCATAGGCAGACTCTATTGTGTCTTGCGCGTGTTTCATATTAGGGCGCTGAACTTTGAACTAATATCTGATTGCGATCCCCATATTTTGCCAAACATATATGTTCAGCGCCCAAGGCTTCATGGGCATCAGGGTTATCCGCCGAAAACACAGAAAACGGTCTTTCATAGGTTTTCATCAAACCCTTAACGGGTGTATCAATACCTTCTAAACTCTCTCTCAAATCTGCGCGAAGGGCTTGAATATCGCCTTGGTTTAATTCCACTGTCTCCAAGGCAGAGAGCAATATCTTCATTAGGTCATATGCATGAACAAAACCCACAGGGGATTTTATATCTTCGGGTGAGGATATATCATTGGGGTATATTTGTTTGACTTTGGAAAAAACAGTTTGCCCAATTGGCGGGAGGGGCTCGTCTAGAAATGAAAAACAGGTTTGGAGAAACGAAACATCGACGATTTTTCGCAGATCTTTATTGATGACTTCATGAAAATTTCCACCTGTTATACCCCAGTGACTAATGACAGGGATGCGTTGATTGTCATCCAATTCAGTGATAGCCAGAGCAATCTGAGAACCCTCAGCCACATTGGCCACTAAAATGATACATTCAGCCTTAGCATCAACCACATTTTGGATAATGTTGCGGGCTTTGTAACTCTTTAGCGCCCACGTCATTCTCTCTATACCAGCCGGTATTGTTCCTTGGCGCTTCAATGCGGCTTTGATACTTTTCTCATTTGAATCACCCCAAGAAGTACTCTCCAATAAAATATAAGGTGAATTGCAATTGAAATCATGCGTCGCAAAATCAACTAAGGCTGCGCCCGCCTTTGTATCGTCTAGTGACAATCGAAACATTGAATTTTTAGGGGATGGATATCGCGTAATGGGGCCGCCCGCCGCCCATGGCACTAATACTGGAATTCCATTTTCGTTAATAAAATCTCTATTTGCGATTAAAGGCGGAGAATGCATTCCAGCGAATACTGCAATCGCTTGGTCATCTTCGAGGAAGTCCTGCATGTTCCCAAGGCTTCGCGTTACGTTTCCGCTATGATTTTTTTTCACTAACGTAATTTTCACACCATTAATTTCATGCCCAACCTCTTTCAGGGCAACCGTCATTCCGCGCCAAATGGCCTCGGAAGACTCATAATTATTTGACCAATCAGAATCGTGGTAAATTTTAAGCGCAGGCACGTCTTGTCCCGAAGCCGCATCAGAGTGCGCAATCCAGAGGCCCAGTAAGAGGCCTAGAATTTGAAATATTCGCATTGTACCCCCTTAATCCAGAACCCAACGAAGTTGAAGCTGTGCAACCCGCTCATCCACATCTTTAAGTCCAAATTTATTATTCCAATGTTGGTATTCTATACCCAAGAACAGTTTATCGGCTTGGCCCAGATGTGTACCAATATCGGCCAAGAGGGTTGGAGCCGCTAATTGATAGCCAGATCGTGTCCCCTCTGACCCTGCCATATCCACAAAACCATCAAATAAGAAGGGCTGACCTCTGACAGCGAAGGTTTTTTTCCATGCAAAAGTTGTGGCCCATGTGTGCCCAGCTAAATCCGGATTATCACGGAGATAGAAATTAGTAGCAAAAAATTTGAACCCGGGGATTGTCCAATCCGCCCCGACGCCAAATAAATATCTGGCTGAGCCCTTTTCAGGCACTTCAAGCGTTGATGCCAAAAGAATATCTTTGACAGGTCCAATCTTCACCGGAGCCTTCCTAATTTTTTTAAGACTCAAACGCGAATGCCATTCAAAATAGTCTTGGCCAGAAAGGGTCGCATCATAGAAAACCATATTGTCCCCTAATGTCCATCCATGAGCATGCTGCAGAGTGATAATTTCACGTTGAGACGACCCGAGGGCATAACCACTACCGCGCAGTAGCTGAACATTCGTGCTATGCCATTGGATGAGGCCATCATCCTTTGCGAAAGCAGCCACTGGCCAAATTGCACAGATAAAGACAACAAAGCCTATTTGCCAAAAATTATTCAATACGCGCCACACAATGGGTATAAGATGAACCAACACGACTTAATTCGGCATTTTTAAAATAATAATCATTCACCGTGATTGGAATCAAACACTTAACCAACCCCTAATTTATTTGATATTTCAACTAAAAACAATCTCGGAATTCTATGATAAGTTGAAAAACTAGCAAAAATTTACATAAATCAGAATGAATTACGAAATAACAATCAAGGGTAGTAAGCCTTAAAAGAGTCAATAATAGAAATTCTAAAACCAGAACTGGCAGTGACACCATCGTCAGAATTTAAAAGGAATGGTGGGCCTGTCAGGGGAAAGTTTGAACCTTTTGTTTGAGGAACTCTCCCAATGGAACCTTGAACTTGAAAACGTTACAGCTCTTGGGCGGAATTCTAAAGAGCAGCATAATAATACAGCTGACTGACAGAACTCAGTATTTTTCAGGACAAGTTGCACCACCGCGTCGACAGGATTTACAGCGCGGGGAGTCCCATCGTCAGAGTTTAGAGCGTGGGCGCGCTGTGGCAAGGCAATTCCCTGACGGGAAGTGTGGCGTGATCGCGATTTAAAAGAGCGCGGCAGAGTATCAAGCAAGCGAGTGTTGCGACCGACTATCGGGAGTACGGCGGCGTGGGTTTCGTCCGATTAAGTGGACAGCCCGCGTGGTGGCCTCTACGATGGAGACCAATGATGAGTTTTGTTTTACGCAGCTTCCACCACGCGGCAGCGGTTTATTATGAACGGCATGATTATGACCCCGCAGCCCCGCTGTCCCGCTCGGCAGAAGGTGTCGTCTTCCTGTCCATATTTGAAAGAACATAATGAAAATAAGGGTGAATGGAGACGCGGGGATACGATTGTTGAAAAGACAGTTTTATCGGAGGAAATGAGTGTTTAGAGCGAGGATGCATGCGTCTAACTTAATTGCAGAGTGAGACCCGCCCCGCGAGGGTTCTGGGTGCGCGGCGTGCCTTGGGACGAGCTGGATTTCTTGGTCTTGCGCCCGCCTAAAATGAAGTCATCATCATTGGCCATGCGATTAACATAACAGAAAACGGCTCAAGAGTCCCGATTGGAAAGAGGGAGTAAATTACAGGATTCTACAGGGTTGCGGGATAGGGTCACTTCTGGCCCAAGGTGATGATAAAATAGTGTCACTTTGGCCCACAAAATAAGTCGTAATTACAGAGCTTTAGCGTCGAAGTGGGCCACAATGGCCGCTTCGCTTTATCTTGTTTCACGCCTAATCTGACACTTTTTATGATTTCACCGAACAAAATTTGCTTCCAATCTATCAAATAACCTATTCGAATTTCGGTTGATAAAAAACGCAAAAGACTTCCGTTTCATCATTGATTTTTTTTACAATGAAGCTTTTTTCAGGAAAGTCTATTTTGAGCTTTGCTCTCCACATTTCGGTTACTCGAATAGCGATATACTCTTGAACTTTAGATGTAGCGGATGAACATATGCTTTCTATACTAATTAAATTCATCCAATATTCTAATTGAACTTCATTGTTAGAAATTACCTCTCGATATTTTTTTTCAGAAAACTCTTCCTTCAAAAATACAAAACCATCCACTTCATGAAAGGTTGGCCAATAAAGCTGCAACAGGGCAACAGCTAAATCAGGAGAAATATTGTCAAAATTTAGTTTTGCATGAACATAGTCCAAAAGTGAAAATCGCTTAGATTTATTCGCTTTCACCCAACTTTGATAATCTGAAAGTTCTTTCTTCATCTTATTACTATTCGCCTTACTATCTAGGTATCTCATCAGGGAAAGGTGGCCGAACTTCTGTCTTACCCGGAAACTTTTGCCCATTTGGGGCTTCGTTCAATTTATTCTCTTTTACGTTAAGACGAGGAACATCACCATGATCTTTCCCCGACCCGCGATATTGCTTAAATGTACCGTCCCCATTGTGAGTTGTATACTGACCATCTGGTCCGGGCTTCTCAATTATTGAATGAGGTCGACCTTCAGCTTCTTCCAATGGGTCAGGCCTGGTGCTTCTATTTTTCTTACAATTATGCACCAGAACTTTGTTTTCACCAACAAAGTAAGTTTCAAAATCGGCTACCGTTAGATTGTATGTTGCATCAACTCGGTCAGTTTTGACAACTTTAGTGATGACCATAGTCTGGTTGTCAGCAGTCGTCACAATCATGTCGTCAGATAATTCAGCAGTTTTTTTCCAACTCCCGTTCCCGTCCGCATCAACAATCCACCAAGGATGGTCATCTGTTGTTTCAAAGAATTCGGACGAGTTGTTCTCGCCTGAAAGAGAGACTTCCCAAATCATTCGTTCATTTAAACGGATGAGGTCGGTAACAGCTTTGAAGGCCGTCTTGCCTGTTTCAGGATTTCGAGCTAGAACGCGGTCGTCTAATTCAATCTCTTCAATTGGACGCAAACCATCTTCTGTTTCGACGAGCGTTCCTGCGACAAAGCAGCATTTGCCTCCAAGTAACCGCTTCGCTCCCTTAGCTTCATCTCCAAACCCTGTTGCGAGGTCGAAGATTGCGAAGGCTTTATCACCTAAGGATGCGTCCTTACTTAATAATGTCGCACCATTTTCGACATAGCTAAGCGCTTCATCTTTCAAAGCCCCCTTTAGGTTTCCGCCGTTTTTGTAAGTTCGTTTGCCGACGTTATACACGGATTTAACGATTTTCAGAAACTCGTCATTGGGGTCGGTTGCGTTAATCGGATCGTTCCAAGTGTAGGCATATCTATTGAACTGACCGGGATAAGGTTTGTCCAAGAACGTTATGGGGTCTATGCTCAGGAACCGCCCCATAACCGGATCATAATAGCGGGCCTGCATATAGTTCAGGTCTGTGGCTGCATCTTTAATATGCCCCGTGAACCCGCCTTGGTTGGTGAGGTCGGGATTATCATCCATTGCGATGCCGAACGGTGTGTAGCGTTCCCGCTTTATCGCCGCGCTGCCCTTTTTCGTCGCCACGGGCGAGCCAAGGTGGTCTGCGAAGATGTAGGTGACCGTGGATTTGTTCTCGACTCTGGCTATGGATTTCCCGCCGAGGCTCACATAATCTGTGCGCTTTTCGGGGACGGATTGCGCTTGCGCGTCGGTATAGGGGCGTTCATCAACATGGACTAACTGACCTGCCATATTGTAAACATTATAAATCGTCCTCCCGTTGACGACAGACCGAACCCCGAACTTATGAAATTTGCAACGATGATGTTTAAAACGATATGGGAGAAAAATCTGGCGGACGCCCAAAACCGTCAAAAAGCTGCACAGCAGAAATTGAATGCACTGGAGACGCGCGTCAAAGCACTAGTTAACAGGATTGTGAAGGCCACACAGCCGGCACTGATAAATGCATATGAGGGTGAGTTGATCAAACTGGAATCTCAACGATTAGCCGCCGAAGAACAAATTGAGCATTTGGAAAGCCAAAAGGGGCATGAAAGCCCTGACTTTGAAGGGGCTTATAGAACCGCCATGCGATTCCTCTCAAACCCTTGTTATTTATGAGAGTCTTCACACATCGGATATAAACGAACTGCGGTCAAATTGGCCTTTAAGGGCTCCCTACTTTATGACCGAAACGAAGGCTACAGAACCGCCCAAACCAATCTTCCTTTTCAAGTAATTCAAAGACCTAGCAAGGTAAGAAAAGGGGATTCCATTCAAAACGAAGGAATGGTGGGCCTGTCAGGGGAAAGTTTGAACCTTTTGTTTGAGGAACTCTCCCAATGGAACCTTGAACTTGAAAACGTTGCAGCTCTTGAGCGGAATTCTAAAGAGCAGCATAATAATACAAAGGTGACGTCTTCCTGTCCATATTTGAAAGAACATAATGAAAATAAGGGTGAATGGAGACGCGGGGATACGATTGTTGAAAAGACAGTTTTATCGGAGGAAATGAGTGTTTAGAGCGAGGATGCATGCGTCTAACTTAATTGCAGAGTGAGACCCGCCCCGCGAGGGTTCTGGGTGCGCGGCGTGCCTTGGGACGAGCTGGATTTCTTGGTCTTGCGCCCGCCTAAAATGAAGTCATCATCATTGGCCATGCGATTAACATAACAGAAAACGGCTCAAGAGTCCCGATTGGAAAGAGGGAGTAAAATGCAGCTAGATACAAGGTTCAGAGAATAGGGTCACTTAGTGCAATTTTTGCTCGTAAAAAATGCACGGGGGCCAAGGTGATAGAAAAATGGTGTCACTTTGGGCCATAAAATTAATCGTTTGCTACGGCAAACCAGTGGTAAAAACAGAGCTTTAGCGCTTTGGAGGCGGTTGGCCTTGACCGAAGGTCTGGGCCAAATAATCGGTTCGGGGAACCGATTATAGACGGAAAAGGCCACGGCAGTGGCGGGGTGGGCCACAATGGCCGCTTCGTTTTATCTTGTTTCTCACCGAATTTGACCCTTTTTTTCATACCTTCAAGAGTTCTCCATCATACCAGACATCTTCGTAGCCATGAGCTTTCAAGAACCTCCAACCGGGCGGAAGACCAAGAAACTTTAGAATACTTGGATACAAGTCCATAATGTGTTCTGTATGTATAGGTTTAAAAAAGTCGGGGTCTTCAGAATACTCGCCAGCCCAAACATACCAACCATTTGTTCCCTCACTTAAGGGATGCCTTAGACCATGAATCGGTTCTTCACCTTTTTTTACTTGAGCGGATATCCCAATAATGTTCTCAAAAGGAGATGGGCAATATATTGCTCCATAATCCGCACATACTTCCCGCTGTGTAATTTCTATTTTGTTAGTCAAATCCATGCTCTCTTTTCATTGCCTTTGAGAAAGCACTCATACGACCACCTTCAGCATTAGAACAGGTCGGACAATGCGGAGTTACTGCTTTTGTGCTACGCATCCTTGTAGTGTTTATGGTTCCCGTACTGTAGTACTCTTTTACCAGTGGTGGAGTATGATTTGCGCGTTGAACTGGTGCAACTTTTCCATATTCCGTGCAAGGCTTTCCTTGCACAGCAGCTCTTTGGGCGGGCGTTGTTGCATTTGATGGCCGCGCATATGGTTGCGTAATCGTGGGTTTTGGAATGGTTGCAGTTACTGATCGTGTTGCAGCAGGAGCAGCTGTTGTATTTGGCCCAACTCTACCCATGCTTGCATTGCCTAAACTAGCTGTCAAAGCACCAACAACTTGCATTTCGCCGTTTGAAATTGATTGCCCGCCAGGCATTGTCTGACCAATATCAGAAATAGGCTGGCCATACTTTTCAACTAATTCTTGGGGATTGTCGGGACCCGGCAGCGCATTACGAATTGCATTTGCAACTTTGTTACAGAGGCCTTCATCACAAATCATTCCTGTGGAGTCAGCCCCATTAATAGGATCATTGAATACATAGGCATAACGATTGAACATTCCAGGGTTCATGTCAGCGTCCATCATGGTCACGGGGTCAATGCTCAAGAACCGTCCCATAACCGGATCATAATAGCGGGCCTGCATATAGTTCAGGTCTGTGGCTGAATCTTTAATATGCCCCGTGAACCCGCCTTGGTTGGTGAGGTCGGGATTATCATCCATTGCGATGCCGAACGGTGTGTAGCGTTCCCGCTTTATCGCCGCGCTGCCCTTTTTCGTCGCCACGGGCGAGCCAAGGTGGTCTGCGAAGATGTAGGTGGCCGTGGATTTGTTCTCGACTCTGGCTATGGATTTCCCGCCGAGGCTCACATAATCTGTGCGCTTTTCGGGGACGGATTGCGCTTGCGCGTCGGTATAGGGGCGTTCATCAACATGGACTAACTGACCTGCCATATTGTAAACATTATAAATCGTCCTCCCGTTGACGACAGACCGAACCCGTTTCAGATTTCCATCATAGAGATAAGTCCCATTCGCCGCGCCCGTCACGAGGGTCGGCTGATTGCTGTAATCATATGCTCTCACTCGGGCGACGTTACTTAAAATGGTGTCACTTTGGGTCATAAAATTAATCGTTTGCTACGGCAAACCAGTGGTAAAAACAGAGCTTTAGCGCTTTGGAGGCGGTTGGCCTTGACCGAAGGTCTGGGCCAAATAATCGGTTCGGGGAACCGATTATAGACGGAAAAGGCCACGGCAGTGGCGTAATGGGCCACAAAGCACGCTTCGCTTTATCTTGCTCTACACACTTTCTGACCCTTTTTAATAAATTTTTCTAAGAGCGATGCCTTCTTCAATAAATAAAAACCATCACACATATCGATAATTGTTGAACTCTCTAGCAAGTCTTTTATGTGACTTTCTTCAAAGTATATTCCCTTACTTTCAAGATATAAGGCAATTCTCCAAGCACTAACTTTGTCTGGCTGATCGATATGTTTTTCCATATCTACTGATAATTCATCAGAGTATCTGATAAAATTAACCCCAAAACCATGTTTGATATAACGCCACCTTTCAGTATCGATTGTTAAATCGCCTCGTTGGTTTTTCGCATTTACCAAAAAGACTGATGACAACCTATGCTGATGACAAATAATTTCTTTAACAGATTTTTCTATGATTTCTAACTGAGGTTCTGTCATTATCGACCCCAATTAGCGTTAGCGGCATCATTTATATACTCTGAGGCTTCGGTAGCATTCGCGGGTTCTCTGACACGTACAGGAACTTCGTCAAGGCCTGCTCTAATCGCAGCTTTTGCTCGATGATGACCGTCTTCAATAATAACGTTACCGTTTACGTTTACGCCACTAATAGGTTCACCCACGTATCCATCTTTCCTCATAGATTTAGCTATCCTTTTGACGGCGCTATTTGTCATTTCGTTTCTACCTTGCCTACTAAGTAACAATTTAGGGCTCATTTTAACTACATCATCGGCACTACTGATTACAGTCCTTGCAGCCATACCTCCTACAGCGACCTCAGAAACCGCAAATGCTTGGCTTTGAACATAACCCTCTATAGCGCCATCTAATGCGGCTGGCGCACCTGCACCTGCAATGCGGTCACCAAGAGATGCATCATTTACATTTAATGTTTGACCTCCATCTATACCGCCACTGCGCTGTCCCATTGCAACATAATCACCAACAGCAGAACTCGTATCTGCAGCAAACATTTCAGTAAATATATTGGAAATCCAATCAGATTGGCCTGACGGGTCGGTGCAATTCACAGGGTCGTTCGCGCAATATCGATAGCGGTTAAAGTATGATGGATTCCCAGTATCCAAGAACGTGACGGGATCGATGCTCAAGAACTGACCCTATCCAATACAGACAGGTTTATTTCATAAAGTCACACTCCTTTGTCATAGTTTCAACTCACCCGTCGTAAGTTAATTTTATGAGACCTATTCTATCCCTTTTCAAGTAATTCAAAGACTTAGCAAGGTAAGAAAAGGGGATTCCATTCAAAACGAAGGAATGGTGGGCGATACTGGGATTGAACCAGTGACCCCTACAATGTCAATGTAGTGCTCTCCCGCTGAGCTAATCGCCCGTCCTATTCGACGTCAGACATATGTAACACATATGTCATCGGGAAACGGGCGTATAGGCGAGGCGGCGTGGCTAATCAAGCCCGAAATCGCCTCTCATACAGCTCATTTTACTTATTTTATGAGGGCGTGACTTGCGGGGGCTTAAACATCGGACTAAGTCTCCGAAATGTTCTATAGACGTGGCCATAATCTCATCGCGATAGCCCTAGCCAGTCTTGTGCTTTCGCCGATTGCTTATGCGCAATCAGGACCGTCAAAGCTCACACCCGCAGAAATGATAATTTGCCAAAATGCAAAACAATGCCTTGATATTCTGGCACGGCATGACGAAAAAAGTTTCGATTATTCAGTTCTTATCGAGGCCTTTTCGCGCCTAGGCAATCAAGGGCGTAACGCTCTCATGCGCGCTTTAAGGGATAAGGATAAAAATTTATCCCATCGCGCCGCTTTGATATTAGCGCGAGCTGAATTTAACTATGGCCCGAGCGAACAAGCCTTCATCGCTGAAACGTGGGTTCGCGGGGCCTCCGCAACCCTTTCCAAAGTCATGGAGCAGCAATACACGCCCACCCTGCGCGAGGCTTTCATTAACACGCTTAATCACTCTGATTCGTCCATTCGCCAAGCGTCACGGACCGGAATTTACGTTGGTGAAAATATAAGCCGCCCAAACAAAGCCCTAACTCCGCCCTTCAATGCTAAACCAAATCTCTATCCGGCTCTCGCAAAAGCCGCTTTGGATAATCCGACAGCGGAAATCGCAAATTTCATCAGCGCTTACCCCCTACAACGCTCGCAATCTATATTGGCGCGGCTATTACGCTCTGAGAAAGAGGATGTGGTTTTTGCGGCCTATCAAGGGCTTTATGACATCAATCCCGAATCCGCTTTTGAGACTCTTCTCTCAACGCTTCGTGAGCTCAAGGCTGGGGACGAACCTATTGCCTTGGCTCTCGGCGATCTTTTGGCAAGGCGGCATCAAAATAGAGCCGACGGGTTTTACTTGCAATTTGCCAGTGAGCTCATCGAAGATACTGCCATGCCAAAACTTGCACAAATGGCTGCGGTTCATGCCATTATGGAGCAAGGTCAGAGTAAAAATCAGGCGACAATCTCCCTTCCCAACGCCGTAAATGTTGGAAGCTTATTGAAAAGCCTCATACAAATTCAAAACACCATTCCTCGCCAATATAGCGAAGCGCTCTATAATAAATTAGGGACGCAAAGCGAGGTTTTAATCCCGCAGCTCTTTGACGGGTTCAGCGTGTTAGGGGATCAAAACATAGAGCATTTCATTTCAGCGTTAACATCGCCTCCCAACAAAAAAGAAGAGCTGAATCAAGCTGCCACCACGGTATTGCTTCAATTATTAGATAATAAAGCAGATTGGCGTCTTGCGTCTAGGAGCGCGCAAATATTGAGTGAGAACAAGGTTCAAAGCGCCTTGCCCACTCTCAGGAAAATTGCCTCTCATTCATTGTTTTCTGAATTCCGTATTAGAGCCTTAGCGGCCATTGATACGCTCAACGGTAAGAGCGACTTTCAAGCACAATTTGATAAACATGCGAACAGGCTTTTAGAGAATAGCGACTCTTGTACAATTCAGCCGACTGATTTTTCTGTAAAAGCCAGACAGCTTCCTTTTTTTAAACCATCCGAACTCGCCTTCGGATATAGGACTGAACGCGCTTCTTTAACGTCTGCTGTCCCCACCAAGAAAGGCTGGCTTGCAGGGTATGACAAAGGAGAGTGGTCAGGCGGGTTAGTCGCCTATGACACTTTGGCCGGTACGGATAAACTTATATTGGGATCAAAAACGTCTAAATTTATAATCCCCAACATTAAGGCCATTATGCCAAAAATGCCCACTCCCCTTGGTCAATATTCCTCTCATTTTTGGGCGGTCTCGGGATTAAATCATTTAAGTTTAAACCATAGCTTTGTCATATCTATCACAGATAATGATGGGGACTATTTCATCAAGCATCACCTACGTTTACCGCGCGTCCCTTCGGCGATCGCCCAGCAAAAAGATGGCAGTGTTCTTTTCGGCTTTGGTGACAAACCTGAAAAATTTAATCGATACGACATTTACCAACCCCCTCTTCGCCTATGGCCTGACGGGAAATTAACGGATGCCTGCACTGGAACACCTAAATCAGCCACCGGAGTCATGCGGTAATGGCTTATTCTGAAAGTGAAGCCTTAAGGGCCCTAAAAGGTCTCTCTGACCCTCTTACGGGTAAAGACTTAGTCACGGCCGGTCTATTAAATGCCCTGCAGTTTGAGAACGGCGTTGTTCGCGCTGTCTTGCAGATTGATCCCAGTCACGCAGATAAATATGAAGCACTTCAACGCGCTACGCAAAAGGCGTTAGCAAGTGTAAACGGCGTAGAAACCGCTTCTGTTATTTTATCAGCCCATAAATCAGCGCCCAAAGTTGGTGGGCGCAAACGTCCGCAGCCCCATGCGGCGCGGCGCCCCGAAGGATATCAGGGCGACTCCAAAGTCGCTCGTGTCATCGCCGTAAGCTCTGCCAAAGGCGGCGTTGGAAAATCTACAATGGCCGTAAACCTAGCCGTTGCTCTAGCAAAATCAGGCCAGAAAATTGGGCTGCTTGATGCTGACATTCACGGCCCAAGCGTGCCGATGCTTCTTGGCCTTGCCGGAGAACGCGCCAAAACCGAAGAGGTAGAAGGCAGGCGGTTAATTAGCCCAAAAATCGCTTTCGGTCTTAAAGCGATGTCGATTGGGTTTTTAACGGATGATGATGGCCCTGTTGTCTGGCGCGGCCCTATGGTTCAGGGCGCGATATCCAGAATGATTTGGGATGTGAATTGGGGAACGCTTGATACGCTCATTATTGATATGCCGCCAGGTACTGGCGATGCTCAATTAGGCCTCGCCCAAGATATCAAACCCGCCGGCGCTATCATTGTTTCTACGCCGCAAGACCTTGCATTACTAGACGCCAGAAAAGGCGTTCGCATGTTTGAAAAAGTTGGCATTCCTGTTCTCGGTTTGATTGAGAATATGGCCGTTTTCACCTGCCCTGATTGTGGGTCACAACATCATATTTTTGGCACAGGCGGTGCCAAGCGTGACGCCGAAAAACTTGGCATATCCTATATCGGCGCCGCACCATTAACCTTGCCAATTCGCGAAAGTGGCGATGCGGGCAAGCCTATTGCTCAAGGCAATAGCGAAGAGGCTAAAATTTTTGATGCCTTAGCAAAAGCGGCCTTTAACTAAGCCAAACATCCTGCGCGTCAGTCTTCCACCCAACCGTTATCGTGTGACCATCGGTAATAATGGGGCGTTTTATCAGAGTTGGGTGCTCCGCTATTAAAGCAACGGCTTTTTCAAGATTAACATCGGTCTTTTCAGAAGCCTCTAAACCCCGCCATGTTGTTGACCGTGTATTCAGGACAGCCTCATACCCCAAAGTCTCTGCCCAGTATTTAATCTGCGACTCTGATACGCCATCAGCTCGCACATCAATTAACTCTGGTGATAGCCCTGATTGGGTCAGAGCCTTAATCGCTTTCCGGCATGTATCGCAGGTCTTTAGGTGATAAACAGAGAGGGTCATTTTTCATTCATTTTTATTTGAGTGTTTATAAAGGCGATCATTTCTGACAGAACTTCGGCGCGCGGCGTATCGTGATGCATTTCATGCTCTGAGTTCTCATAAGCACGGAAAACAATATTTCGTCCAGCTTCTGCAAAACTTTCACTGCCTTGGAAACTCGTCAACTGATCTTCCTTTGCATGCATCAGCAATAAGGGCTTTGACCATAGCCCGGCTCGGTCCGATATAGATTGACCTATCGCGAGGGCATCCATAGCAAAACCAAATCCGATTTGGTTATGATTAAGTGGATCCGCTTCATAGCTTTCTTGTTCTACAGGCAGGGTTGATATCTTATCTCCAGACAAAGGCTGTCTCATAGTCGCTTGGGGTGCAATTTTTGCTATAACTTTCGCAAGGCCTCGCAAAATTGCTGGCGGCGACTTGGGAAGTAATATGAATGGAGCCGAAGCCATAATACCCATGATATCAGCCTCAGCCGTGAAGCCGTAATCAAGCACGACTCCGCCTCCCATAGAATGCCCATAAAGGAAATGAGGTCGCTGAGGATAAAGGCGCCGCGTTGTATCAAGGAGCGCTTGTAAATCACTCCGTAATAGAGCGTAGTCCGTACACACACCGCGTTTCCCGTCGCTTTGACCATGACCGCGTAAATCAATTGCTACTACAGCCACACCCGCTTTGACCAAATCCGGAGCAAGGCTTTCATACCGACCTGAATGTTCACCTAGGCCATGCACTAAACTCATAACGGCTTTTGGCTTCTGTACGGCCCAATGCCGACCGACCAATTTTGTTTCATCAGCCAAACTGATTGTTTCGAAAAGCACCGAGGTCAATTTAGGCCTCCCGCATTTTCACAGCCGTTCCATAAGCCAGTAATTCTGCGCCGCCTGGGCTTTGAGGTGATTTCCCTGAGACAGCTGAAAATTCAATGCGAATATTATGCACAGCCGTCGCCCCCAGCGCATCAGCCTCTCTTAACATTCTCACGACAGCCTCACGCCGAGCGCGTTCTAAAATCGTCTCATAAGAGCGAAGTGACCCTCCAAACAAAGCCTTTATCGCCGCTGCGATTTTCTTGAAATAATCAAGCCCAACCACAACACTTCCACTCACAAGGATAGCCCCTCCTTCCAGATCTCCTGCGTGGACATCTGGAATATGTTTAAGGTTTGTTTTTAGAATATGTGAAAATGCGGCTTCATCTTCTCTTAGGCGCTTAAAGTGCCGTCTTTCATTAATCCCGCCAAATATAACACCGATTGATATCAGTATGACAATAAAACCGAGCTGTATTAAACCCGCCATTAGTCAAGAACTACGGCTGTGCCATAAACATATAGCTCTGACGCGCCTTGGGCGACCGAGCTCGTCGAAAAGCGTACATTGACAACGGCATTTGCGCCCATCGAGCGGGCTTCATCGATCATGCGCTCTGTGGCCTGCCCGCGCGCATCTTCTAAGAGTTCTGTATACCCTCTCAGTTCGCCCCCCACGATATTTTTGAGGCCCGCCATTATATCACGGCCTACATGTTTGGCGCGCACCGTGTTGCCCTGCACCAATCCCTTCCACGATACGATTTCGCGCCCAGGAACAGTCTCTAAATTGGATAAAATAAATTCGCTCATAAAGTTCTCCTGTTTCACATTAACTCAGAGCTACATATCTGGCGACTGAAAAACGAAAAAATTGGTTAGGCGATAACGAATTCGTCATATACGATTTTGATAGCGTGACAGACTTGCGCGCGGCTTTCGGCTCTGGCACGAAGTCACTATGACGAAACACTCTCCTTTGCGCATTGCTTTCCAAATGGACCCCATGGAGGCCGTCGATATCAACGGCGATACAACCTTTGCGCTCGCGGAAGTCGCGGCGCAGCGCGGTATGTCCCTCTTTGAATATGGCCCGCAACATCTTGTTTATAACCATGGCCGTATTCAGGCCTATGCGCGCCCAATGACGGTTAGACGCGAAAAAAGAAACCACGTCAGTTTTGAGTCTCGCCGCCTTATTGACCTCGTCGATGACATTGATGTTGTTTGGATGCGCCAAGACCCACCTTTTGACATGGCATATATTACCGCTGCCCATATTTTAGAGCGGTTAAAAGGACAGACACTGGTTGCCAATGACCCTGAATGGGTCCGCTCTGGCCCTGAAAAAATTCTACCGCTTGATTACCCTCATTTGATGCCTGAAACTCTCATCACTCGCGATGAAACCGCTATTAGAGCCTTTCGTGATACGCATAAAGATATCATCATCAAGCCTCTCTATGGGAATGGCGGAGCCGGTGTATTTCGAATGAAAGAAGGCGACAGCAATTTTGCCTCTTTGCTTGAAATGTTTTTCTCTGTGTCTCGTGAACCGATTATCGCGCAGGCCTTTTTAAAAGACGTATCCAAAGGTGATAAGCGCATTATTATCATTGATGGAACACCTGTCGGGGCAATAAATCGCGTACCACAGCCTGGGGAAACACGGTCAAATATGCATGTCGGCGGAGAAGCCCGGGCGACCGATTTAACAGAAACCGATATGATTATCTGCGATGCCATTGGCCCGATGCTCAAAGAACGAGGACAAATTTTGGTCGGCATTGATGTCATTGGCGATAAAATGACAGAGATTAACACGACGAGCCCGACCGGCGTTCAAGAACTAAAACGCTTCACGGGCATAGATGCTGCGGCTTTATCTTGGGACGCAATCGAGCGGCGTTTAAATGCAAATTAAATATCAAAATATAATTATAATAAGAGGGAATACTGCATGGGAAAAACGACCAACCAGCCATGGCTAGAACATCACGCGGCATTGGGAATTAAAGCCTCCGAATTTGAAAATCGGCCTTTAGGATCCTATATCGAAGAACATGCCGAACAAAGACCTGAAGCCCCAGCCCTATGGTATGTCGCCCGAGCCATTTCATTTTCCGACTATAATAAATATGCCAACAAACTCGCAAATGCCCTAAAGGCGCAAGGCATTCAAAAAGGTGACGTCATTGGTATTCACATGCCAAATATCCCGCAATATGCGATTGCTTTGGTTGCCATAAGCAAAATGGGCGCGATAGGGTCGGGTATTTCCCCTTTATTAGCTCCACCCGAAATTGCACATCAAGTTAAAGACGCAAACATTAAGCTCATATTGACGCTTTCAGATTTGACACCCGCTTTATCGGCCATGACGGAAATACCAGATTGCCTCAAGGCTGTGGTCGTTACAGGGGCAAAAGACTTCCTTGCCCCAGATGACATCACACTCCCCACCCTGAAAGCCGTTGATGTAAAGGCTTACTTACCTTTTACACAAAACGAATCTGAGTCCTTTTCTCAAATCGAAGTCGACCCGCATGATACTTTCATGATTCAATATACAGGGGGCACAACAGGGCGCTCCAAAGGCGCCATGCTCAGCCATCGCAATATAATGCATAATACGGCGCAAACCTTAGCCATTAATCCAACGGAAATTGGCAAGGGTATCATTCTAAGCGCATTTCCTATGTTCCATATCGCAGGGCTATCCAATGCTATTTCAGCCGGGAAATATGCCGCCTTAGCCGTCTTAATTCCAAACCCGCGGGACACAGATTTTATTTGCGCCCAGTTGCGCGCTCATCCGCCGACCATTATCGCTGCGGTGCCTGCGTTATATGATATGATGGTGGCAAATCCTGAATTCTCTAAGCTGGATTTCTCTAAACTAGAAATGGCTATAACTGGCGCAGCCCCTTTAACACGTTCCACACACGAAGCCCTTACGACTATCCTTGGGGACAATAAAATCAGTGATGTTTTTGGCATGACTGAAACTTCACCTTGCTACACCGCCAATCCACCGTCCCGCTATAAACTTGGGTCGATTGGCATGCCTTTGCCGGGCGTCACCGTTCGTATCCGAGACACAGAGACAGGGGAAAAAGATATGCCCACAGGCGAAGCGGGTGAAATCGTTTGCACAGGGCCACAAGTGATGAAGGGCTATTTAAACCTCCCCAAAGAAACCAACATTGCCTTACGCGAGATAGATGGTGAACGCTGGATGTTCTCAGGGGACGTCGGTTATATGGATGAAGAAGGATATATATTCTTGTGTGACCGCGCTAAAGACATGTTGATTGTCGGCGGGTTCAAAGTCTTTTCTGTCGAAGTTGAAGATAAGCTTTGCTCACTCCCCGAGATTGCGGCCTGTGCCATCATCGGCACCAAAGACAATGAGCGCCCCGGCAATGATATCGTTAATCTTTTTGTTGAACTCACCCCTTCGTTTAAAGGCGCTAATGAAGCTGAAATAAAAGATAAAATCATTAGTTTTGTTCGCAGCACTATGGCGGCCTATAAAGTGCCGAAACACATTCATATTATCGACGCCATACCGCTCACCCCTATCGGAAAAATCGATAAAAAAGCGCTACGCGCCTAAGAGTTAAATAGCTAAAGCACTGAATATAAGAGGTAAGTCATGTCTGTACTTTCAATCCTTGAAAGCCGTTATTCCGTTCGCGGATTTAAAAAAGATCCTGTTGATGCAGAATTAATAAAATCAATTTTTTCTCAGGCCCAGCGCTCGGCCTCTAATTGTAATGTTCAACCTTGGCAAAGCTATGTTGTAAGCGGTGAAACAAGAGACAAAGTTTCAGAAGCCCTTGTTAAGGCCGTAATGTCAGGCAACCCACCAAATCCGAAATTTGACTGGGTGACACGTTATCAAGATGAGCATCGCCAACGCCAATTCGGTTCAGCCAATGCGTTATATTCTGCTCTTGGAATTGCCCGTGAAGACAAAATGGCACGAAATATTGCCATGCTTCGGAACTGGCAGTTCTTTGATGCTCCTCATGCCGTGTTTTTCGTTATGGAAAAATATATGGGTATAATGGGTGCGGTAGACATTGGGATTTATGCCCAGACATTGTCATTATTACTTGAGGAAAATGGCATTCAAAGCTGTATGCAAGGCGCTCTTGGCCAATTCCCTGCGCCAGTCGAAGAGCTCTTAGGCATTCCAGAAAGCCAAGGTATTTTGTTTGGCATGTCTTTTGGTTATGAAGACAAAGAACATCCTGCCAATGCCGCCCGAACGGACCGCGCCGATTTATCCGACGCGGTTAAGTTTTTTACCTAAGCTAAACACTCACTTTTTGGGGGATGGGGCAACTCACCCCCGTTGGGCCATGCATGCAATAACCTTCGGGGTTCTTAGCAAGATATTGCTGATGATAATCTTCAGCAGGGTAATATTTCGGCGCTTTGCCAATTTCAGTTGTTACAGGACGACCATAAGCCTTTTCATAGCGTGTCGCCGCAGCTTTGGCCTTGGCAAGATGTTCATCCGAATACACATATAAAGCGCTGCGATATTGCGACCCAACATCATTTCCTTGTCGATTGCCTTGCGTTGGGTCATGATTTTCAAAATAGACCTTTAAGATTTCATCAAAACTGATAACTTTGGGGTCATAGACGACATGGACAATTTCCGCATGTCCTGTCGCACCCGAACACACAAGTTCATAATTGGGCGTTGTTACCGTTCCGCCTGCATAGCCCACAGAGGTCACGTGAACGCCGTCAAGCTTCCAAAGTATTCTTTCGGCGCCCCAGAAGCAGCCCATACCCAGCAATACTTGCTCAAATCCCTCTGGCGTTTCCCCAAACATGGATTGACCATTCACGTGATGTTTATCAATTGTTGCGAGCATATTAATCTCCTATTTTGGAAGTGGGTCAAACTTTCCAGCGACAATCAACTCTAAGCGATCCGCCAAAATATCTGCCATCTCTTCGGCTTTGTCTTGAGTATCGATATGGTCTTGGCGTATCTCGATTGCAAGGTGACGGAGTGCGCGCGGGGCCACATGTTCATCAACTGTATAATTTAAGTCATAAGCAGAATAAGGCAGATTCATTCCAATTGTGAAGTTTCGACCAAGCCGCATAAAGCTTTCTCGTAAAAGTTCGGCGCTTTCCTCATCATGACGAATTAACAATCCAATATCTGTCATGCGAAACTCGCCCTCTCGCGGCTGTGGCGTAAAGCTGTGAATAGACAAAACGAAAGGCTGATTTAGACTATCCAAAGTCTCTCCAAGTTGACGGTGATATGGGGCATAAAACCGTTTCAATCTCGATTGCCGCTCTTTCGCCGATATGTTTTGATTGCCAGGCACCCATGTTCCGTCGCTTATCTCTGGAATAAGCCCCGAGGCTTTGGGATCACGATTTAAATCTATCACAAGGCGCGAAATGGCCGCCAGCTGCCCGGGGCATTTAAAATGCGCACAGAGGCGGCGAATTATCGTTTCTGTTCCGATGTCCCATGCAATATGACGGGTGAGCTCATCCCCGGATAAACCCAAATCATCGTATTCGGGCGGTATAAAATTTGACGCATGGTCACCGAATATAAAAACGTCATCACAACCCGTTGCGGGAATAAGGTGAAAAGCATCTGTCATAACGCTTAATTGCCCTAGATAAGCCTATTGTGCCAGTAAAGTTTCAGTGCTAATGCGCCGCTTTCCAAGGTTATAGACACTTCAGAGGTGAGGTGGCCGAGTGGTTTAAGGCGCACGCTTGGAAAGCGTGTTTAGGTTTGTAGCCTAACGTGGGTTCGAATCCCATCCTCACCTCCAGTGGTTCAAACAAAACCACACCTCTTCAGAATTCGAGACCCAGTAAATATATCTGTTGAGCGGTCTATATGAACGTCTCTATTCGGCCTATTTCTTGAGAAAGGGAACCTTCTCAAGCGACGAGGCGCTCATGGGCTTTGTGAAATAATCGATGACAGATTTATGCGCTCTTGACTTTGCTTTATCTTCGTCCTGATCAGAAGATGTGAGCATTATCACAACCGCCGAACGGTTTTCCCACGTTTCATATTCGGCTAAAAACTCATGCCCATTCATACGCGGCATATTGATGTCTAGAAAAATAACATGTGGCTGTTCGGGCAGCTCCATTAAAAGGTCTAGCGCCTCTTGGCCATCATACGCCTGTAAAATATTGATACTTGAGTCAAACTCTTCAATCGCATCTTTGGCTAAATATTGATCGGGCTCACTATCATCGACAATCATAACAGTACGCATATCTATCCCTTTTACATTTGAGAGGGCCCTGATGTTCTATGGGGCCTAACATTTGATTATAATGATAAAGGTATTACCACTTTGAAGATAGAGCCAATTCCAGGGTCTTCATAAGAAATGTCTCCCCCTAATATCGTAACGCTCTTTTTCATCATATATAGTCCGAGGCCAGAGCCAAAAGATGTGCGGGGATGGAACCGTTTGAACATTTGGAACAGGTTCTTTTGTTGATTTTTGGGAACCCCTAATCCATTATCTTTAACGGATAAAACAAAGTTATTTCGTTCCCTATATGTCGATATTTCTACTATGGCATTTTCATTAGACAGGTCTTGATATTTAACGGCGTTCGATATCAAATTCTCTATGATGAGAACCACCCGACTTTTCTTTGCGTAAAGCGTATCAGAAAATTCAAGGTTTTGTTTGATTTTTAAACGGTCAAAATTATCCATATATTTCAACTTATCGAGTGTCTCCATCACGACAGCTTCAACATCTATGGCTTGCTTATCCTCTTTCTCATTTTTTGTTTGAGTCAGCACGAGAATATCTTTGACCAGTTCCTCTAACTTTTTAAGGGACTTTTGAGTGTGAGATAAACTTGCCAGAGCCTTTGTTTTATTATCAGCGTGAATAGCCTTCTCAGCAATGCCTAATAAGCTGATTGAGGAAACAAGAGGTGACCGCAAGTCATGCGACGTCCGATAGGCAAATTCCTCTAATTCAGCATTCGCCTGTTTAATCTCTGCTTCCGCTTTTTTGCGCTTACCAACATCACGGAATACAACCACGGCCCCAGCAAGTTGATTGTTTTTATCACGTATCGGTCTGCTGGTATATTCCACAGGTATAGCTGTACCGTTCTTATGCCAAAACACTTCGCTGTCATCGGAATAGGTCTTCCCGTCTCTTATTGTAGAAAGAAAGTTACCATCTTTTTCATCAAAGGGCGTACCATCGGCATAGCTATGCTGGATTAAATCGTGTTGAGATTTATTCAACATCTCTTCCAAACTGTACCCTAAGAGGTTCTGGGCGGCTTTGTTTGCAAAGGTTGTATGCCCTTCTAGATCAAGTCCATATATACCCTCCCCTGCACTATCGAAAACGAGTTGCAAGCGTTTTTCGCTCTCAACTAATTTGTCAGTTTGCCTTTCGACTTCGCGGGCAATGATTTCCTTACTGCGAAGCAAACGCATCAAGGTATAGTACAAAAGCATGGAACATAACGCCCCAAATATAAGAACGAAAACAGACAACTTTTGGCTATAGGGCGGAGTCAATTCATGCGTACCATGCCAGTAAACAGTCCATTGCCGCCCTGCGAGTTTAAGCATCGTTTGTGTTTGATAGAGGCTATCGGAAGTTGAATCTGTGACTGAACTATAAATAAGTCCATCTTCAGATATCTCATTGCCGTCATACACACGAAAACTGATTTGATTTCTATTGACATCGGCAAGCCCCTTCATGAAATCGGATGCAATAAAAGGCGCATATACCCAGCCGGTAAAATGCTCCCGTCGCGCATCAATCGTATCGGGCACAAATTTTGTCTCATATACTGGGACCAACAGTAAAAACCCTGGCGTTTTCTGGCCATCCTGTACGAGGATGATTTTCTCCGTCAGTGATGGAACACCAAAGTCTCGCGCCTTTTCAGCCGCCGCGCGCCTATTCTTTTCAAACCCTATATCCAGCCCAATCGCTTTTTCGTTAAAGGCCTCTGGCTCAATATAGGTAATTATAAACTTATCAGGATTTGATGTTTTTGGATGGTTGATAAAAGTGGGTGCTGCATCAAGGCGAGCCTTCTCGATAAAGACAGGCAAGTCTTCAACTTGGACAGAGTTAATAAAACCGATTCCCGCGATTCCCGGCAATGTCTCTTCTATATTTAAGGCTTTAACATAAGCGCGCCAATCAAGCCTTTCTACACGGGTTGACGCGTACATCACACCAACACCGCCTAAGAGAGTATGTTGATAAAGACTGAAGCGCTCGTAAACTGCATCATGGGTATCAGAAACTAAACGTTCAAAATATTCCGTATTACTAACGGCCGTTGCTTCTTTTATCCCATAACTTGATAACAGAGTTAGTATCATCACAATGGCTGACAAAGTGGCGGGCACCACGCGCCATAAATCAAGTTTTTTGACGTTTTCCTCAACAAAGGCCAAGGATATTATACCAATTCCTAAAACGACAAAACATGAGGCCGTGTGAATCGCCATGCGCGTAAGACTGCCCCACCCATAGACGCCTTCAACATTTGTCAGATATCCAATCAGCGCCAAAATTGATAAGACAATTATAGAGCTACCTAAGCTTATTTGAATTTTTTGGTTTCTGGGGCCAATAGATAACACCAATCCGACAACGGTAAAACAAAGCGCTGTATTGGGCGCCATTCGCCCAGGGTGAGAGGTCTTCACCATGATGTACGCGTCCATGAATAGCTCATCAAGGCCGACATTGAGACCAAATATATATTGTAGAAGTGTAATACCCCCGAGCAATATACACCCTATCCCACAAAGAACCGTCAGCTTTGAATACTCGCGCGTAAGTGCAAAGAGGCCTAACCCAGCCAAGAGAAACCCTAAAGCTGTGTTATATTGCATGGGAGCAAAATGAGGCAAAACTTGTATCAACGCCTCATTCGCTGTGTACCAGCCAAACAAGACTAAGAGACCAAAAAACGCCGAAACTGCGCCGCATAGCCGTGGGAAAACTCTTAAATTATTAACGATAGTTAGCATCAAGGCTGCTCTATCAGTCAGGCATTAAGAAATTCTGATACCCTTTAAAATCACAATGTTCAGTGATATGATTTGAAGCTTAACAGTTCAAAGCTCTCGCGTCATCTCAGCTATCTGCTGACTCCCCCATTGCCATTTCGCTTACATTCCCTTAATCCCACGCGATGCCGAATATTCGGTACGGGGATAGAAAGAAGACAACTATGACAGTGCATTTCCACAAAGGCGATTTACCCGACAATTTAGACCTCGGGACCTCCATTGCAGTTGATACGGAAACACAAGGTTTGTCTCTTGTACGTGATAAGCTCTGCCTTGTTCAGCTCTCGGCTGGTGATGGTGATGCCCATATCGTGCAGATGGACAGAAATACCTATGACGCGCCTAATTTAAAAGCGTTATTGTCTAACCCCAAGGTTGAAACAATTTACCATTTTGCGCGCTTTGATGTCGCTATTATCAAGCGTGATTTGGGCGTGGATCTTGGGCCAATATTTTGCACCAAAATTGCCTCTGGTCTTGTCCGCACCTATACAGATCGCCACGGCCTGAAAGATATATGTAAAGAGCTTTTGGGCGTTGATATCTCTAAGCAACAGCAAAGCTCTGATTGGGCATCAGATGAACTTTCAGAAGCTCAATTAAACTATGCCGCTTCTGATGTTTTATATCTCCACCAACTTAAAACTATTTTGACTGCCCGTCTATTACGAGAAAGCCGCTATGATATGGCCAAGGCTTGCTTTGAGTTCTTACCAACGCGTGCAGCGCTAGACCTAGGTGGTTGGCCTGATGTTGATATTTTTTCTCACCGCATGCGTCGCCCTGATTAGATAACCGTTATAGGATGCGGGGCTCGCACGCGAAATCCTACCTTAACAAGTCTTCATCAGACAGAATTGGCGCTACACTTTGCGCGCTGACTACCCTATAGATTTAGCCATGGACGTAACCTCAACATCATCACCCAATGGCGTGCGTAATTTGCCCGTGCGTGATCATGGAGCAAGCGAGGCTTTAGGCCTGTGGGAACCCAAGCGTTCTTTGACATTAGAGGCAGCCCGCCGGCACACCCAACGCATCCAAATTTTGCGAAAAATTCTTATCGCCATGGCAACAGCCTTGGTCATTGTATTGGGATTGCAATTTATGGGCAAAGGCACCAGCACCTTTGACAACCCTAACCCAACAGAATCCGTAAAGATGGTAAACCCTCGCTATAGCGGACGAACAGCCGATGGATTACCTTTCTACCTGACGGCCGATACAGCCACACGAACAATGGCCAAAAGAGACGAAGTCGCGCTTATAAACCCAGTCTTGGAATTTGTCCGTCTGGACGGTGCAGCCTCTTCTTTTGTTCTCGCCAATAATGGTACTTATAATGATGTAACCAAGGTTCTCGACCTTAATGACTCTGTAAATTTAGAAACCGATGATGGCTATATCTGCCAAACGACGTTTTCGCGTATATTTGCGCGTGAAAAGCGCATTGAAGGTTCAGAGCCAATTCAATGCACGGGAACTTTTGGCGTCGTCAATGGCCAAGCTTATGAAATTAATAAAAACTACACTGAGTTTATTTTTAAAGACGGCATGAGCGCGCAAATCAAACAAGATCCAGCACAAAAACCTGCGGCTGACGCTAGCAACCCAGAGGCCTCAAACCAATTTGCCTTTAGCGGCGATGGTCTTGTCTATGTAGATGCAGACCGCGGTATATATGAAGGCGGAACGACCAAGCTGTTTGCGCGTGAAGGAGAAACCGTAACAGTGAAGCAAGGTGCGGCCACAATTAACGCGCAAGAAATAACAATTCTACGGCGCGAAGCGACGTCACAAGCTGATGGTTCATTGCGTCTCGGAGAGGTCAATAAAATCATCGCCCAAAAAGATTTCCGCTATCAAAACCCACAGAATGACGCTCGGGGTGATCAGGGTGTTTACGAACGCGATAAAAGCCTTATCACCGTTACGGGAAATGTCCGCGTCATGCAGCCGAGTGGGAATATGGTCAAAACAGATCGTCTGACCTATAACACTATCACAGAAACGGCGCGGTTTTCAGGTAATTGCCAAGGCCGCGATTGTGGTTCAAATGGCAGAAGCCGTACAACAATTGGCGGGAATTAGGTCTGCTGATGCAGGTAATAGGAACAGGAATGACTATGCGTATTTTATCAGCTCTGCCCGTTTTCTCTCTCTTAGGGATGATAGGTTTTGCATCACCTACCTTTGCACAGTTTTCAAATACTTCCAACGCGCCGATTACCATTGACGCCGATGATAGTCGCCTTGAAAGTGGTTCTGCCGTTTTTTCTGGCCAAGTCGATGCTCGCCAAGGCGATGTGCGAATCTTAACAGATGAAATGACTATCACAGGTCGGAAAGGCGGCGGGGTGAATGCTGCTGTAAGTGACATTGACACCATCGTGGCTGTTGGAAATTTTTATTACATTACGCCGACCCAAGAGGTCCGAGGTCAACGCGGAATTTATCGTCAAGCCAGCAATGATTTTACCGTCACTGGAAATGTCGTTCTCTTGCAAAATGATAGTGTCGTCACAGGCGACACACTCATTTACAATCTCGAAACCGAAGAAGCACGGATGGTCAGCAATTGTAAAGGTCGCAAATGCGGCCTAAGCCAACGTGTTCGGGTTCTTATTCAAAACACTGACCAAAACGGAACCAAGGGTTAGCCCGTTTCCAATTCATCCCAAAGGGCGAAGCATCAGGCTTATACGTAAAGAAATTTAATGGCTGAAACAAAAACAACATCCGCAGGACAAGTCATTACGCCGCCCGCCAAAGGGTTGGCTGCCAATCATATTGGTAAAGCCTATCGAGGCCGTGTTGTGGTAAAAGATATCACGCTAACGGTTCAGCGTGGAGAAGTCGTTGCCTTAATGGGGCCTAACGGCGCAGGTAAGACAACCAGTTTTTACATGATTATGGGCTTGATCGAAGCTGATCGCGGCATGATCACTTTGGATGGTCAAGACATCACGGCTTTACCTATGTACCAACGGGCCCGTTTGGGCGTTGGCTATCTCCCGCAAGAGCAAAGCATCTTCCGCGGCCTTACTGTCGAAGAAAATATCCGAGCCGTCGTACAGTTAACGGAAAAAGACAGATCCAAATGGAGCGATAATGTAGATGCGCTTTTGGACGAACTCAATATTGGTCATATCAAACACAGCCCTGCTCTTGCGCTCTCAGGCGGAGAACGGCGCCGAGTTGAAATCGCGCGGGCCCTTGCCTCTCGTCCTAGCTTCATGCTTTTGGATGAGCCCTTTACGGGTATTGATCCAATCGCCATCGCGGATATTTCTGAACTTGTTCTCTATCTCAAAAAACGGGGCATCGGCATTTTGATTACGGATCACCGCGTAAGAGAAACCCTCGATATCGTTGACCGCGCCTCTATTTTGTTCCAAGGCGAAGCCTTATTCGAGGGAACACCAGACGAAATCCGAGCTAACAAAGATGTACGGCGCGTTTATCTTGGCGAAAAATACGCCTAGTTCAAAACTAAATATTCTAACTCGCGGCTAAATGCTTCACCATCATATTGGCAGATCCTATGATTATGCAAAGCAGTGAAAGGCCACTCTTCTTTCAACATTTTCTTTGGATTATCGGACAGCCTGAGACGTGGCTAACCTTACTAATATGGGCTGTCTTAATTTTCGGCGTTGCAAAAGGTATCAGGCGCTTGTGGAAGACTGGCCGAAAGAAGTGGTCGGTATTTTTATTTATAATCGCTGTGACACTTCTCTCTTATTATATTTGGTTATCGGTAAATGCCGTAAGCTTTTATGCAGAAGGTCGGGTCTCAGAGCTAAAAGCTCTACGAAATGGCAAACGTATTGTTATCGGCCTTTTAGGCCTTTCCCTTTTTTGGTTAATTTTTGACCGACACATTTCAAAACTTTTGAAATCGTAATCCCTATCCCATCAGGATATTGTGAACATCTTTTGTTAGCTCCAATGACCGCAGTCTTGCCGTTTGATCATAAAAGTTTTTCGCGATGATAATTTCATCGAGCTGTAATTCATCTAAGAAATAGGACAATCGTTTAGCAATTGTCTCAACGGTTCCAACTGCGCTAACCTGCAACATCGCCTGTAACTGCGGCGCAATATGCGCTGGGACTTCGAAGTCTTCAACAGGGGCCCGGGTCAAGCCTCGATTATTCGTCAAAATCCCTGTAAATGCCTGCACTAAAGTCGAAAATTGGAATTTTGCCTCTTCTTCGGAATCTGCTGCAAAAACATTACAGGCCATCATGAAATAAGGCTTCGTTAAATGTGCTGAAGGCTTGAACTCACGGCGGTATATTTCTGCGGCTTGGAATAAATGAGTTGGTGCAAAATGCGAGGCAAAAGCATAGGGCAAGCCAAGCTTCGCCGCGAGTTGCGCGCCATATAGGCTAGACCCTAATATCCATACAGGCACTTCTGTGCCCTCTCCTGGAATAGCCCGTACCGACACCGTCTTTGTTTCATCTGGTTTAGCTAAATAGCCAATCAACTCTTCTACATCAGAAGGGTATTGCCGCCCCGCCCGTTCATAATCTTTGCGCATAGCCCGTATCACGCCCATATCCCCGCCTGGGGCACGGCCCACCCCCAAATCAATTCGGCCGGGGTGCAACGTGGCCAAAGTCCCGAACTGCTCTGCGATTAAAAGCGGCGCATGGTTAGGTAGCATTATACCCCCAGCGCCAAGGCGTATAGATTTCGTATGCGCCGCTATATGAGCGATTAAAACAGAAGTCGCGGAACTCGCTACACTCGCAATGTTATGGTGTTCGGCATACCAAACGCGCTTAAAATTTAAGGCCTCGGCTTTTTGAGCTAGCGCTACACTGCCTTCAAAACTTTTTGCAATTGAACCCCCATCTGTAACTTGAGCCAAATCTAGAATAGAAAAGGGAACCGTCATCTGCATAATCCTTTAGCAATCAGGCAATAGACGTATGGCTCATTACACAGAAATCAAGGCGCCCTATTGCATTCACGGCAGTTCACAAATGCACTCTTCATCAAGTAACCCTGAAAAACCCCTTTAAACCTTTATGCTACATGTAATTTCAACTGTTTTGATGTCGTAAAAATGTCATAATAAAAATAAATCCGACACAAAAATAAAAGGATGCAGGGGTGGACACACATATTTTGAAATCTCAAAGTCTTTCCAAACGTGGAAAACGGCGAATTCGGCGTAATACTCTGCAAGCTTTTCTTGAGGCCTGCAAAGTACAGGGTTCAAAGAAGAAAATCCTTACGGATGGTGACGGACGTGAGTTTAGCTATGGCGAGCTGCGCCAAGCCATTTTTGCGCTCTCCTCACCGTTAAAGAAAAAAACTCACGGCCATAAAAATATAGGGATATTATTACCCACAGGAGCAGGCGCCGTTATCGCGCTCTTATCTATACATGCTGCGGGCAGAACGCCCGCAATGTTAAACTTTACCTCAGGTATAAAGAACCTCAAAGCCGCTATAGCCACTGCGCCTTTGAAAACCATTGTCACAGCGCGT
The DNA here is from genome assembly GCF_003634015.1 of Litorimonas taeanensis. NCBI lineage: Bacteria > Pseudomonadati > Pseudomonadota > Alphaproteobacteria > Maricaulales > Robiginitomaculaceae > Litorimonas > Litorimonas taeanensis. Next base: position 221,911 of record NZ_RBII01000002.1, read on the forward strand.
AAATTCATTGAAATTGCAGGACTCTCGGCATTGATTGAAGAGTTATCTAAAGCCGTCAATATTGTTTACCTTGAGGACCTGCGCGAAGAAATAGGGTTACAAGGTAAGTTGCGTGCCATTCTGGGGCCCATATCTCCGCAACTTTTTGTTCCTCACCAGAGCCCAGATGATACAGGCGTCATATTGTTTACCTCTGGTACAGAAGGAAACCCTAAAGGCGTTGTGCTGACCCACAGTAATATTCTCGCTAATATTGAACAAATAGAGGAACATGTAGAATTAGAAAAAACAGATAAGTTCTTTAACCCTCTACCGACATTCCATTGTTATGGCCTGACCGCAGGAACCTTGTGGCCAATTTTTAGCGGTTATCCTGTTGTCCTCCACCCCTCACCTCTGCAAACTAAAACTATTGCGAAGCGTATTTTTAAAACGCGATCGACCGTTCTTTTTGCTACAGACACATTCCTGCAGCAATATATGCGAGCGAGCGCCGATGGCGGAATGAACTCGTTACGCATTGCTGTTTGCGGCGCTGAACGCGTCCGTGAGGAGACCCGAAAAACGGCCGAACAAAGGTTTTCCTTTGAGGTCTTAGAAGGATATGGCGTCACTGAATGCGCGCCCGTGCTCGCGGCAAATCAACCCGGAGACATTCGAGCAGGAACTATTGGAAAAATGTTACCCGGCATTGAGACACGCTTAGAGCCTGTCGAAGGTCTAGAAGATGCGGGTTGCCTTTGGGTTAGGGGCCCTAACATAATGAAGGGTTATATTTCTGCAGATAATCCCGGGAAACTCGTGCCCTTAAAAGACGGTTGGCATAATACAGGGGATGTCGTTTCCATTGATGAAGAAGGCTATTATGTCATTCGAGGGCGTATAAAACGCTTTGCGAAAATTGGCGGAGAAATGGTTTCACTGACAGTCGTTGAAAATTGTGCTTCCGCTGTTTGGCCAGACAATAATCATGCTGCCGCCATAATTCCCGATTCACGTAAAGGCGAGCAAATCGTATTGGTTACTGATCACCCCGAGCCTAAGCGTCATGAGCTCATGACATGGGCAAAAACTCACGGCGTTCCAGAGATATCAGTCCCTAAAAAAGTTATCTCTGTTGAAGCCCTTCCTGTTTTAGGCACGGGCAAATTGGATTATCTTTCCGTGACTAACATTGCAAAAGAGTTCGCTGCTATTTCATAGCGCTACGGCTCGACAACCACGTTCTCGCATAGCCTATTCTCACAACGGCATACAAAAATGCGCTCATAAAAAAACCCGCCCTTTATGAAGGCGGGTTTTCGTAAAATGTAATTCAGTTGAATTATTTTTTAGCAAGAAGATCGCGAATTTCAGCCAAAAGAACTTCGTTTGCTGGCGGCGCTGCTGGAGCGGCTTCTTCTTTAACCATGGCTTTGTTCATACCTTTAATGATGAGGAACATAACAAAAGCGACAATAATGAAAGAGATAAGTGACGTTAGAAATTGGCCGAAGTTAATCACCCAACCTGCGTCTGCGACAGTACCATCAGCCGCCAGCGTTGGAGCTTCAAGAACCCATTTCCAAGTCGATAGATCAATACCGCCCATAATAGGCTGAATAGCTGGCATGAATACGCCATCAATGAAGTCTTTTACAACTGTTGCAAAGGCAGAGCCCATAACAAAGCCAACAGCCATATCGACTAAATTGCCCTTCATAGCGAAGGCTTTAAATTCTGAAATCATTCCCATGATATCCCCCAAAAAAGAAAAAATGACGAAAATCGTCTAAAATACATAGTGCATAAGCACCGTGAAGCGTCAATATATATATAGTTAATGAACCTAGTCTAAACAGGCACTTAGGGCTTAGAGTTATCTATTTTTTCCCGTAGGTCTTTCCCTGTTCGGAAGAAAGGCACGTGTTTTTCAGGTACGAAAACATTGGTACCTGTCCGTGGGTTTCGGCCTGACCTCGCCTTGCGGTGGCGAACAGAAAATGCCCCAAATCCACGAAGCTCTACACGAGCGCCTCGCTCTAATGTCTGCGTAATTGATTCCAGAACAACGGCCACAACACGTTCCATATCCCTTCGCGTCAGATGTTCATTGTCATCGTGAAGTTTGTCAATGAGTTCAGATCTAAGCATAGGGACTTATAACCTTTTTTTCCTAGTAGGCGTCAAGCGCTTTCATTCTAAATATAAAAAAAGCCCTCCTGGTGGAGGGCTATCAAACTTATAATCGGTTCAAGATTAGTAGCTATACCGAGCTGTTAAACCGAATGTTCTCGGCTGATTTGTTCTGAAACCAAGCCGCGCACGACCGCCGCGTTCGCGATCGAATGAAAGGTTCGCATTTTCATCGAAAATATTGGTCACATAGAGTTGCAGATCAAAACTATCGAATTCCAAACCTGTCGTTACATTCGCAATCGTGTATTTATCTAAGCTTAAGTCGACTGTGTTGACTTCCGCCCCTGTAGCGCCGCCAAAGGGCAAGCCAGATACGAATGTTCCCGCTCCAGCCTCTTGGTCACTGGGCTGTGTGAAGCGATTATCTACATTTTGCATTGATAGCGTTAGATAGCCGCCCTCATTCCCTGTGAAAGGGTTGTCAAAGAAACGCGTAACATTGGCAGAAAGCTGGAACTGAGGCACGGATGGCAAGCGATTTCCATCGCGAAGCCCAGCCAACACAGTGCCTGTACCGTCCGCAACTGTTGAATCGAATTCAGCTTCAATAAAGCTACCAGATAAACCAAATTCCCAGTCATCACCGGCAGGGGCGTTAAATTCAAATTCAACCCCTGCTGTATGTGCATCCGGAACGTTAAACACGACACGTGAAGAACATGAACCGGCATCCAAAGTGGCTTGTAGGTTAGAAATGTCTGTATAGAAGGCGGCTGCGTTAAATGTCAGGCCATTTTTACGAATTTTTACACCTGTTTCATAATTCCAGAGTGTCTCATCATCATATGACTGGAAGCCCCCAAAAATGGCAGCATCTTCTGTTGAACATAAAGCCGTATTCAATGGGTCGTTAACGCCGCCTAATCGGAAACCTTGAGACACTTGAGCGTTCAAAGTCACAGCTTCTGATGCGTCATAGCTAACAAGAAAACGCGGCGTGAATCCGCTTGAAGATGTCTCATCCGTTTGCAAGGGGCCACCTGCCGCAAAAAGTCCGCCCGTTTTAATGTCGCGCGTCTCGTTAAAGTCATAATAACGGCCACCCGCAGTCAAGGTAAGTTTTTCACTGAGATCAAAGCTAGCTTCACCAAAAATCGCGATTTGTTCTAGCTCATATGGTAAATCTGAATTGAACGGAGAATCAGCTGGGAAACCATTAGCAACAGCATCCGCTGTGCCGGCTCCGAGTGCCGCATCTGTGGCGGCATCATAACCTGGCGTGGGCAAGCGTTGTGTGTAAACGCGATCTGTCTTTGCATAAAACCCACCGATGAGCCATTGAAGAGGACCCTCAGCTGTAGAAGACAAACGCAGCTCTTGTGTAAATTGCTCAACTTCTGTTCGGTCACGCAAATTCGAAGGCAATAATACGGCGTCATCCGCAAAGCCTAAGTCTATAGATACAGACCCAGACAAGGCGCTCGCATCGCGGCTGACAAGAATATCTCTGTCAGTATAAGTAGTAACTGACGTTAAATCCACGGCGCCCAATCCTATATTGGCCGTGAGGTCTGCTATCAATGTTTCATCAGAGAAGGATTCATCAAGCAATAAATATTGCTGACGCTCTTCGAGCTGAATAGCTGGGCGTGTTGTAGTATAGGGGTTGGCGAAAAGGTTGAACTGTTCCTGACGGTTAAAACCATCCGCTTCAATTTCCTGATACACTATGCGCGGGGTAATCGAAACATTGTCCGACGGTTCAAAGGTTAAAGCGACACGGCCACCAATACGTGACCCGCTATTCACATCTTTATCCAGACTTCCGCCTTCGCCAAGTGCATCAATAAATCCAGCATATTCTGTCCAGTAACCCACAGCTCTTAGCGCGGCCTTACCATCGGCAAACGGTATGTTGTACATACCTTTCAAATGCCCGCCTTCGCTGCCATCTGTCACTGTGTTTACATTGGCTTCTAACATCGCCTCTGTTTCATCAAGGTTTGGCTGGTTCGTAATAAAGCGAAGCGTACCGCCCACAGACCCAGAGCCAAATAGAGTGCCTTGTGGCCCTCTCAACGTTTCAACGCGATTTAAATCAAAAAGATCAAGGTCTGGCGTGAAAAGAGACAGAGAGATCACAGATTCATCAAGGTATACGCCAACTTGCTCTTTTACACCGGGTTGATCACGCACAATTTGCCCAGCAGAAACACCGCGAATAGCCACTTGGCTTTGGCCGGGTCCAAGATTCTGAATCGTCAGACCTGCAACATTACGAGACACATCTTCTAAATTGGTCGCGCCAGTTCTTTGAATGTCTTCCTGAGAAATAGCATTGATAGAAAAGGGGACATCCTGAATTGTTGAAGCCCGTTTCGTCGCCGTCACGATAATTTCATCGGTCACTTGAGCAAAGGCTTGGGAAGATGCCAACAAAGCGGCACAAGCAGCTCCAGAACTGAGTATGGCACGGTAAGACGATAGTTTCATTTTTATTCCCCTCTTGGATATGAACTTATTTTATTGTGCTTTCACAGCTATTTCATTCACTCCGCTATGACAATTCACAATTGAGAGATTATTTCCAATCGAAAGCAAAAAAAAACCCGCTCGGAAGGCCGAACGGGTTAAAAATAAGCTTAGAGCCTTTATGGCTTAGTTGTCGCCTTTCAGCGCGGCACCAAGGATATCACCCAAGGATGCGCCAGAGTCAGCAGAGCCATATTGTTGTACAGCTTCTTTCTCTTCAGCGATTTCGAGCGCTTTGATAGAGAGTGAATATGTACGTGTCTTACGGTCAACACGTGTGATCAAGGCATCAACCTTATCGCCAACAGCATAGCGCTCTGGGCGTTGCTCTGAACGCTCACGAGACAAATCACCTTTACGGATAAAGGCTGTCGCTTCTGCGTCACCTTCACCAAAGGTAACTTCGATACCGCCAGAATTCACTTCTTTCACTGTACAAGTGACAGTCGTGCCGCGGTTTACACCAGCGGAACCTGAAGGCATTGTGTCTTTGACAAGTTGCTTGATACCCAAAGAGATACGCTCTTTTTCGATATCAACTTCAAGGATTTTAGCTTCGACTTCGTCGCCTTTTTTGTAATCCTGAAGGGCTTCTTCGCCAGATTTTTCCCAAGAAAGGTCAGACAAGTGAGCCATGCCATCAATATCGCCATCAAGACCGATAAAGAGACCAAACTCAGTGACAGAGCGAACTTCGCCTTTGATTGTTGAACCAACAGGGAAACGATCTGTAAAGCTGTCCCAAGGATTGTCCTGAACCTGCTTGATACCAAGCGAGATACGGCGCTTTTCTTGATCCACTTCGAGAACTTCGACATCGACTTCTTGTGAAGTAGAAACGATTTTTCCTGGGTGTACATTCTTCTTTGTCCAAGACATTTCAGAAACGTGAACAAGACCTTCGACGCCTTCTTCCAATTCAATGAATGCACCGTAATCAGCAATATTTGTGACTGTACCAGTGTGGCGTGAACCAACTGTGTATTTCGCAGCCGCGATATTCCAAGGATCTTCTTGAAGCTGTTTCATGCCAAGAGAAATACGTTGTGTCTCTGGGTTAATGCGGACAATCTTAACTTTGACAGTGTCGCCAACATTTAAGACTTGTGAAGGATGGCTAACACGGCGCCAGCTCATATCAGTGACATGTAGAAGACCATCAATACCGCCAAGGTCAACGAATGCACCGTAATCAGTGATATTCTTGACAACACCTTCACGTGTTTCGCCTTCAGCCAATTGACCGACAAGCTCTGCGCGCTGCTCTGCACGGCTCTCTTCGAGAATAGCACGGCGTGAAACAACGATGTTTCCGCGCGAACGATCCATTTTCAAGATCATGAAAGGCTGTGTTTCATTCATCAGCGGGCCTACATCACGTACAGGACGAATGTCGACTTGCGAACCTGGCAAGAAGGCATTGATACCGCCAAGGTCAACTGTAAAGCCGCCTTTAACACGGCCAACAATAGCCCCTTTAACGGGCTCTTCGCCTTCAAAGAATTTCGCCATTTTAATCCAGCTTTCTTCACGGCGTGCTTTGTCGCGAGATAGAACAGCTTGACCAAGTGCGTTTTCAATGCGCTCTAGATAGATATCGACTTCGTCGCCGACTTTTAATGTATTTTCTTCACCGGGCGTGAAAAACTCACGCATGTCGATACGGCCTTCAGTTTTCAAACCGATATCGATGATGGCTGCGTCTTTTTCGATACCTGTTACGATACCTTTGATGACGGTGCCTTCTTCCATTGAATTCGTCTCGAAAGACGCTTCAAACATAGACGCAAAATCGTCCGTCGTTGGATTCATTGATTGAGCATTGCTCATAGTGTGGAACTCCAAAATTTAGGTCCTGCCTATGGGTCCATCTTTTATGGCCCACGGTCTAGCCCAGCCAATCCGGGCGTAAATAAAAACGAGAAAAGGAGGTTTTTAGGCCACGATATTCGCGCTAATTTATTCGGGGCTTGGAAAAACCCGCTAAAATCGAGGGGCGTATAGGCGGGGAGATGGGGAATAGCAAGCGTAAAGCGCATCCGTCGATGAACAGTCTTTCACACCATTATCACTCAGCAGTGATGAAGTCAGCCGGTTATGTGAACACACTCTAGGCTCTTTTTATTGTATATATCTTTAAACAGTTCAAAAAACAGGTCAAATTTGAGGATGAAATGCGTTTTCTAAAACTCTCCTTTTATACTGACTCTGTCGTCACGCACTTAATTGCAAGCTCCGTTCTTGTGGTCTTTTCTTTTGCGGCTGATAAATTTATTGAAAAACACATGCTGCTGAATTATCTCATGCTTCTGTTGTTGAGACCAAAACCTTACAAGCTCAAAAAACCTCACCCTAAATCAAAGTCAATCAAGATTTATTCGTCGCTATCGCGGATAGATATAGCTTCGAAAAAACGGATGAATGAATTGATGCTTTAGGTAATAAAAATAGACATGGTTGCTATTTCCTTGGAATGTGGGTTTATGGGGGTCTCTAAAGGTAGCTATCATGATCTGAACCTGTCTCAGTCTTATCCTCTCTATTTTGACATCGCTCACACTCTCAGCCTGCCAAGCGCAGAAAGCTTTGCCCATTATTGAAACAGAATGGGAAATCGTTGAGGCGATTGGTGAACCGACTCCACGACATGAGGCTTCTGTGGTTGCTTTCAAGAATAAGCTTTACCTGATTGGCGGCAGACGCATCAATCCTGTGGATGTCTATGATCCGGCCACAAATATTTGGACCGCCCTATCCAAAACGCCACTGGAACTGCATCACTTCCAAGCTATTGTCATTGATGACGCCATATATTTAATGGGAGCCATGACGGGTGGATGGCCGCGCGAAACGCCGCTTGATAAAGTAATGGTCTACTACCCCGAAGAAGACCGATTTGAAATGACGCATGATATTCCCGCAGATAGACATCGAGGCGCAGCAGGCGTCGCCTTGCGCAACGGCAAAATCTATATGGTTGGCGGCATTACGAATGGTCATATGGACGGGTTTGAAAATTGGCTTGATGAATATAACCCAAAAACAGGCGAATGGCGCGTTCTGCCTGACGCACCCCATAAGCGCGATCACCTGGATGCTGTCATTGCCAAAGATAGGCTTTATTCTTTCGCAGGGCGAACGTCTCATCATGCAATGGGCAAAGGATTTGAATCCACAGTGAAGCCGGGCGATATTTTCGACTTCAAAACTGAGACATGGCTTAACCCTCAAGCTGCTTTTGATATTCCGACAGAACGCGCCGTTAATATGACCTTTGTATGGGGGGTGAGAGGTCATTATTGGCGGTGGTGAAAGCGGCAATCAAGAAGCTGCCCATAATGAAGTCGAAGCCTTTGACATTCATACACAGACTTGGCGTGCTTGGCCAAGTTTACAACGTGGACGCCATGGTTCCGGTTTCGTCGTCATTGGCGATTATGTTTACACGGCCTCCGGCAGTGGTAATCGCGGTGGCGGACCTGAACTCACAAGTCTTGAACGATTGAAGCTGCCCTAAAAATCTAAAGACAGGCAGGCCGAACCTCACTGAGGATTGAAAGGATCCAGCCTGCGCGTTTCGCCGCCCTGCTCTAGGGTAAGGGAGATCAACTCATATTCCCATGGATTGTGGCCTTCACCTTCGGGAATGACAGGCACTTTTCGCTCCGCGGTTAGTCTAATGGGCTGTCCTGACTTATCCAGTCCCGTCATAATAATATCATCACCGGATTTCGTCACTTGGAGGCTCAAGAGGTCAAAAGTCTCTTCCCAAAATTTCCGTACCTTTGCTGACGCAACCCAGAGAGCATGTCGCGTGCGTTGATCTTCATTGGACAGGTCAGAGGTTGGCGCGTTATTCTGCCACCCAAAATACCAATCTACACCTGACGCGCCGCCCATCAATGCAGGCCAGAGTACACCTTCAATCGCCCGTTTGTGCGTCTCAACATCGGCGTCCGGCTGGGCACCGAATTCCCATCCCAAAGGCTCGTCGACAAAAAACACCCAAGGGCGGTCTGCCTCTTTCGAACGCTCTGTCCACTCCTTGGCTTTTTCGAAATAGCTATGATGCGCTTGGAGAGATATGCCTGAAAAGGCTTGCTCGCCTAATAACGGCCCATAATGGTCTTCTTCGCCATCGGGCCAATTATGACTGACAATAGCATGGTCATAAGGATCAAGGTCACGAATATATTGCGCAAATTGACGGCGTTGTTCGACACTCGTTGGTTGCCGATAAGGGTCTTCCCCTGAATTCCCGACAACCCCGTGTTCTTCACCCAGGTTCCAAACAAGGCCGAGCGAATGACCAAAACGCGCGACCATTTCGCGGTAGTAGAGCTTTCGGCTATCCGCAAAATCTTTGCCCACTTCGACACCATCAACAACTTCGAAATAGCTTTCATTTTCAGTTTCCAAAAACAGGAAATTTTTGGCGATGCCTTTTTTATCCATATAATCAAAAACGAGTTGCCACTGCGCCAATTTGGACACGTCAAAGACATAAGGGTCTGTCGGGTCGACATAAGGGAACACATCCTGTCCATCGCCCTTATAATTCATCATCACCATATACTGATTATTCACGCCGACATCGGCGTAGTAATTCATGAGGCCAATCAGGCCTTTGCCTTTACCGTCTCCCCAAGTGGGGTCTCCCTCACGCCAATCTTTGATGTGGGGTTCAAATTCATGAAGTTGGTTTTTTCCAAGCGAAGGAAAGTTTGTACCGCCTGCGTCATAGGTCCCGTCAAAATCAGCATAGGCGAAAATATTTTCGGGTGAGCCTGCCCCCGTTTTGAGCCAAGGTTCATTCGTGCCGGAGAACTCTAAATATCCTTTACGCCAATCCTTTAAAAAACCTTTTGAGATTTGTTTAGTCGAAGTCTTTGCTGATTTTGATACATCAAAATAGCCACTATAAAATTTTTGTTCCGCGTCACCACTAGGAGCCCACACATTCACGCCATCGCCAAATGCAATTTGTGACTGGTGCGTGAATGCTAGTTGATAGTGCCATGTTCCACTTATGGGAGGAACAAACTTTGCTTCCCAAATATTCCCATAATGAGTATTTGTTGCTAAGGCGTTTTTACTACCGGCAAAATAACCTGTCACATAGTACCATATATCTTCGGAGTCATGGTAAAAGAAAACATCTAAACTATAGTCCGTAAAAGTGGACCGCTCTTCTTTTACCATTGGACCTTCGAAAGAGAGCGTTTGAACGTGCCAGACTTCGGGTTCGCCAGTGATTTGAACCGGCAGTTCTGGTGATCTGGCTGTACAAGCCGCCAGACAAAGCACAAAAATTGTTAGTCCCCAAACCCGCATAATGTCCCCCATCCTATTATTCTGATAATGCCATCTCTAACGCTTCAACCGCCGCTTCGAAAGCTAAAAGCGTAGAGGTATGACGGGCGGGATAGGCTTTGACGCCTTTTAAGAGCTTGAGCTTTTCAAATCGCCCTGTCGGCGGTTCGCCGTCTGCTTTTAACATGTCCCTTAAAGCGTCTCTGGCGTTTTTCAATTCATCAAGGCTTGCCCCTTCGATTGATTCTTTGAGTATAGCCGCACTGGCTTGGCCAAGGGCGCAGGCTTGTACGCGCAGCGCCGCATCGGCGACTTTGTCGCCGTCTAGTGTCACATCAATTTCGAGCCAAGATCCGCATAGTTTTGACACTTTACGGGACGTGCCGTCAGGCGCATCCAAATGCGCATTCCGAAGCGTCGCGGTTAAGGCTAAAATTTCGCCATTATAAAGGTCATCAATCACAGCCCCTATATAAGCGTTTATTTGCATTTCGCCATTACAGAGTTTGCTTTGAACCTTTCACTTTTGCAGCTTGGCCCCATATAGTGTGAGAAACCATAGAGGAGACTCCCATGCCAGCTTCACCGCGCGGAAAAATTTATGACAGCATTTTAGATACAATGGGCGGCACCCCACTGGTTCGCCTTCCCAATATAACAGAAGGCGTACCAGCGGAGCTTTTATACAAGCTTGAATTTTTTAACCCGATTGCATCGGTTAAAGATCGGATTGGCATCGCTATGGTCGAAGACCTCGAAAAATCTGGCAAGCTTAAACCCGGCGGAACGATTGTAGAGCCAACATCTGGTAATACAGGTATCGCCATTGCCTTTGCCGCAGCCGCCAAAGGTTATAAAGCCATCCTCGTCATGCCCGAGCAAATGTCGATTGAGCGGCGCAAAATGATGAAACTCCTCGGCGCTGAGCTTGTCTTAACTGAAGCATCTGGCGGCATTCCGGGCGCCATAGCAAAAGCCGATGAAATCTGCGAAGCAACCCCTGGCGCGGTTCAGGCGGGTCAATTTGTTAATCCTGCCAATCCCGCTATTCACTACGCTACAACGGGGCCAGAAATCTGGGCCGATACAGATGGCAATGTCGATGTTTTGATTGCCGGCGTTGGCACTGGCGGCACTTTAACTGGAACGGGCAAATATCTAAAAGAAAAAAACCCTAACTGCCAAGTTATGGCTATTGAGCCCGTTGGCTCGCCTATTATTTCTAAAGGCGAAAAGGGCCCGCACAAGATACAGGGCATTGGCGCTGGGTTCATTCCTGATGTACTGAATACAGACATCATTGATGACGTTATTCTAATCGACAATGACGCGGCCTTTGGTACGGCCAAACATGTCGCGGCAGTTGACGGCGTTCCAGTGGGCATCTCATCTGGAGCCGCCATTGCAGCAAGCCTAATTGTTGGCGCGCGCCCAGAGATGAAAGGCAAGCGCATTGTGACAATCATTCCGAGCTTTGCGGAAAGATATCTTTCAACGCCTTTATTTGATTAGATAGAATGCGGCCTGAACAAATAGAGCGCTACGCCCGCCATTTGGTTTTGAAAGAAATCGGTGGGCCAGGTCAGGCCGCCTTATTAGAGGCAAAAGTTGCCATTGTAGGCGCCGGCGGACTTGGCGGCCCTGCAGGGCTTTATTTGGCCGCGGCGGGCATTGGTCATATTACTTTGATTGATGACGATGTTGTCGAACCATCGAATTTGCAACGTCAAATCCAGTTTGTGCATATGGACCGCGGCATGGCCAAAGCCACAGTCATGGCGGACACATTAATCGAATTAAATCCCGACGTAAAACCCGTTGCTAAACAAGTAAGACTAACCCGCGAAAATGCTAATACGCTTTTATCGGGACATGATATTGTTCTGGATGGGGTCGATAGTTTTGAGACACGTTATGCTGTCAATGAAGCCTGCCTAGAACTTGGTATTCCTTTAATATCGGGGGCGTTAGGGCGCTTTAACGGGCAAGTGGGTCTCTTTCCTAGCAATCGCACTGGGCCTTGTTATCAATGTTTTGTCCCCAATGAACCGCCCGATGCCGAGACCTGTTCACAAATAGGCGTCATGGGCGCGTTAGCGGGCATTATTGGTTCTATGATGGCGATGGAAACAGTTAAACATGTCACCGGAGCCGGCAAATCTCTTGCTGGTCGCCTATGGATTTACGATGGGCTTAACGCTGAAAGTCGGACGATAAAACTCAACAAAGATCCCGCCTGCCTCGCTTGCGGGGAATCGTGACAATCCGCTAGACTGTAAAAAGGTATAATTCCGTCAGTCTATTGGTTTTCAAGTCAGCGAAGCGACGAATTCTGACAGCATGACAGGGTCTTGACCACGACTCATCGAGGCCGCTTAACTGAGCCATATATCACACACGGCATTATCCTTTCATAAAAGGAAAACGCCGTATCTTTCTTTAAGTCTGCTTAATGCTTCGGAGCCTTGTAATGCCGGCGCCGATTATATGGACGGCCAGCATAAGCACTTCGGTTATAGCTTACATAACGGCGAGAATAGGGTCGATTTGAACGCGCTCGATCTTGCATTCTAAGGGCGCGTTGCTCGGCCTCAAAGCGCTTCTCTTCAAGTGCTAAACGGCGAAATTCAAGTTGGCTCGCGATCGCGATATTACGTTGGGATTGTTGCGAAGTCCCATTCACAATCGTGGTTTTGGCAGGCAAAGTCACGACACGCGTTTGTTGCGTGGGCGGACGATAAATTGTAACGCCGCTATCACAAGACACATAATGCGCCCCATTCATTTGACCACAATAAGCACTCACTCCAGCCTGCGCGTTCTGCGCGGTAAGGGCGAGAACAAAAGCTGTCGCCGTGACCGCGATAAATTTGAATAGATTTCGCTTCATATCAAAACTCCTCGATTGAAGTTTTGATGGCGACTTATTCCATCACTGAACAGCGCTTGCACCCCATAGGCGAAGGCGCAAAAAATTTACACAAATTAACCCTATAAATTAACTATATGATGACTACGGCATGCTGCGCCAGAGCTTCATAATCATCACGGCACTGCATAGCGATAACCTTATGGCTCTCAGTTAAAACGGGCATATCTGTTGGCGCGGCCCCAAATCCAGTAGAATTTTGAACCGAAGCATACCAATAAGGTGCCCAAGCCCCATCTTCAGCTCGGGGGCCTGCTGGCCATGACAACATGGCAGAATCAAAAGGCATATTCAGCGCATTGCATAAGGCTCGCAATGCCCTTTCAGGCGCTTTCAAAATATCATGACTATGAATCACGGGTGGGCAATGGCCTAATGTTTTGGTCAATCTTTCAAATAATCGCCTTTGCGGCGCGAACCCTAAATCCTCAATTTCAAACTCTGATCGACCTTTGACATAAGACGCTATGACGCGCTCTGGTTCTCGCAAGAGGAAAAAATGCTTTGCCTTCTCTGTCCATGATAAAGAAAAGCTATCGAGCATATGATGCGGCATGTGCTTCTGAAAAGAGTATCGCGTCTGATCCGCGGGACTGGCACACATAGCCGCCACCTTGTCGGGATTTGTTTCATGGTGTTGGAGCGTTTCATCTCGCCCGGGATGTTCTTTACCTGTCACGGCTAAGTAAGGAGCAAAAAAGGGCTCGTCCATTACAGAACAATCTGCACGAGCACCGAAACTTCGCATCATTGCAGTTGAGAGGTTGCGCGGCCCAGACCACATTGCAATTATCTCAGTCACATCTGTACCCTTTATGGCCCTTTATCCCACCGTGTCTTTATGGATGTGTTCCATATAAAGCTTTTGCAAACGCTCGACCATTGGGCCTCTTTTGCCTGACCCTATTTTTCGCCCATCGATTTCACCGACTGGGGCAAGTCCAGCAAATGTGCCTGTCGTAAAAGCCTCATCCGCGCTATAACATTTCATCAAAGAAAAATTCTTTTGAAATACTGGAATGTCATTGGCGCGGCACAAGTCAATTATCTTTCCGCGCGTAATTCCGCCTAAACAATAATCCCCTGACGAAGTCCACACTTCGCCTTTGCGAACAACGAAGAAATGCGTCGAATTACAAGTAGCCACAAAGCCTTGTGGGTCGAGCATAAGCCCTTCATCCGCCCCAGCTTTGATCGCCTGAATACAGGCTGTGATACAATTAATTTTTGAATGAGAATTTAATCCGGGGTCTTGAACATCTGCCCGGCCCCTGCGTACAGATACTGTATAAAGTGAAAGCGGGCGCCGCGCTGTTTCTGGGTCTGCCTTTTTATATTCTGGCGCGATAACAATCGTCGCATCACTTATTATGACCCGCGGGTCTTGGTAAGGTGTGCTCCGCAGTCCCCGCGTCAACATTAGCCGAATATGCACATCTTCATGCATATTATTGATAGCGAGTGTTGCCTCTATGCGTGCTGATAATTCCGCTTGTGAGAGCCCGATATCAATGTCCAGCGCGGCGGCCCCTTCCCATAAACGATCTAGATGATCCTGTAGAAAAGCAACTTTACCGTTATGGACACGCAAACCTTCCCAAACACCATCACCTAACATAAAGCCAGAATCGAAAACATTAACGACCGCTTTCTCTCGCGGAAGCATTTTCCCGTTTACATTAAACAAGACACTCTCATTCCGAGCATCCGGTACATAGGCATGAGACCCATAAGACATAAGATAACTCCGATATTAAGAGTAGAAGGTTCTGCTAACAAAGCCCGTGATTATGAAGCTAAGCTGATCCGGGCGCCTGGCGGAAGCACCCTATCAGGGCACGCATGGTGGTCCATTTTTGCGCGTATATTGATAAGAACTTTTTCGCCCATCTCGCGCCGGCTCTCATGAGTGGCCGATCCGATATGCGGCGCCAAAATTACATTGGGCAAAGTCAGAAGCGCAGGATTCACGGCTGGCTCTTCTTCATAAACATCCAACCCTGCCCCAGCAATTTGCCCTGCTGACAAAGCAGCCGCCAAAGCAGATTCGTCTATAACCTCTCCGCGTGATGTATTCACAATATAGCTATTGGGCCCCATCAATTTGAGACGTCGAGCATCTATTAAATGGTGCGTATCAGGCGTAGAAGGGCAATTAACCGATACAATATCGACTGCCGCTAACATCGCATCCAAATCTTCCCAATATTTTGCTGATAGGCTATTTTCAATGCCTTTCGGAACAGGATGGCGATTATGGTAATGAACGGATAAGCCAAAAGCATCAGCACGGCGCGCCACCGCTTGTCCAATACGGCCCATCCCAATAATACCGAGTGCTTTTCCTCTAACGCGGTGCCCTAACATATGGGTGGGGCTCCACCCTTCAAACTCCCCCGCACGCATACGGCGGTCGCCTTCGACCAATCGGCGCGGTACAGCCAAGATTAAAGCCAGAGTTAAATCAGCGGTGTCTTCGGTCAAAACGCCGGGTGTATTAGAAACCGTGATACCTTTTGAATAAGCTGTCGCCACATCTATATGGTCTGTACCCGCCCCGAAATTAGCAATGAGTTTCAGCTTATCCGATGCAGAATTAATAACGTCTTTTGTGATTTCGTCCGTTACCGTTGGTACAAAGACATCACAATCGGCAATCGCGGCCTTTAACTCGGCTTCAGACATAGGCGTGTCATCAGAGCGTAAGCGTGCATCAAATAAATCGCTTAATCGCGCCTCGATAACATCGGGCAAACGCCGTGTGACTCTTACAATCGGTTTCTGTCGCATAAGATTCCCTTTGCGCTTAATAAGCGCGTTTATCAAAGAAAACTCAAGTAAAATGCAGGACGAATTACATGATTTCTTGCCTGTTTTAACGTCAGATTAACCCAGTTTTGGGACACATGCCCTATGTTTTATCAGGGCCTTAACATATTCGACCTGTCTCGGAAGGCCAAAAGCCTAAAAAAGCGCTCTGTTCGCGTCGCCATAGCGCTTTTAACGATTTACGGAACCCCAATCACCGTATCCGCGCAGTTACATTCTCCATCAGGTGAATCGGCCAATGCCTCTATGACATCTGCACCAAGCGATGTTCAAGCTTCACTCCGCGTTATCAAAGAAGCGGTTCCTAATACAAAACCACATGAATATTTCAGAAAGGCCGCGAGCGAGACACCTTCTGGGTTTCCTGTTCCTCGCTATGTCAGCCTTAAATTTGGAAAGGTAAACGGACGCACTGGCCCAAGCCGAGATCATTCCATCGCTTGGCAATATCGCCGCCGAGGCTTGCCCTTGGTTATTGTTGCTGAAACAGAAATGTGGCGGAAAGTACGTGACATCAACGGAGATGAAGCCTGGGTGCGTCGCCCTGCCCTCTCAGGAGAGCGATTTGTTCTTACCCGTGCAGAAACCACCTTATTATCCAAGCCAAAACTCGGATCCAAAGTCATTGCAGCTACTGATTCTGGCGCTTTATTAAAGCTCGAAGAATGCAACGAAAGTGGCTGGTGCCGCGTTACGTCTGGAAATGGCATTCGTGGGTGGACATCAAATCGCCACCTTTGGGGTGCCGATACACTTTAATTTCATCCTGTAATCAGGACGAGCGTGAAAGGAGATTTAAGATGTTGAGCGTTGTATTTTTATCAGCTGTCCTAATGATAATTCTCTCAATCGTTTTCGGGGCCTTCGTTTCTTAAAAGACGTCGAAATCGAAGCATTGTCAATTATCTTGGGGTACGCCCTGACCTGATTTAACCTCTAGCTTTGGCTCAGAGCTCGGCCTGCGACCGCGTCTAATTTTGAGAGTAATTTTGGATCGCGCTTCTCTGGTGCAGTAATTATAGCCACGTCCAAATTCGTCTCTATCCCTTGTGGTGAGGGTGTTCGCTCCAGTGTTGATAGATGCGTTATAAGAGACTTCACCGTATCGCGGGCCTTTTCAGCATTTTTAAGTAAGACCGCAATAACAGCCGCCACATCAACATTTCCATGCCCTTCATGCCAACAGTCATAATCTGTAACCATGCCTATGGTCGCATAGGGTAGCTCCGCTTCACGGGCGAGTTTTGCCTCTGGCATATTTGTCATTCCAATAATATCACAGCCCCATTGACGATACATATGGCTTTCGGCCTTTGTTGAGAATTGAGGCCCCTCCATGGCCAAATATGTCCCGCCGCGATGTACCTTTACTCCCGCTGTCTTAGCCGCCTTTTCTGCCAACTCCGCTAGACGCTCGCAAACGGGGTCAGCAATACTTACATGGGCCACACAGCCTTTACCAAAAAAGCTTTTCTCGCGTTTAAAAGTGCGATCAATAAATTGATCGACAACAACGAAATCCCCTGGGGCATAGGCTTCTTGCAGAGACCCTACAGCGGAAAGCGAGAGTAAATCCGTACAACCTGCCCGTTTCATCGCATCAATATTGGCACGGTAATTCAAATCTGATGGGGATAGGGCATGCCCTCGGCCGTGGCGGGGTAGAAAGCGTAATTTTATACCATCCAATTCTGCGAATAAGATAGAATCAGAAGGTGAGCCCCATGGCGTCTCAATATCGACCCATTGTGGATTATCCAGCCCATCAATATCGTACAAACCGGATCCACCGATAATGCCAAGCACCCAATCCTTTTGCATATTGCCTCCACGCGCTGTCTGAATTTTAATTGCTGTATCTAAGCAACCCTTACAGAGCCTATCGTCCGCCTCAAGCCATAAGCACAAAAAAACCCGCCAGATAGCGGGTTTGTGATGAGATTAAATATATAGGGGCAAGCTACCAAATTTTAACGCGCTTTTCTGGTGGAATATACATAGCGTTCTCTGGTGTTACGTTGAACGCATCGTACCAAGGCCCAAAGTTTCTTACGATACCATTTGCACGGAACTCACCCGGGCTATGAGGGCCATTTTTAATTTGCGTCGAGAGCGCTTCGTCTTTCCACTTAATAGCCCAAACCTGTGCCCACGCCATAAAGAATCTTTGGTCACCCGTCATACCCTCTATAACGGGCGCTGGTTTGCCGCCGAGTGAACGCTTATAGGCATTATACGCCATTGTCACACCGGTTAAATCACCAATATTCTCACCAAGCCCCAAGCGGCCATTTAGGAACTCGCCAGGCAAAGGTTCAAATTCGCTGTACTGATCAGCCAAAGCAGCAGCACGGCTTTCAAATCCCTCAGCGTCTTGCTCTGTCCACCAATCACGCTGGATACCGTCACCATCAGATTTACGGCCTTGATCGTCAAACCCATGCCCCATCTCATGACCGATGACGGCGCCAATACCGCCATAATTTACAGCCGGATCAGCATTTGGGTCAAAGAATGGTGCGTCGAGGATGGCGGCAGGGAACACAATCTCGTTTAATACTGAGTTATAATAGGCATTCACAGTTTGTGGTGTCATACCCCATTCTGCCCTATCAATGGGCCCGCCCAATTGACTCAATTCGTCGTTCCAAGACCATTCACGTGCACTTTTCACAGTACCTATAAGGTCTGAGCCATCAACGTTCAGCCCTTCATAAGTTTCGAACTCATCTGGGTAACCGATTTTTGGGTTAAATTTTGCTAGCTTATATTGGGCTTCTTTTTTGGTATCTTCACCCATCCATTCAAGACCATCAATACCTTCTTTGAATGCGCCGCGTAGGTTTTCAACCAATTCTTGCATCTGCGCTTTAGACGCTGGTGGGAAATATTCTTTTACATAAACCTTACCCACGACTTCGCCCAATGTGCCATTGACCAGTGAAACACCACGTTTCCACCGAGGGCGTTGTTCTTCTTGCCCACGTAACGTACGGCCATAAAATTCAAAATTGGCCTCATCAATCACTGCAGGCAAATAAGACGAGTGATTAGAAAGCAAGTTTGCCGTTAGGTAATCCTTTAAAACGTCAACATCTGTCTTTGCGAAAACCTTGGCAGCATTTTCAATCGCTGATTTTTCGCGTACAATGACACTGTCTTGATCGCTTAAACCCAGATCCGCAAAAACTGTGTCGAACATCATGCCAGGAGCCAGTTTATTTAATTCCGCCCGAGTCATTTTATTATAGGTTAAGTCACGGTTACGTTGCTTGACGCGTTCCCAATGACCCTCAGCCAAATTCGTTTCGAACTCCATGACCGCTTTCGCCCGATCCATAGAGCCTTCAACACCGGCTTCGCTGAGCATTTTCGCAATGAAGTCAACATAACCGGCACGAATAGCATCAGATTTTTCACCTTCGTCAAAATAATAGTCACGGTTCGGCAGACCAAGGCCAGACTGCGTAAGATAAACGGCGTATTCATCGTTTTTCTTCGCATCAATGTAAATATAGGGAGACACTGGCGCATCCAATCCCAAGCGCACATCTGTCATTAAACTCAATATATCTTCATGAGTTTTTGCGACGCGAATACGATTAAGGTCTGCCTCTAACGGCGCGAGGCCTTTAGCTTCGATAGTGGCCGTATCAAGATAAGCATTATAGTAATCACCGATACGTTTTTCGTCCGCACTTGGGTTTTCTTTGGAGGCCGCAGTCTCAATAATACTGCGTACGCGGACTTCTGCTTGGTCGCGTAAAATCCCGAAGCTACCATAATTAGAACGGTCAGATGGGATGGCTGTATTCTTAAGCCATGTACCATTGACATATTCAAAGAAATTATCGCCAGGACTGACTTCCGTATTCATATGGGCTGTTTCAATTCCATAAGTGCCACGCTTTGGGCTTTGAACCGCGTTTGCGACAGTCACGTCCTCTTTAACAGAGTTACTATCAGAGTTACAGGCAACAAGCCCGATTACGAGTAAACTCGGTATAATTAAATGTTTCATTTTTTTCACGAAAACCTCCTTCGTATATTTATTATTATGTAGTCGCTTTATTATTATGTAGTCACTGGCGGAGTACCGCTTGGATGGGTTCCAGACCCAATCTGCAGATCCTCATCCAGTTCCATATCTTCTAAGGCTAGAGCCATATCTGGATCATATGAAGACCCAAATCCAGGCTGTTTCACACCTGTCCATAAACCTCTGAACAACCGCGTAATATCGACACCTATACCATACATAGCGGGTACCAACATCAATGTAAGGAAGAAGTCAAATAAGACACCAAAAGCCAAGGCAACCACCATCGGCTTTAAAAATTCTGCCTGACTAGACGTTTCGAATAAGATCGGCGTAATCCCAATAAAGGTGGTGACGGATGTAAGCAAAATTGGCCGGAAACGCGCCACACAGGCATCAAGCATGGCTTGATAGGCGCCAACGCCCTTAGCTCTGAGGCGGTTTACATAGTCGATTAAGACCAAATTATCATTCACGGCGACGCCGCCTGCCGCAAACAATCCAAAGATCGAAAACATTCCAAAGGGTACGCCCGTAATCATATTACCAAAAATCATTCCAACTAAGGCAAATGGCAAAGCCACCATTATGAGGAAAGGTTGTGCATAGGATTTAAAGGCTACTGCCAAAAGAACATACATCAGGCCGAGAATGACGACGACAGATATCAAGAGTTCGCGCTGCATAGTGGACTGAATTTGGTCATCCCCCACTACAACTCGGCTTACTCTAGAGTTTCTAAGCTCCCACTGTGGAAAGAAATTTTCTTCCATGTCACGTTTGATTTCCGCCACGCGTGATTGTTCACCGCGAACGCGGCCACCTGTGTAATTTACTTGTTTTCTGTCACGGCGATTAATGCGTCCCACACCTTCGGTAAAGGACACCTCCGCGACAGAGAATAACGGTACTTCGACCCCATTCGCCGCACGAATGCGCAAAGTTTGTAGACTATCTATGCTCTCACGTGCTGCCTCAGGGTAACGCACCATTACACGAACATCCTCGCCATTACGCGGGAGGCGCTGGACTTCTCGTCCATAAAAGGCTTCTCTGACCTGACGCGTTACTTCAGAGAGCGTAATGCCTAATGTCTCTGCTCCGGGTTTCAGAGTAAATCGAATTTCACTCGCGGAGCTTTCCATATTATCCCAAGCCCGTGGAATATCTGGATAAGTTTCCATCTGGTCTTTAATTTCTAATAAGGCCACTCTCAGCGCCTCAGCGTCTGCAGAGGTTACGCCGTAACGTAAGCCGCCGCCATTACCTGAACCGCCTTCAGTGGTGCCATAATCCACGCGATAAGCATCGGGGATTGGGCCTACATATTCTTCCAGTTTATCCGCAATCATTTTGGTAGAAATGTCAGGTCTATTTTCGCTTAACCCTAAATAACCTTCAACGCCGCGATTATCCGTAAATGTCGCTGGCTTTGTAATAAGCGGCCAATCTATACCAAAGTCTTTTTCCACATTCGCATTTAATTCTGCAATGCCTGCATCTAATTGTTCGCGAACGACAAGCTTTCGTTCAAAATTAGTGCCTTCAGGAAAACTAGAGTTAAACACAATCATATCGGCCTCAACCTCGGGAAGGAAGGCACTGGGGGCGACCCCTTTGACAAGGAAGGTCATCGACATGATGAATAGACCCACAAATGTCGCCATTGTGACATAACGCCATTTCATCAAAAAGGCGACGAGCGGCCGGAAATAAACCCTCGCAAATGTCACTAAGCTCTCCGCCAAACGGTTTTGAAATCTCAATAGACGATTATTACTCGACTTCTCATGCTTCAGGTGACGCAAATGTGCAGGAAGAATGAAAAAGGCCTCAAGCAAAGAAAACACCAAGACGGCAATGACGACCAAACTAATCTGCGCGGTGATTGCCCGAATAGGCCCCGTTAGCAACATAAAGGGAATGAACATCATTATGGTTGTGATAACCGCGAAGAAAACAGGTTTGGCCACCATATAAGCGCCCGCAACGGCCCCGCGTTGACCTTGCACACCATTTTCAACGTGGAAATGGATACTTTCACCGACAACAATAGCGTCATCCACAACGATACCAATCACCAATAAGAAGGCAAATAGGCTAATCATATTCAATGTGATACCAATGGACGGTGCGATTGCTATCGCACCCGCAAAGGCAGCCGCAATTCCAACCGTCACCCAAACCGCAACGGCGGGGCGCAAGAACAACATTAGAGTGATTAAAACCAGAATCATCCCTGACAGCGCATTGGAACCAATAAGGTTCATACGACTATCGAACATTGTCGATCCATCGAAATGAATGGCGAAGTCTAAATTGGGTGGCAGTGAGTTCCGAATATCCTTTTCAAATTGACGAATAGCGTCTCCTGATTTGGTAATATTCATCTCGTCTGGCGATAAGACTTGGAAGATAGCCGTTTCCTTGCCTCGGAAACGCGCGCTGAAATCATCCGTTTCGAACCCGTCAATGACTGACGCAATATCACGCACCCGAACCGTGCCACCATCACTGGTTTGCCTTACAATAATTTGCTCAAATTCTTCGGCGCTGTTAGCCAGACTGCGCGCTCTTAATTGTAAGTTTCCGCCTGTTGTTTCCACAGTCCCAGCAGAGAGATTTACAGAGGATCCTGATATAGCTGTCGCAACTTGAGAAAATGTCAAATTATAGCGCCTCAACGCCTCTTCAGAAATTTCAATCGTCACTTGTTCTGGGACTTTGGTAACTTGAGATGTAAGCTGCAGTCCAGGAAGCTTCGTCAATTTTTGCCGTAAAGCTGTCGCCTCGCGTTGTAGTGTTAACCGATCTGTATCGCCATATAGCGCCAGATACATAATATCAGCCCGTGCATCCCACCGAAAAATTTGAGGGCGAAATGCATCAGGTGGTAGATTCTGAATAGAGTCGACCCGTGATTTTACTTGGTCGAGCATTTTCTCATAATCAATGGTGAGCTTTGTACGAACATTGACATTACCGCTGCCCTCACGGGACGTGCTTTCAATATAATCAATGCCATCTAAGCCATCGATAGCTTCTTCGATACGCGTTACAATTTGTTGCTCTACATCACGCGGACTGGCGCCCGGCCAAGACGCAGAAATGGTCATACCGTTTACGGTGGTTTGCGGAATAAATTCCCGCTGCATAGAGAAATAGCCATAAGCCCCAGCTGCAAATAAGATTATCATAATCAAATTTGCGGCAACTGGGTTTTTAACAAACCATGTAATTAGACCTTTCATCTCTATTCTCCAGATCCGTCAACGCTATTACTAGACGCTTCATTTGCAGCGTCAGGCTCTTCGGTTTTCTTCTTGTCGCTCTCGTCTTCAGTCTCTTTTTTTCTTCGGTTAAAAAACCCGCGTTTCTCTTTCTTTTCTGCGGACTTTTCTTCTGACGCTTTTTTCTCTTTTTCTTCAGCTTCTTTTTTCATCCATTCGGGTTCCGGCGGGTCGACAATAACTGTCTTTGGATCATTCACATCTAAAACCTTCAATGGCATCGCAATACGCGAGCGTTCCATAGGTGACACAACAACGAGCTCGCCACTTTCTACGCCCGTGGCCAGAACAGCACGCTCTGGATTCGTATCCAAGACAACTGTTTGGCGAATCTCGGCGTTGCCTTCCTCATCAACAATATACACCTCGTCTTGAGGGCGCAGACCATCGCGAGAGATAACAACAACGCCTTCCATCAAACGCCCTTGCACGCGCGCGTCTACAAAAAGCCCCGGCGCAAGCGGAACATCATTTTGGGAGGCGCCTTTTCCATAGGGATCAAAGACTTCAACGATAGCGAATAGGGCCCGAGATTGTGTATCATAAGTAGAATCAGTTCGCATAATATAACCGGTCCACTCTTGGGGTTTCCCAGCAATTGTTGTGCTTAATATGACTTTTGGGGCCGAGTCTTTTGATTTCGCATTAAATGCAATCGGCAGATCAGTTTTTGATAAATCAGAATCTGTTAAAGGCAAACGCACTTCAACGATATCCGTTGAAAATATACGGCCCAAAGTAGCGCCTGGATTCACATATTTACCGACATCTGAACTTTTAGCCCGTACGCGTCCAGTGAATGGGGCCAAAACTTTTGTTCTGCTTAACTGTAAATCCGCGTTGCGCAGGTCAGCTTGTGCCGCTTGCAATGCCGCCTCAGCCTGTTGACGTTGCGGAATGCGGAGCGCCAAGTCGCTCGGGGTCCCTCGCCCTAATTCTTCAAAGTCACGGCGAGCGATTTCCCCCTCTGCGACTTCCTGCGCTAAGGTTTGCTCAGCCTGCGCAACAGACGCCAATGCCCGCACGCGAGCGACCTGATAATTTGCATCATCAATACGAATAAGCGTTTCGCCCTTTTTGAAATATCCGCCTTCTACAAAATTGCGCGAAACATACACAATTTTTCCGCCAACCTCGGGGACTAAATCAATCTCAGTCTGCGGGCGGACCTCACCCTGCGTTGTAACAGTTAATTGGACATTATCCGTATAAGCGCGAGCGCCCATCACAGCGAGCGTATTAAAACTTTGCTTTTTCACTTCGGGTTTAGCGTTCATTTTGACAACGATATTTGTCACAATGAATAAACCAACCAGCATTAAGACAGAAAATACCACGGTCCTGAAAACCGGGTATTTATCTTTCACTTCAGCTTCACCCAAAGAATTTTGATGCGCCATTCCTACTTCCTAAGTCTTTTTATGTTGGCAATTGGCCAATTATACTTTTGTTGGTTTCTAACCCTGATTTGATGACAATAATTTGCCAATAAGCCCTTCATCGCTTTCAATGTCGGTGGCAGGCACTTCTGCCCCATATTCACCTCCACCTATCGCAACATTCATACGCACTCGGTTATTGAGTCGCTCGGCTCGCGCCCCAATTAACTGCCCCTCAGCATTAAGGCGGCGAGATTGCGCATCTAATAATTGCAATATCGTTGCGAGACCTTCGATATAACGTGATTCGAGCCGTTCCTCGGCCTTTTGTGCCTCATAAAGCGATTCCCGCAAAGCGTCTTCGCGTTCAGCAAGACGTTCCTCAGCATCCAGTGCATTTTCAACCTCTTGATAAGCCGTTAACACGGTTCCAACATAGCTTTCAACGCGTTGACGCAAGACCGCTTCTTGTCCGTCAATTTGCGCTTTAATTCTGCCGCCTTGAAATAGAGGCGCCGTGAGCTGTGCCGTCAATCGTTGTGCAATACCCTTCAAGTCAAACAAATCCAGAATATCAAAATCATTCGCACTCGACAAAGCTTGCTCGGTTAATGAACCTGATAAATTTAACTGTGGATATAGAGATTTCCGAGCGACATCGACATTCAGACCCGCTTCTGCAATTCTTCGTTCTGCGGCTAAGATATCTGGACGTTTTTGTAACAAATAAGCGGGATTTGCAGCCCCTGTTAAAACAGGCAATTCTGGGAAATCATTTGGAATATCCATCACAGAGTCAGGATATTGCCGCAGCAATACTTTCAACCCTCTTATCGTTACATCACGATTTTGAAGACGTGTAGCTAAGACAGCCTCGGCATTCGCTACAGAAGACCGCGCTAACCGGACGTCAGAAGATCCGGCAAGACCATTATCAAATCGGCGTTGCGTCAGACGTAGAGCCCGCTCTTGTGTTTCAATGTCGCGGCGGGACAAATCCACTAATAAATCACCTTGAATCGCGTTAAACCAAGATTGTCCAACCTGACCCGCAATTGAAAGCCGGGCTGCAGCAAGGTCAGCCGAACTTGCGGCCGCGCCCATTTCAGCCGCGCGGACCTGATCACGAAGTCGGCCAAATAAATCTACTTCCCAGCCCGAGTTTAAACCTAAACTATAACTAGTGCTATCCGTATTAAAGTCGTTGCCGCCGCTACTACGCGTAATTGTAGACCCAAAATTCAAGTTAGGCATTAAATCAGCGCGGCTCGTCCGTATACGTGACAAGGCCCCATCCAATTGCGCCAAACTTTGACCGATAGTCGTGTTTTGCTCCAAGGCCGTATCAACCAATAAAGACAGCTCTTTGCTGTTAAAGTCAGCCACCCAATCTGTGCTGGGTAATGCATCTGGGGCTGGCTCAACCCAATCAGGCTGAACGGGTATCTCTGCTTTAGAATCAATTATTGTGGCATCTGGCCCGAGGTCTCGTATTGTTTGGCAGGCTGATAATGATATGACAGCCACACCTAACAAAAGCGAACGCGACGCTGGCACACATCTCATAGCTTTTTTACAAATAGACATTTTTCACTCCTTAAGCGTCTCATACGCGTGGAATATGCCGAAAGTCAACGAATGATTATCGAAAAACAATAATTTATAGGGATAATTTCCAAAAACTGAATTCAACCCCCCAAGAATTACCAAGAAATCCTGACAGCTCTCCGCCTTTGCACCGTAAAATTTGTAATTGATACCTTTACCTCATGCCCTCATACTGATTTACGATAGCTATCAATGTTTATTATTGTTTAGCGAAAAACCAAAAGCAGCTGCATGCCCTCACGCCCTGAAATCGGCCTTTTAGCTTGTCTCGCCATCATTGCGATTTTGGCTTTAGGCATTATCGTACAAGCCCCCCTATTACCGACGCTTATTATCGTCACGCTTTATGCTGTCTTGGGGTGGACTCTACACCGAATTTCGACGTCTAAGGCGCGGAAAACAGAATCTGAATTCGGCACGCCCAGAAAATCCGTACGGCACTTAGATAGCTGGATTAATGTAATAGACGCCTTACCTGTAGCTTGCGCCCTTATTGATAGAGATAAACGCGTCATCCACGCCAATAAAAGAGCGCAAGACTTAGCCACGATTGACAAAATCGGTTTACCACTATCAAGCTATCTGAGAGGAACAGAGATTATACAAGCTTTGGAGCGTGCACAGGCGGGATATTCTACTCAGCCCGTTGAGATTTTAAAGCTCACGCCTGAAGAACGCTATCTTCGGGTAACATTAACGACTGCGAGCCTTGTTCGCCCAAGTAATGGTCAAAGTTATCTACTGGCTGTTATCACAGACATTACAGAAGACCGTGTCAGCCAGATGCAAAAGGCTGACTTTTTAGCCAATGCTTCACATGAGCTAAAAACGCCTATTGCTTCACTTCTTGGATATATTGAGACGCTCCGCCATCACGCCAAAGACGATCCTGTCGCACAAGAAAAATTCTTAGGGATTATGCAGAGCCAAGCTGAACGCATGGTACGTTTAATCGATGACTTATTATCTTTGCGGAAAATTGAGCAAATAGAACATATCGCCCCCGAAGATATGGCGGATATAAATCAATCCCTGAAGGCGGCGATGGAAGTTGTTACACCCATAGCTGAGAAAAATGGCGTCACGTTGAGTTATAAAGGGCCTGATAAAGCCATAACTCGCGCAACCAGAGATGAATCCGTTCAACTCTTTTTGAATTTAATCGATAACGCCGTAAAATTTACACCGCGTGGGGAGTCTGTAAAAATTAAAGTATCGTCCGTTCGGAATTGGTCTCCTGCAGTAGCTTTTCGGGATAGCTCATTACCGGCAGAGAGCCCCAGTCGGCGTATTGCTGAACCCCCCAAATCAACAATCCAAGGTAAGGTCTGGCAAATTCAAATACGTGACCAAGGCCCCGGTTTCGCCCGTGAGCATCTACCTCGAATTGGGGAACGGTTCTATCGCATCGCAGGGGATCTTTCCTCGAAAGAAAAAGGAACAGGCCTTGGCCTAGCCATTGTCAAACACATTACGATTCGCCACAGAGCTGGCCTCTACATTCGAAGCCAGCAGGGTGAAGGCACTGAATTCACTGTTGTCTTGCCATTTATTTCAGAGAAAAAAGCGAAGTAATTCAGCCCCATCATTAGGCCAACCCTTTCCCACCACATTGTCACAGAGCTGTATTCGGTGCGTCATAATTCTGTTGTAAAATTGACATAGGTGGGCGTAAGACGAGGTATATGATGAATAAATTAGCCGACCATATTGTCAGCGGGTATGATGCCGACCTGAATGACTTAAATGCTAAACTCTCTCAAATGGGTAGCTTGGCCGAAACCATGCTGTCTGATGTTATTCGCTCTTTAAAAAAAAGAGACAATGAATTGGCAGAGGCTGTTATTGCCGCTGATTCTCAGGTGAACCGCTTTCAAGAAGAAATTGATGAAGACGCCCTTCGAATCGTTGCTTTGCGTCATCCGATGGCCTCTGACTTACGCCGTGTTATGGGCGCTGTTAGGGTTGCAAATGATATGGAACGCGTTGGCGACCTTGCCGAGGGTATTGCGTGGCGTACTTTATCCTTGAACGAGGTGGACCGCCTAAGCCTTGCCAAAGGCGTGGCCCGAATGGGTAAAATGGTAAAAGGTCAACTGTCTCAAGCGCTCGATGCTTTATTACGTGAAGACACAGATTTAGCCGTACAAATCTGGCTTGCCGACGAAGATGTCGATGAAATGTATAACTCTATATTCAGAGAGTTACTGACTTATATGATGGCTGACCCCAGAACTATCACAGCCAGCGCGTCTCTTTTATTCATCGCAAAGAATATGGAGCGCATAGGCGACTTGGCCACCAATATTTGCGAATCAATCTATTTCACCGTGAATGGCACACAGCTAATTCGCGACCATCGTGTTGAAAAAGCACGGAAAAATGGGAAATAATTTCCAGAGGCTATTATGAAACCATATGTTTTAATTGTTGAAGACGAAGATGCTCTTTCCACTTTGTTGGAATACAACTTTACAAAAGAAGGCTACGAAACTGCCATAGCAGAAGATGGTGAGGAAGCCTTGCTTATGGCCGAAGAACGCACGCCTGATCTTATCCTCTTGGACTGGATGCTTCCTAAATTATCAGGTGTGGAGGTCTGCCGCCGACTTCGTCGCAACAAGAAAACCACCAGCACCCCCGTCATCATGTTAACCGCACGTAGCGATGAAACGGATAAAATTACGGGTTTGGATTACGGGGCGGACGACTATCTCGTTAAGCCATTCTCTATGCCGGAATTGTTTGCGCGGACACGATCTTTGCTAAGACGCGCCAAACCCGCCCTTCTCCAAGACATTATCGTCCAAGGCGATATCGAAGTGGATATGCAAGCTTTTCGTGTCAAACGCGGCGAGAAAACAATTCATCTTGGCCCGACAGAATTCCGTTTATTGGAACATTTTATCAAAAATCCTGGGCGTGTTTTTTCACGCGAACAGTTACTTGATACGGTTTGGGGGCGTGATGTTTATGTTGAGGCAAGAACCGTCGATGTCCATATTGGCCGCTTACGCAAAGCCCTAGGCGCACCAAAATTACCAGACCCAATCCGAACAGTCCGTTCAGCAGGATATGCATTTGAGCCGAAAGCCTAATTCGGCTCTCGGCTTAACGGTTAAAGAACGTCTAAAATCGCTTTTGCGAGTAAAGGGATATTTCGTATATTTGCACCCGCAATATTTATACGGCCCGAATTTGTCATATAGACTGAGTAATCAGCCCTAAGAGCTTCGGCTTGTTCCTTTGAAACAGGCAATGTCGAAAACATGCCGTTCTGTGCTTTTACCGCATTCGCCATGACTTCTGAACCTTGCACCGCAAGTTCATTTGAAAGCCGTGAACGCAAATCTAACATCCGGTTTCGCATGGCGTCCAATTCTTCAATCCACATAGCGCGGAGCTCTGAATCATTAAGTATCTTCGCGACAAGCGCAGCGCCATGATCAGGCGGCATTGAGATAATTTTGCGTTGAATAGACCCTAATTGGCTCTGTGCAATTTTCGCTGTCTCTTGGTCTTTCGTTACAACAGCAATTAGGCCTACCCGCTCACGGTAAAGACCAAAATTCTTTGAACAACTCGCAGCCACTAAGGCTTCAGGACATGTCGCCAGTATTTTCCGCAGACCATAAACATCATCTTCCATGCCACGGCCAAGGCCAAAATAAGCAAGATCAACATAAGGCAAGAGGTTACGCTCGACTAAAAACTCAGCCATGTAATCCCATTGTTCGTGAGACAAGTCTGCACCTGTAGGATTATGGCAACAGCCATGTAACAATACAACATCCCCAGCTTTGGCTTTAGAGCGAAGGTGATCAATCATATCCTCAAAATCGACGCCCAAAGTTTCGCGATTATAATAAGGATAATTCTCCATCTTTAGCCCAGCAGAACTAATTAGCGGTGTATGATTGGCCCAAGTCGGTGTGCTGACCCAAACAGTCGCATCCGGAGCCGCGGATTTAATCACTTCAGCTCCAAGACGTAGCGCTCCTGATCCGCCGCCCGCCTGTGCAGATGCTAACCGGCCTTCCGTTATGACGGAGTTATCCTCACCAAACATCATCGCGCACATCGCATCACGGAAATCAGCACGACCAACAGTAGAGACATAGGACTTGGTCTGCTCTTCTGCCCACCAGCGTTTTTCAGCTTCTTTGACGGCCTTCATGACCGTCGTTTCGCCCGCATCATTTTTGTACACCCCGACGCCGAGATCAATTTTATTCGGATTAGTATCAGCCTTACAGGCCTCCATTAACGCCATAATTGCGTCAGGTGCGCGAGGAACGAGATATTCAAACATTTAAAAATCCATCAATACAAAATCGAATGTAACACCATTTGCCCCACTGACTATATCAGGGCTTACTGATTTAAAAGCAGGCAATAACGCGTTACCCCCAAGAATGACACTTTTTTATTTGTCATGAGCCAATTGCCTCGCCTATGGTCGTTCAAATATAAAATTTGTGCCTTAAAATAGGCTGGGAGATATTGCTTCATGGAAACATTTAACGCGCTGATGGAGACCCTTAACGGTTTTGTTTGGGGCCCGCCAATGATGGTCCTTCTTTTGGGTGTCGGTTTCTTTTTAACCGTCGGATTACGGTTTCTCTCCATCCTTCGTGTGGGGTATGGGTTTAAACAACTTTTCAAGAAACGGACTGGCGAAGCTCATGAAGGCGATGTCTCGCCATTTGCTGCTTTGATGACGGCCTTATCTTCAACTGTAGGAACAGGCAACATCGCTGGCGTCGCTGCCGCCATTGCAATTGGCGGTCCTGGCGCAGTCTTCTGGATGTGGATGACAGCCATTTTAGGAACAGCCACAAAATTTGCTGAAGGGGTTCTTTCCGTACGCTTTCGAGAAATCGACGCCAATGGAAACCGCGTTGGCGGACCGATGTATTATATCAAAAATGGCCTAGGCCCGAAATTTATCGGCCTTGCTTTTGCCTTTGCTTTATTTGGTATCATTGGCGCGCTCTCTACTGGGAATGCGGTTCAGGCCAATTCCATCGCAGATGCTTTACAAAGCCAATATAATTTTGACCCTCGTATTGTTGCTGTTGTTCTTGCGCTGCTTGTGGGCGGAGTGGTTTTTGGAGGCATTAAACGAATTGGGGCCGTCGCTTCTCGCCTCGTTCCTCTTATGGCTTTGCTTTATATCAGCGCCGCCCTCATCGTGATTGCCGCCAATATTGGTAACGTGCCTGCCGCATTTGGTATGATTTTCAAAGGCGCTTTCGGTATGCAAGAAGCTGGCACAGGCATCACCATTGGCTTGATGATGTTAGCCATGCAAAAAGGCATCGCTCGCGGCCTCTTTTCTAATGAGGCAGGTCAGGGATCAGCTCCAATTGCTCATGCTGCTGCTCAAAATAACGACCCAGTCAACCAAGGTATTATTGCCATGCTTGGCACAATTATCGACACGTTGATTATCTGTACAATTACAGCGCTCGTCATTCTAACATCAGGCGTAATGACGCCCGATTGCCTTGCTAACCCTGCGATTTTAGAAATGCTAAAAAGCGGCTCTACTCCAATGGGTTGTGAAATTGGAGTGCCTTTAACGGCCCAGGCCTTTGATGCCGTTTTGGTTGGTTTTGGCGGTCATATCGTAACGATATGTCTAGCGATATTTGCGTTCACAACCATTATCGGTTGGTCATATTATGGTGAACGCTGCACAGCCTTTATCTTTAAAGAGAAATCGATTCCTATTTTCCGTGCTTTTTGGGTCCTGGCTGTTTTCGCGTCCACTTATGCCATGTCATTCGAAACAGATGGCGACAATATGGTAGTGGCAACTTTCTGGCTTATCGCGGATAGTTTGACTGGGCTGATGGCCGCGCCAAACTTAATTGCGCTTATCTTCCTTTCACCAATTGTCTTCAAAATGGCGAAGGAATATTTCGACAAAGAGAAAATCGCGACTGACGGCTTAATAGACCAAGATGATTTAAAATAGGTCTTAACGATTTAGTCGCCTTATAGGCGAAAAAATCTAAACCCCGACACCGTGTCGGGGTTTTTTTATTTGTCCAAAGCGCCAAATCAATCCACAAGAGTGATAACAGAATTGGGCCCGTGCCACAGCGCGCCCCTTTCAATACAGAATTAAAGCGAGACCGTGATCATGAGTGAACCCATTATAAAATTAACCCCGTCAACACTCGCAGCTTTGATGTGCTCTCGCATATGCCACGACCTCATTAATCCTGTTGGCATGGTGAATACGGGCTTAGAAGTTCTGGATGATAAATCGAATGTAGAGATGCATGAAGACGCAATTGAACTTATCCGCACGTCTTCGAGACAAGCCAATGCCAAACTTAACTTTTTACGGGATGCTTTCGGAGCCGCGGGCTCCTCTGCAGGCATTATCCCATTAGCCGACACCATCAAAAAAATTGAAGATATGTATAAAGATGGCAAAGCAAATTTCATCTGGGAAATGACCCGTGATGAATTACCAAAAGGACAAGCCCGTCTTTTAATGAATTTAGTCATGTTGGCGGTAAATGCGATTCCCCGTGGCGGCGACATTGTTATATCTGAGTCTGGTGAGAATAAGCGTATTAGACTTAAGTCTACTGGAAGGCGGGCAAAACTTGACCCGAACATTGCCGCTGCCCTCGCTGGGAAAGCCCCCGAAGGCGGCTTTGATGGCCGCACTATCCAGCCTTTTTATGCTGGTATGATTGCACGCGAAATTCAGTGCGTTATTACAGCCCAAGCGGAAGAAGATAGCGTAACATTTGAGATAACCCCCGCGGCAAGTTAAGCTCGAAGCCTGCAATTAAAATGCGGAAACCTATTCAAAAACTATCTTGGCTTTAGCCCGTCTTAACCCTTTTTCGGCATAAATCTCATTATGCAAACCGTTCTGCCTTACTGATTCTGAACGCAAACGAAATCGGACGATACTTTTTATGGGTGATAGCACACAACAGGCCCGCGCCTTTATGCGCAACTGCCAATCTGCCCTTGCAGATTTGGATGGGACGAATCCTGCTGATTTGCCTGCTGAAGACCTCACTAAAGCTCTTACGGATGTGCAAAGCGGCGCAAAACTTAATCATGCACGCGCCATTTATCGCGCCGCGCAAGATACGTTAAACGCCGTACAAACGTCTCAGCCTGTGACTCATCACTTACGCACATTGACATATTTACTGGCGCAATATGAAGAAGGTTTGATTGAACTGGAAGGCCTAGAATTAGACGTTAATCGCGGCGAAACACAAGAATCATCTGATGTTATTGCTCTAACGCTTTCTCCAGACGCTCAAAAAGACAGAGCTGAAGATGCTTTAAAAGCATCAATTCACTTGGCGCGCCCAAATGAACAGCCCATGCTTTCAACGCTTTTGGCCTTTTCAAAAGGGGAAGCTAAGAAAGAACACAAGCCTCACGCTTCAACTGAGGCATTTTCTGATACAAGTTCTGTAGAGAAGCAAACTCTAGTCAAACCCACGCGTTTATCTGAGGTCGCCTCTGAAATCGCTATGGACGCCTTTATTAGCGAGATAATCCAAATTGGCCTAAGTGAAGCCCGGCAGCGTGGTATAACCCTCAGCCTATCTTATGACGTGGCTGGCTTTGCCCTATCTAAGCTCGAAGCCGAAAAGATGCGCATGCGCCTAGAAGCTTGGATTAGCCGTTTAGTCTTACATCTGTCTATTCATATCTCACCCGAAGAACTGGGCCACATTGATATCAGTGTAAATGGTAAGAATCTTCAGCTTACTGCCAATGCGCCCGCGATGGCTGGCATCATAATGAGTGCAGCGCCCGATACGAAACTGACATCACAAAGCGTAGACCCTATCACAGGTAATCTGGTCCTCAGCCTCTCTGTAAACCCAATCGCTCAGGCTGAAGTTTCACCCAAAATGCCTGTTGATGAAGGTATAGGCGCAAGACTTGGCGCTTTGATGGAACAGCCATTAATGGATGAGGACAGCACTCTTGTCTTGTTTGAATCGAAACGAGCCGTTTAATGACGACACAGCGCACTTGTTTAATTGTTGATGATTCCAAAATGATCCGCCGCGTGGCTTCGCGGATTTTGAAGGATTTAGACTTTCAAGTCACCGAGGCCGCTAATGGGCAAGAAGCTTTGGATCAGTGCCGTATTAACATGCCCGATGCAATTTTATTGGACTGGCATATGCCGGTTATGGACGGCTTTGCCTTTTTAAAAGTGTTGCGTGATGTGCCCAATGGCCAACATCCTGTTATCGTTTTTTGCACGGCAGAACGCAGTGTCGAGAAAATAACACAAGCCCTACAATTTGGCGCCAATGAATATGTTATGAAACCTTTTGATTCCGATATTATAGAATCGAAGTTTCAATTGGCGGGCCTGCTCTAACCATGTCTTCGGTGCTTTCCCTAAATGCCTCTTACTATGAAGCTTTAAAAAGGCTGACCTTAGAGCTTGCGGGTGTAAATTTAGGGTCGAACCATGCTTTTCTGGTGGAAACACGTCTCTCTGCTCTTGCCCGTAAAGAAGGCTTTGAGACCCTTGATGCTCTGGTAGATGAACTGTTTAAAACGGGGCATCCAAAATTAGCTATTCAAGTTGTGTCGGCCCTTTTAGAGCGCGATACTCGCTTTAATAATGACCCGCAAAGTTTCACGCGGTTTACCGATGAAGTTTTACCCAATTTATACCGCGTGCGGGGCGGCGGACACATACGCGTGCTCTCTTTTGGCTGCGCATCAGGACAAGAAGCCTATGGCATCGCAATGGCCTTTGAGCGAGCGCGTGACCAATATCCAAATCTCAGCCTCGATATTATGGGCGTGGATTATCCCTCAACCGCTTTGGACAGAGCCAAGTCAGGACGTTACACGCATTTCGAAGTGCAGCGTGGTTTAGCAACAAGAGATCTGATTGATTTTTTCAACCCTGCTCCTGAGGCTCAGAGCACTGATTGGATTATACGAGATCGCCTAAAGCAATATGTTCGTTTTGAGGATGTCCATCTTCTCTCTAATCTGGGAACTTTGCCCAAATTTCACGCCGTGTTATTCCGCGGATCACTTCCGCATTATTCAGCAACGGCCCAATTGCGAGTCTTACGGGGGCTAGCCTCACTAGTCCTTCCACATGGATATCTTCTCCTCGGCACAAACGAGACCCTAAATAACTTCAACTTTGGTTTTGATACGGTTGGAGAAGGGCCTGGGCTTTACCAGAAACGTGAAGAGATTGTTGAAGATATAGAACCGATAGAAGACCCCAACATTAAAAAACCCAATGGCCGCAAGACCTTTTTGAGCACGTCACCTCAGAAATCAGCTTAAGCTACCCCCGTAAAACAATCTGTAGCGGTAGAAGAATAAGCTATTCTGCTCTCCTCAGTCATGACGGTTGACGAAGCCCCTTGAAAACGCCAAAACGCGCGGCAAATAGAGCGGCCTTTTCGCCGCGCCCAAAATGCCGAAAGACCCGCCACTATGGCTGATATTAAGTCCGTAAAAACCAAAATAGCCGCTCAGATTGAAGCCGCGACTGACCTTCAAACCTTAGATGACATTCGCGTCTCTGCCCTAGGTAAAA
Source organism: Litorimonas taeanensis (assembly GCF_003634015.1). Taxonomy (NCBI): domain Bacteria; kingdom Pseudomonadati; phylum Pseudomonadota; class Alphaproteobacteria; order Maricaulales; family Robiginitomaculaceae; genus Litorimonas; species Litorimonas taeanensis. The sequence goes on from NZ_RBII01000002.1 coordinate 257,534, forward strand.
AGGGCGAAGTCTCTCTGATGATGCGAGAGCTTGGCAAGATGAGTGTCGAAGAAAAGAAAGTTATGGGCCCGGCGCTTAACGGACTTAAGAATGATCTAAATGCCTTGGTAGACGCTAAAAAATCCGATCTAGAAAATGCGGCCCTAGAAGCGGCTCTCTCTTCAGAAACGATGGACATGTCACTTCCGGTTCTTCGGCACCAAGGTACACTTCATCCTGTGCCGCAGGTTATGGAGGAAATGGCCGTTATTTTTTCTGATATGGGTTTCTCTGTTGCCGAAGGTCCAGACATTGAAGATGATTTCCACAACTTCACGGCTTTAAATTTCCCTCCTGGGCATCCGGCTCGTGATATGCACGATACCTTTTTTATGTCGGCAATAGAGGGTGAAGAAGAGAAAAAAGTGCTCCGCACTCACACATCGCCTGTACAAATTCGTACGATGATAAATCAAAAGCCGCCTATCCGTATCATCGCTCCGGGACGAACATATCGTTGCGATAGCGACCAAACCCATACGCCCATGTTCCATCAGGTTGAAGGCCTTGTCATCGATAAAGATATTCATATGGGGCACTTAAAAGGTGTGCTTATGGATTTCATTAGCGCGTTTTTTGAAACTGATGTTGATGTACAATTTCGCCCACACCATTTCCCATTCACGGAACCCTCTGCGGAAATGGATGTTCGGTATGAACGCGACGGCGCCGCTATTAAAATCGGACAAGGTGACAAATGGATGGAAATTTTGGGATGTGGCATGGTCCACCCGAATGTTCTACGCGCTTGCGGTCTGGACCCTGATGAATATCAGGGCTTCGCTTTCGGTATGGGCGTCGACCGCCTTGCCATGTTAAAATACGGCATGCCTGACCTGCGCGACATGTTCGCCGCCGACACACGTTGGCTTGGCCATTACGGCTTTGACCCACTTCTTCAAGCTAACCTCGCGACGGGGCTTTCATAATGAAATTCACATTAAGCTGGCTTAAAAAGCACCTCGAAACGGATGCGACAATTGACGAAGTTGTCGAGGCGATGACCCTTGCCGGTCTCGAAGTCGAAGACGTTGAAAACCCTGCCGAGAAGCTCTCTGAGTTTTCGATAGCCAAAGTCCTTACGGCCGAGAAGCACCCGGATGCTGATAAATTAAAAGTTTGCACTGTTGAAACCCGCGACGGCGTTAAACAAATTGTCTGCGGCGCACCAAATGCTCGGGCTGATATGACAGTGGCTTATGCTCCGCTTGGCGCTTATATTCCAGGTCTAGATTTTAGTCTTGATAAAAAGCCACGCAAAATTCGCGGCATTGAAAGCTCGGGCATGATGTGTTCTGGCAAAGAGCTTGAAATTGATGGTGAAGATGATGGCATCATGGATTTACCGCAAGATTTGGCTATGGGTACGCCCCTCGCCGAAGCTTTGAACCTAGATGATCCCGTAATTGATTTCGAGGTTACCCCTAACCGCCCTGACTGGCTTGGTGTGAATTCAATTGCACGCGACCTTGCAGCAGTTGGCCTTGGCAAATTGATAAGCCCTAATATTAACGCTTCAGATATTAAGTTTAAAAATCCGCAAACGATACGCATCGAAGACACAGACGGATGCCCTGCCTTTGCAGGCCGCGTTATTCGCGGGGTGAAAAATGGCCCCTCACCAAAATGGTTACAAGACCAATTAAAAGCTATTGGATTACGGCCCATTTCAGCCTTGGTCGATATTACGAATTATATCACTTATGACCGCGCGCGCCCGCTTCATTTTTATGATATGGCCAAATTAAAAGGCGCAATAAATGTTCGCCGCGGCGCCGACGAGAGCTTCGACGCTTTAGACGATAAATCCTATACAGCCACAGAAGATGATATTGTTATCACGGATGATAATGGCGTTTTAGGTCTTGGCGGAATTGTTGGGGGCACCACAACGGGCTGTGATGAAACGACAACAGAAATTTTGATTGAAAGCGCCTATTTTGACCCGCTGACCATTCGCCGTTCGGCTAAACGTCTTGGCGTGAATTCTGATGCTAAATATCGTTTTGAACGCGGTGTCGACACTGGTGGCCTTATAGATGGCGTCGAACTTGCCACGCAAATGGTCATCGATATTTGTGGCGGCGAAGCCAGTGATATTACAGTGGCAGGTGAAACACCTGCGCTACCAGAGCCTATTGAATTTGACCCCATGCAAGTGACGCGTTTGACGAGCTTGAAACTCTCTGACGACACAATGGAAAAAATTCTGACAGATCTTGGGTTTTCTGTAAAACGTGAACCTCTATGGACGGTAACCGTCCCGAGCTTTCGCCGGGATGCATCTGAAGGTGCCGATTTAGTCGAAGAAATTGCTCGTATTCACGGCTTTCATAATCTGGAGGCCGTCAGTCTACCGCCCTTACCCGGTCGACGTGAACCCACAGCGACTCTTACCCAGAACCGTACACGCCTTGCAAGGCGGGCTCTAGCTTTACGTGGTTTATCAGAAGCCGTGACATGGTCTTTTGCCCTTGACGATCATGCGGCATTATTCGGCGGAGACGATGAAAGCCTACGCGTTGACAATCCTATTTCTAGTGATTTGAACACGATGCGTCCAAGCGCATTAATCCACCTTTTACTCGCAGGACAACGCAATGCTGATAAAGGCTATCCTTCAGCAGCTCTATTTGAACTGGGCCCTGTCTTTTCAGGACAAAACCCTGATGACCAACGCTTATCCTTAGCAGGAGTGCGGCGCGTGGAAGCCAAGAGAGACTGGTCAGGCGTAGAAGAAATAACAGCCCTAACGGCTAAGGCTGATGTATTAGACGCTCTGGAGTCTATGGGCGCTGCAACGGGCAACCTTCAGCTCTTTGACGCCGTAGGGGATTATTGGCACCCTGGACGCTCTGCATCGCTCCGTATGGGGCCAAAGAATGTCTTGGCAAGTTTTGGTGAACTCCACCCTCGTGTTTTGAAAGCCATGGGTATTGAGAGCCGCATAGTGGCTTTTGAAATTTGGCCTGAAGCCATACCCGCACCACGTGCCAAAAAAGGAAAAAGCGTGTCCAAAGCTAAAACGGCTCTCTCGCTTTCTGACCTCATGCCTGTCACACGCGATTTTGCTTTTATTGTGCCAGAAGCAATAGCGGCCAATGACGTATTACGCGCGGCCAAAAGTGCGGACAAAGCGCTGATTTCTGATGTTACTTTATTTGATGTCTACCAAGGTAAAGGCGTCGAGGATGGTCATAAGTCACTCGCGATTGAAGTGACCCTTTCCCCTAAAGACGCGACCCTTACGGATAAAGAAATTGAAGCCATCAGTGACAAAGTCATTTCGAATGCAATGAAAGTTGGCGCGCGCTTACGTAGCTAAGCCTCGTCACATAACTGTGACTGGCGCGGCCAATAGATACTTATAAAATGACCGTAAATCACCTCCTATTTGGAGCATAGGAGGGTTTCCCCGCGTGAAGTATAACAACTCAATTGTGAACGATAATGTCCCTCGTATGGGTAATGCCGTAACGCGTGCTATCGGCAGCGGCCTCTTAAATCTATTAGGCTGGAAAGTCGAAGGCGCCCTACCCAATGTACCTAAGGTCATATTGTTAGGAGAGCCTCATACATCAAATTGGGATTTCATTTTAATTATGATGGCGGCGCAATCTGTCGGATTTCGAATGTCTTATTTAATGAAGAAAGAAGCCTTCTCTTGGCCACTCGGCGGTTTCTTTCGTTGGATGGGTGGTATCCCTATTGAGCGACAGAAAGGCAAAGACGCCATTGCCGCTATCGAAAATATTTTACAAAAATCAGATAATATTTTTCTGGCTATAACCCCCAGTGGGAGCCGCAGTCCTAAAGAGAGCTTTAAAACGGGATATCTTCGCTTGGCTCATGCAACGGATACCCCCTTATTTATCATCGGGCTGCATGCGCCAACAAAGTCAATCATTCTTGATCAATTAATTGATGCAACTGGGCCTCTAAAGACGCAGAACAAGTCGATTAAACATTATATCGATGCCAATTATCGCGGGATAAAACCCCATAATCAAAGCCCTAATCCTTTACCCAAGAAAAAAACAAATACAGTCATTGGTCAGCGTATACCAAGTTAAAGAAGCTCTCGCTCTAGCCCTCAGAAAATGACTTGAGGTCTCGTAAAATTAGGCTATTGAAATTTAAGGCCAACACTTAATTCAGAGTGAGAGACATGAATAAGTAAATCGAACTATTTTTCGATTATTTCTCCCATCTTCCTGAGGTGGTTTCTTTCTTACATTTTGGATTCTTCATGAAACGCTTAAACAACAAAATCTGTCTCGTAACAGGTGCAGCCCGCGGTATTGGCGCGGCCATCGCAGCCGCCTTTAAAGACGAAGGCGCAAAAGTTATATTAACGGATAAAAATCTGAGGACTTTACACGCTACCGCATCAGATCTCAGCATGGAATTTCACGAGCTCGACGTCGAAAATGAAGAACATTGGGAAAGGCTATCACAGCTATACCCCCAAATTGACGTACTCGTTAACAATGCTGGTATTACAGGGTTCGAAGATAGTCACGCCTCTCAGGACCCCGAAAATTCAACCCTTGAGGATTGGAAACGCGTTCACCGGGTGAATTTAGACGGAACATTCTTAGGGTGTCGATATGCTATTCGAGCGATGCGTAAAAAGGGCCAAGGGTCTATCATCAATATTTCTTCACGTTCTGGACTTGTTGGTATTCCGCAAGCCGCGGCTTATGCTTCTTCGAAAGCGGCCATACGCAACCACACGAAAACGGTGGCCCTCTATTGCGCAGAACAGGGCCTTAATATCCGATGCAACTCCATCCACCCTGCCGCCATTTTAACGCCCATGTGGGAACCAATGTTAGGTGATGGCCCTGACAGAGAAACACGAATGGAAACTATTGTTGCAGACACGCCGGCGCGTCGGTTTGGTCAACCTAAAGAAGTTGCCGCTTTAGCCGTGCTTCTCGCCTCCGACGAAGCCGCCTATATCACAGGCACCGAAATGACAATTGATGGGGGTTTGCTCGCGGGTTCAATCGCCAGCCCAGCGCGGGATTAAAGAGGAAAAGACACAGGAGTGAAACTCCTCCCTTCCCTCTTTTGCTGTTCTGTGACAAAAGAACAAATATGGAACCTATCATTCGCTACTCTGGTTTAGAACTTACATTTGTGGAAATCATTCTGGGTGTAGCTTTGCTCTTACTCGGTGCTTTTTTCGCCCTTCTTTTCGGTGGGCGACGTAAAGACCCAGAAGCTGCTGCATTAGCAGCCCAAATGCGTGAAAAACTCAGCGAGATGCAATCCCAACAAGGCGAGTTACAGGGACGTATCGCTCAATTTGCAGAAGATAGCGCACAGCGTGATGATTTGTTTCGGCAAAGTCTGGACGAACGTTTATCCAAAGTTTCTGAACGCGTCGGTCAATCTATCGTTCAAACCCAAGAGCGTAATTCCGCTAATTTAAAACAATTACACGAACGGCTCGCACTCATCGATCGCGCCCAGAAAAACATAGAAACCCTTTCTGGCGAAGTTTCAGGCTTGCAATCACTTCTCTCAAACAAGCAAGCACGCGGCGCGTTTGGCGAAAAACAAATGCAGGATTTGATAGAAAGCTATTTACCGCCTAACGCTTTTTCCTTTCAGCACACACTATCAAACGGGAAACGGGTGGATGCTCTTATTCATTTACCTGGCGAACAGGGCGATGTGGCTATTGATTCCAAATTCCCTATGGAAGCCTGGCGGCGCCTAACAACGGCAGAGAATACCGATCAAGAGACGACAGCCAAACGTGCCTTTGCCGCTGATGTGACCCGGCATATTAAAGACATTGCCAGTAAATACCTCATTTTTGGGGAAACACATGATATCGCCATGTTATTCTTGCCCAGTGAGGCTGTTTACGCAGAGTTACACACCCATTTCCCGCAAGTCGTCGAATTCGGGTTCAAAGAAAAAGTGATGATTGTGTCGCCCACGACTTTTATGGCAACACTTCATACTATGCGGGCCGTTATGCGCGACGCCGCTATGCGCGAGCAAGCCCATATCTTACAGCGTGAAGTCGGCTTGATGGCCAAAGATGTCACCTTGCTCGATGACCGCGTCGCCAAGTTGCAAAGTCATTTTAATCAAAGCACAGAAGACCTTCGTAAGATACGGATTTCCACTGAAAAAATTACAAAACGTGCTGACAAAATAGAAAGCCTAGATGTTGAAGAACGCGAAAGCGCGGCCAACAATATCGCTGAGTTCCGCAAGCCAACGGGATAAAATCACATGATAAAAAAACCTAAGAATCCCATCTGGTATGGTGGAAGGTTATTTCGCCCTGTCACAACAAATGGAGCTTCTGAAACAACATCAGAGACTATTTTCAAATATGAACAGAAATTCGATCTTGTAACCGGAACCTACTCAGGCGGAGAAATAGAATTCGGACAGTTAATTGCGACTATACAGCCTAATGGAAATCTCGACATGCGTTATCAACACCGCAATAAAAGTGGAGAGTTAATGACCGGACATTGTCATTCCGTTCCAGAAATTATGCCTGATGGAAAAATGCGCTTACATGAAACTTGGCAATGGACCTGCCAAGATAACAGTCATGGAACATCCATTTTAGAAGAAATTTAGGGTATCAACTCGGCAACTTAAATTCGTTATGCTCTGCGCTATGGCTCACAATGTCGATTAAAGTCTTCAGCAAAACAAGTAAAACGAGCGCCAATATTGGCGCTCCGAAAGCTTGCACCAAGGCACCACCGAACATGATAACAATATGCATAATAAAGACGCGTCCATAAGGGATAAACATCTGTGTATTGGCCGACCGCATTTTATACTCCGCTTTCCCATAAAAATTGCGAAACATGGAAAAGAGATGACTTACCATTAATCCGATGACTGAAACCGCTAGGCCTTGAGCGGAAATAATCTCCGCAATTAAATCAGAAAGAGGGGGAATCGAATTAAAAAACGCATCCAAAAATGTGTAATGTCCAAATGAAAACACACCGTAATGAACAGAAAAGAAAACACAGAGAAACAATTTTCCACCTAAGCTTGGCGGTTGCTTCGCAGCGTTTTCATCATCGCCTTGGCAGGACAAGATTTTAGGAATATTTAATATGCCAATAACGATGCTCTCTAACCAATAGAGTAATAATAGCGTTCCCGTATCCCAGCCAAAAAGAAAAACGCCTAAAACAGGCAAAAGATTCATCACAACAAGGAAGAATATAGCGGGAGTGAAATTTATCTGACGCCCTACAACTGACATGTTGTCCCCCTATTCGATAATTTGCCTTAAAAAGGCCGACGGCTCTTCATCGCAGCAGAAATCGTTCCATCATCTAGATAATCTAGTTCCCCTCCCACAGGGACGCCATGCGCAAGGCGTGAAACTTGGACATTCGCTTTCGCTAAATGATCCGTTATATAATGCGCCGTAGTTTGCCCATCCACAGTGGCATTCATAGCCAAAATAACTTCTTTCACATCCTCATGCGAAGCACGATCAATCAAAGAGGCAATATTTAAATCTTCTGGCCGGATACCATCAAGCGCAGATAACGTACCCCCCAAAATATGATAACGCCCCCGAAAGGCGCCGGCTCTTTCCATCGCCCATAAATCAGCCACATCTTGCACGACGCATAATGTCGTTATGTCTCTCCCGGGCGCCGTACATATATGGCAGGGGTTTTGCGCATCTACATTACCGCATATTTGGCATGTCGAAATCCTGTCGGCGGCTTCGCCCAGAGCCAACGCCAACGGCCGCATTAAGGCATTAGGTTTTTTCAATAAATCAAGAGCCGCTCTACGAGCCGAACGCGGTCCCAAGCCAGGCAGCTTGGCCAGTAGCGCTATCAGGCGTTCAATTTCTGGGCTGACATTTAAGCCTGACATACGATTCCTTGAAAGACGTAAAATTGATTCTCTAGCAGAGAATAATGCGTCTCTCCTTTATGTTCTATGGGGGCCGACTTTATGGATGCAGCAATAATTATGTGCCTTAAAATGGCATCTTCATACCCGGCGGTAATTGTATATCGCCCATAGCTGATTTCATTGTTTCGCCTTGGGCCTCATCAAGCTTGGCTTTGGCATCTTGATAGGCCGCAACAATTAAGTCTTCAACGATCTCCGCCTCTTCGCTAGATAAGAGACTGGGATCAATTTTCAGCCCTTTCATATTGCCTCCACCAGCAAGGCTAACAGTCACAAGACCCCCTCCGGAACGTCCTTCGACGACCAAGTCAGCGACTTGTGCCTGAGCAGCTTCCATTTTCTTTTGCATATCCTTGGCTTGTTTCATCAAGCCCATAATATCTTTCATGACTATGTCCTTATTCTTGTCATCTGGCTAATACTCAGGAGGTGTGTAATCTGAAGGCACCCCTTCATCTATGCTATACTCATCGATATCATTTCTGGCATCATCCGCGCTTAATGCCTCTGATCTTCGAAAATCACCTTGAATGACATTTGAAGATTCTCGGTTTTTAATACCCAGCAATTCTGCACCTTTCAGTAGTGGATGATTAAAAGCGGGATGAGCGCGGTCTTTGGCTTTTTGGTCAGACTTCTTCTTTCGCCGTGCCTCTGCCAAAGTTGGCGCACCGCCAGATTTTTCAGGACTAATCAACCAAGGTGAACCCGTCAAATCTTGAAGAGCGCCAACCATTTTGCCAATTAAATCATTTGGCGCTCCATCCAAAATTTCAACGCGAACATTTTGGCGCTTAAATTGAATGGGCCGAACATAACGCGCAATGTCAGATTTTAATTTAACTTTCGCTTTTGGTAGCAAATCAACAAATTGTTCTAATGTGTCAATCTCTACTGATGGAGGCGTTACAGATACTGATTTCGGTGCGCTAAGCTGCGCGGTAGCACCTGTACTAGGCGCGTTATGACTTACTTGACCGTTTGGAGAATTACCTAGCAAGGTCTGTCCTGACGTGACCCGCGTTTGGGCTGCGGAGGGAGAGGCCGAAGTGGTTGGAGCATTTAACACAGGCAGCCCCGCCCCGCCCTCTTTTGCCGCGTGTTGGGCTTGCTCAATAATCTGAGCCGCGAGTTCAGGCGGCGGCATTTGTCCCGCAACGGCGAGTTTTAGCATCGCCATTTCAGCGGCCGCCAAAGGCGCAGGGGCTTGCCGCACTTCTGTATGGGATTGAGTCAAAATCTGCCAAAGACGAGTCAACTGCCCCATAGATAATCGCTCAGCCAAAGACGTAAGTCGTTCGATTTGGTCTGGCGCAGCATCAAAGTCCGCGCCTTCGCCTAATGTCTTAGCGCGGCTGACTTCGTGGCAAATATCCATCAAATCGCGCATGATCACGGCCGGATCGGCGCCGTCATCATATTGCGCCCGCATCTCCGTAATTGCGCCCTTGCCATCGCCCAAAGCCGCCATACCGAATAAATCTAAAACGCGCACGCGATCGGCCAGACCCAGCATAGCCCGCACTTGCTCAAAGGTAACTTCATTCCCATCAAGCCCCGCTTGAACAATAGCTTGATCCAACAAAGAAAGACTGTCTCGCACAGAGCCTTCAGCGGCCCGCGCAATTAAAGCTAAACCCTCATCCGAGACTTTTACATTTTCTTTGGCGCAAATACCTTTTAGATGCGCCGCCAATAATCCAGCCTCTACGCGCCTAAGGTCAAACCTTTGGCATCGCGAGAGCACAGTAATTGGAACTTTGCGTATTTCAGTTGTTGCAAATATGAATTTTGCATGATCCGGAGGTTCTTCAAGCGTCTTCAAAAGTGCATTAAAAGCCCCGGCTGAGAGCATATGCACCTCATCGATAATATACACTTTATACCGTGCTGTAGCCGGCGCATAACGTACACCGTCCAGCATCTCTCGCATGTTCTCTACACCTGTGCGAGACGCAGCGTCCATTTCGAGCACGTCCATATGAGAGCTAGCCATGATGGCTTCACAATGTTTGCCAGGCACAGATAAATCCGTCGAAGGGCCGTTTATCTCGTCCGTTTCATAATTTAGGGCCCGCGCCAACAGCCGCGCCGTCGTCGTCTTCCCAATCCCTCTGACGCCTGTCATCATAAAGGCATGAGCGACGCGCCCCGCCTCAAACGCATTCGTCAAAGTGGTTACCATCGCATCTTGACCAATCATATCCTCAAAGGTGGCAGGACGATACTTTCGCGCCAAAACCTGATAAGATTGTTGAGAGTTCGTGGTCATCAAAATAGATATAGAGAGGATTAAGACCTGTGGGAAGGGACTAGAGCTTCACGTCCACAGCTATTTGATGGTTAATGTAAAATGAAAAGTGGAAGGCTGAACCCTGACCCGAAAAAACCTCGTTACGGCTGCTTCGTTCCCGACCTGACCGGGTTGGCGCGGATTCCCGTCCAAAGCCAACCTTCCGAGCGGTTATATGGGGAATTCAGATCAATGGCGCAAGTCCTTAGGCCATAAAAAAGCCACGCACCAAAGGAACGGGGCTAATATTAAAAATGACTCTAAACGCTAGAATTTACGTACATAGGAGACGTCCCAAACATCGGCATCAAGATCAACGCCGTTCAGATCGCCATCTTTATAGGTATAGCCTAAACGAAGGCCGCTGCGGTCATTGAGGTTGTACTGAACCCCGCCACCCACAGCATAACCGTCAACTTCATCGCTATCAGTGACGCCCGCAACTGTGGCTTCTACGCTCACGACAGTGTAACCGCCGCGTACAAAAGCTTCAAATTGATTGCTAAGGGGCAGACGAGCCACGGCGTAAGCGCCCAAGTCCCACTCGGTATCAACCTCTACACCATTGTCATCTTCACCGATAACACCGATAGAACCTTCGCCCTCAATCCCGAAATACTCGTTCAGATTATATCCTAAACGGCCCGTTATATTATAAGTATCAAACTCATAAGTGCTAACACCCAATGTACCATATGCACCTGTGTCTTGCGCCATCGCTTGACCAGCAAATCCAGTCAGAGCGAGCGTGGCAATTGTTGTTTTCAAAAACTTCATTGTTTTATCCTTTCCAAATAAAGTCACCCGCAAATGGTAGGGACAGGCTAAGAAAACAACCTACAAAACAGTAACTTAACGCTCACAGAAACGTGTTGTCACAAAAATGCAACAGATAATTAAACTGTGTTCAGATAGCAGTTACCGTAAATTAAATGGTGGTTAGAACCGGGCAATTTTTGATCATATTTTATTTCACTGCGTAACAAACTTAGGAAAATAGATGGTCGTATTTTCAGACAGACAAGGTTATAGGGTGACATGACCTTTACTGATATTATGCCCTTCGCAGGCAGCCCTTTAGATTTTTGTGAAACCAAGCGTTCCCCTGAGGAATTGCAACACTATATGGCCCTACCCGCGGCCCGTGCAATTCTATTTCATAAAGGCAAACCCGCCGTCGGGCAGGATGGAAAAGCTATACGCGTTCATCCATCCGAATTGATTGGTCAAAACCTTTTAGACCCGCATATCATTTTTATGGGACTGGATGGAAATCGCCCTATATTTGCAGCTAACCTCGCGAAAGATGATGCCATAACTTTGGAGAGCGACTTCCAAAGCATACGGGAAATCGGAGGAAGGCTCGATTCTGAAACTCTGGCTTTATTTGGCCGTGCTAAATCGATTTTCGATTGGCATAAAGACCATATGTGCTGCGCCAAATGCGGCGCGCAATGCAGTCCCGCTGATGGGGGACATAAACGCGTTTGTCCTCGGCCCGAATGCCAAGCAGAACATTTTCCCCGCGTAAACCCTGTTGTTATTATGTTGGTAGTAAAAGACGATAAAGTTCTTTTGGGCCGCGGACCAGGATGGCCAGAAGGATTCATGTCAACGCTCGCTGGATTCGTTTCCCCAGGAGAAACAATTGAAGAGGCTACCGCCCGCGAAGTATTGGAAGAAGCGGGTATTCGAACTAAAAATCACCGCTATATTGCAAGCCAGCCTTGGCCTTTTCCCAGTCAGTTAATGATAGGCGTTATTTGTGAAGCAGAGAACACAGACATTCAGGTGAATCCTGATGAACTAGAAGACGCTCAATGGTTTAGCCGCGATGAGGTCGCCGCTGTATTTGCTAAAACGGGCAATGCCTTTCGGCGACCACCCCGCATTGCAATCGCGCATCAATTATTAAAGCACTGGTTACAAGAAGGCTTATAAACGGCGCCTAACGCGTCGCCATCGCTATGGATGAGACGCAACTATTTGCGTCGAATAGTAAGGTCTTCGATAGATTCAAACTCTACACTCTCCGAGCAGTCTTCGCCCATTGTTTTACAGGTTAGATTATTAGCCGTAATTTCTAATAATTCATCGCATTGACGCGTGGGGAATAAAATATAGGCCGTGTTTGTTTCACCAGCCTCAACACTTTGTGCGAACATATTTCCGCTATCATCGTCTCCAGTGCCTGTAACGCTAAATTCCATCATCGACACTGAAACCTCAGTCTCTGTACCGTTTTGAACGGTAATCGGAAGTATGCACGCATTGGGTTCAAATACTTTCGGGAGCGAAGAAATAACAATACGGCCGTCAGTGCTTAATACTGTTTCTTCAATGTCACTCTGAAGCGACTCGTCATTTTGCACGTCACGAGAGGGGTCACCACAAGCCGATAAACCAAGAAAAGTAGCACAGCAAAGCATGATTAAGCGGTTCATAGTCAATCCATTTCAATTAATGAGTGGCATATCATTTAAATAGGAACGCCTTCAGCCTCACAGAAGTTCCGCACTATATCACGCAAAGATGTCATGCGTGAATGTATGTTTATATGGGGCTCTATTGCCGCTCTCAACTTTTCAACATCCAGAGCAAGGAGGGCTGATTTCACAGGGCCAATTCCTGTAACGGGCATAGACAATGTATCAAAACCCAGCGCAACAAGACAGCAAGCCTCTAGGGGTCTACCCGCAATTTCTCCACAAACGCTCACCGGTGTTCCGCTAGACTTACACCCTTGCGCGATGAATTTAAGAATGGAAAGTGCGGCAGGGTGAAGTGGATCATAGCGATCCGCGACTCTCGGATTATCACGGTCAGCCGCGAAGAAGAACTGCATCAGATCATTCGCGCCTACACTGACAAAATCTACATGGTCACACACAGATAAAACTTGCCATGCAAGGGATGGTGTCTCGAGCATAACGCCGATTTCAATTTTCTCGGGTAATTCCAGCCCTAAATTTCGCGCCCGTGTAACCTCACGGTTAAACAGTTCTTTGGCGGCAATCATTTCAGCAACAGTCGTCACCATCGGGAACATAACCCGCAAGTGTTTTCCGGCCCCTGCCGTTACCAATGCTCGCAACTGGTAACGCATCAAACCCGGCCTATCCAAAGCGATGCGGATTGAGCGCCAACCCATAGCTGGGTTCTCTTCTGGAACAGGGTCCATATAAGGCAGGATTTTATCAGAGCCCAAATCCAATGTCCTGAACGTAACGGGGCGATGCCCTGCGGTTTCAATGGCTTGGCGATAAAGCGCTGTTTGTTCCTTCAGTTTTGGCATGAAATCACTCACCATAAACTGAAATTCCGTACGAAAGAGACCTATCCCATCAGCGCCAGACAAATCCATTTGTGGTAAATCCACCAACAGGCCAGCGTTTAATTGCAACGAAACATGCCGCTTATCTTTCGTAATTGCAGGCTTCAGCCTAAGCGCGTCATAGGCCTTAGTCATTTCGCCGCGTATGTTTTCGCGTAATGTAAAACCAGAAATTTGAGTATCTACAGGCCGAATGTGTACTGTGCCACTTTCGCCATCGACAAGAACCTCATCCCCCGTTTCAATAAGGTCAAGAACGCCTTCAGCCCGCCCGACCAGCGGAATCCCCAATGCACGACATATAATAGCCGTGTGAGAGCTAGCCGCGCCTTCCTCCAAGACTATCGCTTTAAGCTTGTCTCGGTCATAATCTAATAACTCAGCAGGGCCAATTTCACGTGCAAAAATCACAGCTTTATCTGAAATATCTTTATTCCCTGGCATAAGGGCTTCACCAGATAACGCCCTTAATAGACGGTTTGCTAAATCCTCTAAGTCATGCAGCCGAGCACGCAAATAGGCGTCGCGGGACTTCATTAATCGGGCCCGGTGTTCATTACGGACCCGCTCCACAGCCGCCTCGGCCGTTAGGCCAGAATGTACGGCTTCACGTAACCGCCCGACCCATTTTCGGTCATAAGCGAACATTCTATAGGTTTCATAAATTTCTTTTGACGCGCGGGAAATGCCCGCGGCTTCACCTGACACCATGGCATCGACACTGGCACGGAGCTTCTTAATACCTTCTTCGAGGCGAGCTTCTTCTGCTGCAATATTGTCGGCAAGTAGGTTCGCGGGTGTAACAGGTGGTAAATGCAAATAGGCTTGGCCACGCGCTAAACCATCTGCGAAGGCCTTACCTTTAATCGTTTCGGGTTTAACAGAGACAAGAGAAATACCTTTTAAGGCAGACCCCTTACCGCCCAGTCTTTCATCGCCAACAATTATTTCACCTATGACCATGGCGACGGTCAATAAATCTTCAACTTCTTCTTCGTTAAAGCTGCGCGCGTTTTCGGACTGAACAACTAATACCCCCAATCCGCGGCCACCCCGTAAAATTGGCACCGCAAGAAATGAGCGATAAGGGTCTTCCCCTGTTTCTGGCCGATATGAAAAGAGGGGGTGCCGCGGTGCATCGGCTAGGTTTAGGGGCCTCGCTGTCAAGGCCACATGCCCCACCAAACCCTCTCCGGGTTTTAGTCTTGTTTTATGAACGGCTGATTTTTTCAGACCTTCTGTGGCTGATAATTCGAGGTCATCCCCCTGCCGTACAAGGTAAATCGACGCTACGCTGACCTTCATCGCTTTTGAGATAGCAGAAACAAATCCGTCTAGACGGCCCTGAACGGAAACCGTACCAGCCATAGACGCTCTTATAGCGCGCATGAGCTTTGGCGGCGTCGTTTTTATATTCGGGTCATGACTCACAAAGACTATATAGCAAAGATATCAAAAATTGCTCGTATTCAAATTATGAAATTCGCGTAATTCACGAAAAAAGGTAAATTTTCACCCCTCATCCGCCAATTGCGGGACGATTATTAAGCGTCCGCGCTCCAAATCCACTTTAGGCGTGGCCAATTTTGTGAAGGGGTGAAAAAAGCTCGCCGCGCTTTTCTTGTTTTTTTTATCCGGGAAAGGTGCAATTTCTATCATATCCCCCGCGCCAAACTCATGAATTGCAATGACTTCACCAATTCGTTTTCCATCCGTGGATTTCACTTCTAAACCTATCAGGTCGGAATAGTAAAAGTCATCCTCATCTGGTTCTGGCAACACATCTCTGGATATATAGAGCTTGGTTGACTTTAAAGATTCGGCTTGCTCACGAGACGAGACCTCTTCTGCTGTGACGGCCACAAAGTCCTTCATCACGCGATAAGAGATCGGCGTTATTACAACACTTCCCTTATCGCTGAGTAACGGACCATAAGAGACACAGCCTTCTGGAAATTCCGTGAAGGGTTTCAGCTTTACCTCACCTTTTACGCCAAAAGCCCCAGCAATGGCGGCGACACAGATAAGTTCATTGTCTTGAATTTTAGTCATCGACGAAAATACTACGCAAACAGCGCCTTAATAGGAATAGCGAAATGCAATCTGTGGTGACGATTAGAGCGCCGCTCTAATCGCCTCAACCAAATCAGTCTTTTCCCAAGAAAATCCACCATCAGCATCTGGTTTACGGCCAAAGTGACCATAAGCCGCTGTTCGCGCAAATATAGGCTGGTTCAGATTTAAATGCTTTCGAATGCCGCGCGGTGTCAAATCCATGACTTCGCGGCAAATACGTTCGATTACATCTCCTGATACATCATTGGCATCATCGACATTGACATAAATTGACGTCGGCGTAGCCACACCAATGGCGTAAGAAAGCTGAATATCCACCCAAGGGGCTAACCCTGCCGCAACAATATTCTTGGCGAGATATCGCGTCGCATAAGCGGCAGATCGGTCAACTTTAGTTGAATCCTTTCCTGAAAAAGCCCCGCCGCCATGTGGAGCCATGCCGCCATAAGTGTCGACAATGATTTTGCGCCCTGTAAGGCCCGTATCGCCGTCTGGGCCGCCAATTACAAATTTTCCAGTGGGGTTAATGTGCCAGATTGTGTCTTCTGTAATCCAGCCATCAGGCAAGACTTCATAAACATAAGGCTTTACCAGCTTCGCAATATCCGCAGAATTCAAGCTTGCATCAAGGTGCTGAGTTGAAAGAACAATTGACTTAGCGTGTACAGGTTTTCTGTCCCTATACGCCACAGTGACTTGCGCCTTGCTGTCTGGGCCCAGTTGAGTAACACCTTCTTCCTTACGGGCTTTTGCCAAGCGTTCTAAAATTTTATGGCTGTAATAAACTGGTGCAGGCATAAAATCTTCAGTATCGGAACACGCATAACCAAACATAATGCCTTGGTCGCCAGCGCCCTCCTCTTTCGTCGGGCCGTCACCTTGATCAACGCCTTGGGCTATATCGGCCGATTGCGCATGAAGTAGCACATCAATATCAGCATGTTTCCAATGAAAACCCTCTTGCTCATAGCCAATATCTTTTATGGCGGCGCGCGCGGTTTCAATTATCATTTCTGGCGTAATACGGTCTGATCCTCGCGTTTCACCCGCAATGATAACTTTATTCGTCGTTGTTAAAGTTTCCGCCGCAACGCGAATATCCCAAGGCGACATACCGTCCTTAACAGACTCACGAAAATATAGATCGACAATTTCGTCGCTAATACGGTCAGCGACTTTATCAGGGTGACCTTCAGAAACTGATTCTGAGGTAAAGTCGTAATGCTTGCGGCTCATAATGAACTCCTCTTAAATTTTAAGGCTCTTCGCTTTTTGTTTTTATCTGAGGGGTTTCGGGCGCTGTATATAACGCCTGAAAGATTTTTAATATCGATAATGCTCAGGCTTAAATGGCCCTTCTTTTGACACTCCGATATAATCGGCTTGCTCTTGGCTCATTTCAGTAAGCTTCGCACCGATTTTCTCAAGGTGTAGACGCGCTACTTTTTCGTCTAAATGTTTAGGCAACATATAGACTTTGTTTTCATAACGCGGCGACGAAGATTGAGAATCTTCCCAAAGCTCTATTTGCGCCAGAACTTGGTTAGTGAAGGAAGCAGACATAACAAACGACGGATGCCCTGTTGCATTTCCGAGGTTCAACAAACGTCCTTGGGACAACAAAATCATACGGTTCCCCTTCGGGAAAGTAATCATGTCCACCTGATCCTTGATATTTGTCCACTTCAAGTTACGTAATGCTGCCACCTGAATTTCATTATCAAAGTGACCGATATTACCAACGATGGCCATATCCTTCATTTCGCGCATATGTTCGAGACGGATAACGTCTTTATTGCCTGTCGTTGTCACGAATATATCAGCGTCTTTTACTGTGTCTTCTAAGGTCGTAACTTCAAAACCATCCATCGCGGCTTGAAGGGCACAAATAGGGTCTACTTCTGTAACTTTTACGCGTGCACCTGCGCCGCGAAGCGAAGCCGCAGACCCCTTACCTACATCGCCATAACCAAGAACAACCGCCGTTTTACCAGCCATCATTGTATCTGTTGCGCGGCGAATACCATCCACGAGAGATTCTTTACAGCCATATTTATTATCGAACTTCGACTTCGTAACAGAATCATTTACGTTAATCGCAGGGAATGGCAGCTGGCCTTTTTCAACAAGTTCATAAAGACGATGAACCCCTGTTGTTGTTTCTTCAGAAACCCCAACGATTTGATCCCGCATTTTCGTAAACCAGCCGGGGCTAGCCTCTAGGCGTTTTTTAACCTGACCAAAAACAGCCTCTTCTTCTTCAGAACTTGGCTCCCCTTGGATAAGCTCTGGCTCACCATTTTCAACACGCGCACCAAGCAAGATATATAGGGTCGCATCTCCGCCATCATCCAAAATAATATTCGGGCCATCGTCGAATAAAAAAGATTTATCAAGATAGTCCCAATGTTCTTCTAGAGATTGCCCTTTAATCGCAAAAACAGGGACGCCTGAGGCTGCAATGGCCGCCGCTGCATGGTCTTGCGTTGAAAAAATGTTGCATGATGCCCAACGCACATCAGCCCCAAGCGCGGTAAGCGTTTCAATCAAGACCGCTGTTTGAATTGTCATGTGCAGTGACCCAACAATACGCGCACCTTTTAAAGGCTTGCTTTCGCCAAACTCTTCGCGAAGAGCCATTAGGCCCGGCATTTCCGTCTCAGCGATATCTAACTCTTTGCGGCCATAATCTGCCAAAGCGATATCTTTTACGATGTAGTCAGTCTTGCTCATATTAAAATCGCCCTTCGGACGCCACAATCAAGGTTTAAAATTTTCGCGCTCAATAGGCTTAATCCATCAAAGCGTCAACACGATATAACATTTTCTTTATATGAAAAATACGCCCTCAAAATCTCAAATTGCAAATTCAACCTGTACTGTTTTGCCTACACACTCCGAAAACTCACAAGACACCATAAAAGTTTAACAATTTCTCCGTAATGTCCTCAAAACAGAAACGGAATTTTCAATGACGCGTAAACCTCAGCCCTCAATTGCGACCAATACAATTGAGTTTGAAACACAAGCTCTCGTAAAACCAACGGGTTTCCGAGAATATGATGCGCGTTGGTGGTTCGGGCTTCCAAGCGAAGAAAAGCCTTCTGAGCTAAATCTATATGGGGTCCAAGCCCTGGGTGAGGGGCTAGGCACATTAATGCATGAACGCGGCGTCCCGCCCAAAATCGCCGTAGGTCATGATTTCAGGCACTATTCCCTCGGCATCAAACAAGCCTTAATGCTCGGACTCGTGAATGCAGGTATTGAAGTACTTGATATCGGTTTGGCCTTATCGCCTATGGCCTATTTTGCGCAATTCCACCTTGATTGTCCTGGTGTAGCTATGGTTACAGCCTCTCATAACTCTAACGGCTGGACAGGCGTTAAAATGGGCATTGAACCGCCACTGACCTTTGGGCCCGATGAAATGGCACGTTTAAAAGAAATCGTGTTAGAGGGACAGTCTGTTCCCCGAGCTGGAGGCTCTTATCGATATGTAGACGGCGTCAGAGAGGCTTATATTGATGACCTCGTAAAGGACGTGAAACTAAAGAACAAAATCAAAGTCGTTGCCGCCTGTGGTAATGGCACGGCTGGTGCCTTTGCCGAAGAAGTATTAAGCAAAATAGGCGCAGATGTCGTCGCGGTCGAATGCGACCTTGATTACAACTTTCCTAATTACAACCCTAACCCCGAAGACATGAAAATGCTTCACGCCATGGCCGATGCCTGCAAAGCGAACGGCGCTGACGTTGCGCTGGGTTTTGACGGAGATGGAGATCGATGCGGCGTTGTCGACAATGAAGGAGAGGAAATATTTGCCGATAAAGTTGGTGTTATGCTCGCGCGTGACCTTTCCGCACTATATCCGAATGCCCAATTTGTTGCAGATGTTAAGTCGACAGGACTTTTCAATACTGACCCGGTCTTACTCGAAAATGGTGCAAAAACTGATTATTATAAAACAGGGCACAGCTATATTAAACGCCGCTCCAAAGAACTAAACGCTCTGGTCGGATTCGAAAAATCGGGGCATTATTTTTTCAATGCCCCGATTGGACGCGGCTATGATTGCGGCCTGACGTCCGCCATTGCCATTTTGCAAATGCTGGACCGTAATCCAGATAAATCTATGGCAGATTTGCGCCGTGCCTTACCCAAAACTTGGGGGAGCCCGACAATGTCGCCCTATTGCGCTGACGAAGAAAAATATGACGTCGTTGACCGTATCATTGCCGAAGTTCAAGCCGATGCCGATGCCGGTATGAAAATTCTAGGACAAGAGATTGTGGACGTTAACACGGTGAACGGCGTGCGCATGACGCTTGAAGACGGGACTTGGGGCCTTATGCGGGCGAGTTCTAACACGCCCAATCTTGTTGTTGTGGTTGAAAGCCCTGCCTCGGAAGAGAACATGATTGGCATGTTCAGGGAAATCGAGCGGCGACTTTCTGGTTATTCAGAAATCGGCGCTTTTGATCAGAAAATTTAATCGGTTCTGACCGTTACAGTTTTCATTGGAAAGTTTTCATTGGACGGTCAAGGCTATCTTGTTCTAGTTTGAGTTAAATAAGAAGGCTAATCTCAGGCTTTCTTAGAACCCTCTTTATAACACGGCCTGAAATGAAAAACCCTTTGCAAAAGCTTCCAACACGCCGTGGTTTTCTAGGGGCTTTGGGTGTTGGGTCTGTTGCGGCTTGCGCAGATACGGCAAGCCTCTCCTTTTCGGCTAAGAATGAAAGCCGCAGTGGTCAATTTGCACATGGCGTCTCATCTGGAGACCCCTTCTCTGATTCTGTCATTTTGTGGACACGCGTAACTCCTGACACTGAAGGCCCCGTCGAACTTGTCTGGGAGATTGATCAAGATGCGAATTTCAAATCACTTTCAGCATCGGGTAATGTCACAACGAATGCGTCTAAAGATTACACAGTCAAAGTAGAAGCTACGGGTCTGCAGGCAGGCACATGGTATTTTTATCGCTTCCGCATTGGGGAAACAGTGTCCCAAATTGGACGGACACGCACCTTACCGAATGGAAGTTTACAAGCCGCCCGATTCGCCGTTGTTTCCTGTTCAAATTGGCAGCATGGATATTTTAATGCCTATGACCACATAGCACGACAAGCCGAAGGAGATGCTTTCGACGCCCTTATTCATTTAGGCGATTATTATTATGAATATGGCATTGAAGATGCACCAAAACTTCCTGACCGCGCCCACTTGCCCCCTCATGAAATCATAACGCTCAAGGATTACAGAACACGGCACGCCCAATATCGGTCCGACTCAACCTTACAAGATGTCACCGCAAAAATGCCGCTTATTGCTGTATGGGACGACCATGAAACCACGAATGATAGCTGGAAAGGCGGTGCGGAGAATCATAATTCTGATGAAGGTGACTGGGACATAAGAAGAGAAGCCGCCCTTCGCGCTTATTATGAATGGATGCCCTTGCGTGAACCCAAGTTTGGACGCTCTCGCAATGAAATTTACCGCGCTTTTGAATGGGGAGACCTGGCCTCTATAGTTTGCGTGGAAACACGCCTAACAGCTCGAGCAGAACAGATTATTGTTGAAGATTATATCGACCAAATTGATACACCCGGCGGCGCGGAAAAGTTTAAAAAAGACATACTTAATGCCCCTAATCGTGATATGCTTGGGAAAGAACAACAAGAGTTTATTGTTGATACATTCAAAGCCTCAAAAGCAAAGGGCACGTCTTGGCGGCTATTAGCTAATCAAGTTATTATGGGGCGTTTGCTCACGCCTGATTTCACGCCTTACATTGACGAATCCGCTTTAGAGACTATTGAACAAGACTGGGCCGGGGTTCGTGACTTTTTGACTTTATCAAAATATAATGTGCCTGTTTACCCCGACAGTTGGGATGGTTACCCTGTTGCAAGAAATGCTTTTTACAACGCATTATCAGATGCTGATATCCATGACATGCTTGTGCTTACAGGGGATGCACATGAATTTTGGGTCAATGAATTAACCACAGAAAACCATGAAAAAATGGGTGTAGAGCTTGTGACATCTTCTGTGTCGTCTCAAACTTTGACCGCCTATTTAGGTGAAGCTACTGCCGACCATAATTTATTGCTAACGCAATCTAATCAAGACGCACGATATTATAATGCCCTCGTCAATGGTTATATAGACCTGAGCCTTACTCAGAAAAAAGCCAAAGTAAAAATGGTCGGAATAAGCACCGTGTTGAGCCGTGATTACGAAGCTTTTGATGCCGCACGTTTTACCCTTAGAAAAAGTAAGGACACGATAAAGGTTACAGCTCCCAAAGGGCTGAATTTCAAACAAAGGTTATTATTCGCTGGCTTGGGATGAATGTAAAGCCGCGCTTTAGGCGCTTTAAATCGCATCACCACTCTTTTGTTGTGCGTAATAGTTTTGCTTAATTTGCACCGATGTTTGCCGAGAACCATCATGCGAATATCCAGGCCGCCCAAACATATACCCCAGCCTTTGGGTGAAGCTTAACTTCGGAGCAAATATCTCTCTAAAGATCGCCACCCATTCTGAAAATGCGATCTTTATTGGATTAAATGTCTCTATAGGCTTCACGACGCCATATGTATTTTCAATATCAGACTGTTCAGCGACAAATGTACCAAACATTTTGTCCCAAATAATAAACATTCCCGCATAATTTGAATCAAGATAAAGGGGGTGCGTACCATGATGAACACGATGATGACTCGGCGTATTCATGATGCATTCAAACCATGAGGGCATTTTATCAATTGCCTCTGTATGAATCCAAAATTGATAGACCAAATTTATCGATGCTATAAAGACGATCAAAAGAGGGTGAAACCCCAGAAGAACAAGCGGTGATGTCAGTAACACATAACCGGTAAACTCACTATGCCAAGGTTGGCGCAAGGCTGTTGTCAAATTATAATGCTCGGAGCTGTGATGCACAATATGAGCACTCCAGAACCAACGTACCTCATGCGAAATACGATGTTTCCAATAGTATAAGAAATCCTGCACAATTATCGTCAGCAATATAACGGGGAGGCTATATCCCAAGTCAAATACCCTAAACTGCCAAACAAAGAACAAAGCGCTCAGGCCTATCGCGCCGAATAATAGACCAGAAATGAGATTGCCTAGCCCCATCGCCATAGAAGCAAACGCATCTTTCTTTTCATATTTCCCAGCGATTTTTTTGCGACTCACTAATAGCCATTCTGCTGCCACAGATAATACGAAAAATGGCGCCGCCCAGGCTAAAACAAAGGGGAAGTTTAGCGCGGCTCCATCCATATAAACTCTCTCCCCTCATTTTTGTGTTTTTTAAGACTTTACAGGCCCTTACTGCGCTATGATGTCGTTTGCAAAATGCTGATATAATCTCCGCTCAGTCTTACCGCAGTTAACGGACCATTTTTATGAGCGCCAGTATCAATGCCTATACGGTTTGATAAAATTTCAGGTTCCGCTGAAACCGTGTGACCATGCACCACAACATAGGGGTGAGGCTTCTCATAAGACAGAAACTTTTCTCTTATCCATCGCATATCTTTTGATGTTTGCTTTTTAAGTGGAATTTTTGGCCGTATGCCGGCATGCACACAAAGATATTTGCCTGTGATATGATAATTCTCAAAACGAGAAATAAATTTGTGATGTTCTTCGGGGACGCGGATTTGTATTTCGGCTAAAAGGTTCTCAGGATCAGAGTGAATACGGCTTA
Organism: Litorimonas taeanensis; assembly: GCF_003634015.1. Lineage (NCBI taxonomy): Bacteria > Pseudomonadati > Pseudomonadota > Alphaproteobacteria > Maricaulales > Robiginitomaculaceae > Litorimonas > Litorimonas taeanensis. The sequence goes on from NZ_RBII01000002.1 coordinate 280,946, forward strand.
AATTAATCATGCCATAACTTCGAACGCACTCTCTTCCCCCAAATTCGAACCAAGCGGCCAGAGAGCGTTGACTACCTTCTAAAACTTTCAAAAAGACTTCTTCGTGATTTCCCATCAAAAAGACAACGTCGGCAAATTCTGGATTATACGTCGATAAAAACTCAATAATCTCTGCCGATTTCGGCCCTCTATCAATCAAGTCACCTAAGAAAATAATCTTTTTCTTCATATCAGGAAATTTCGTACAATCTGCTTCGATAAGCCCCAATAGTTCTATAAGTTTATCATAGCATCCATGGACATCCCCTATCGCGTAAGCAATCTCAGGCTCCCCGCTCTCAGAGACGCCTTCTATAGCGTCCATTTCATTTGGCAGCGTGGCCTCAGCCTTTGGAGTTGGCTTCTTTTTTGATTTAAAACTCGGAATTTTAAACATGCAAACTTTCGTAACCACTTAATGCGAAGTCATTTCTTCACAGACCATGAGGCTCTAGGCCACATGCCCTCTCTTATCTAAAGATAATTAGGCCTCAAAAAAGCCTTAATGAGCCTTAATAATAAGGGGCCTATGTTACAACGCAGGAATGCATATTGTGTGTGTTTTTACTATCATTTTTCGAAAACCTTGGCCCGTAGCTATCACATCGCCAGTAATCCACAATCAGGCTCGGAATGCATTTTTAGAGCAAGTTACATAAGGACACGCAATATTGGTTTTAAGACTGTACGAACTCCTAAATTTTGCTTGAATTCACAACCTTAGGCCCATATCACCACAAAGACGAAAGACAGCTAAAATTGTATAAGTCACAGCTTAAGGCATTCGCCTCATAAACCATAAACCTCTCGAACTGGGGATAGTAAATTTAGACATATCCGACCATTAACAGGGTGAGTCTTTTTTCGCTACAATTCCATATGACAAACACGTCCAATTTTTCTGAGTTTCAAGATCAAAACCCCCTCGAAAGTAATGGGTTTGATTTCTGGGCCTTATTTAGAATTTTACAAAAATGGTTTTGGCTTGTCCTACTCATCATAACAATTGTTATGTCGCTGGCAGTTCTAAAACTCGTCAGAACAACGCCGATTTATCGGGCTTCCGCTGTATTAGAGGTCAAACAAGAAGAACGAAATATTATCGAGGTTTCTGAGGTCGAAAACATCATTGCGGATAAAGAGTTTTTATCAACACAAGTTGAGCTATTAAAAAGTGACAGCTTAGTGAGAGATGTTGTCGAAGCCTTGAATTTGGTTTCAGACACAAACTTTTACGACCCCACAGATGAAGACTGGCTGAACCTGCCGCGCGAAGAACGTATTCGCAGCGTTATCGCTGAAGTCAAAAACAAAATCACAGTCACACCTATTGGTCGGAGCCGCCTAATCAATGTGAGTTTTGAACATTCAAGCCCGCGCCAAGCGGCCTTCATTGCGAATACGCTAACTGAGACATTCATCAACAACACACTGGCCAGAAAATTCAATGCGACAGCCTATGCCCGCGACTTTCTGGAGAACCGCCTCCAGACGGTGAAAGCCTCGCTTGAAGAAGCTGAAGAAGAACTTGTTCAATATGCTTCAGATAACAATCTTTTAGTTTTAAATAATGAGGACGGCAGAGAAGTCACAAGTTCACTCGATGCGTCCTCTCTTATTCAGCTCGATGCTGAACTGACAACAGCTATTACGGAACGCGTAGCAGCGGAAATCGCCTATAAACAAGTCGAGGAAGGTCGTTTCTTAACGGAAATCATGAAAGACCAGACAATTTCGCAGCTTAAATCCGCCCGTGTTGAGCTTAATTCTGAGTACATTGAGAAACTGGCTGTCTACAAACCAGACTTTCCTGAAATGCTAGAGCTTAAATCTCGGATAGATCTTTTTGACAAAACGATTGAGGAAGAAACGCAAGCCATCGTTGGTGGTCGTAAAGACGAGTTACAAGCCGCTTATGACCTCGCGCTAGCGAAGGAAAGAGATCTAACACAACGCGTGGCTAACCTTAAATCATCAGTCATCGACATCCGTGAAAAGAGCATTAATTACACCATTCTGAAACGGCAAGTGGATACAGAGCGAACACAATATGATGCATTATTGCAACGACTGAAAGAAGTCAGCGTATCAGACAATATTGGTTCAAACTTGGTTCAAATTGTTGATGCAGCTACGCCGCCTCAACTCCCATTTTCACCTCAAAAAGCCCGTACGCTTATTCTTGCTTTCCTATTGAGCAGCCTCTTAGGCGGCGGACTCGTTTACTTAATTGAAATCATTGATGATCGGGTCAAAGGCCCCGATGATGTTAAAAACAAGGTGAAGCAGATTATCATGGGCGTGATTCCAGCCGTTGAAGTCGAAGATGATATTTTTGACAGCCTACAGGATCCGCAATCTGCAATTTCAGAAGCCTATGCTTCATTGCGGACGAACCTACAATTCTCTGGCCCGAATGGCGGCCCGAAGGTTATTCAAATGACCAGTACGCGAAGTGGTGAAGGTAAATCCGTTTCCTCTCTCAGCCTTGCCATGAAGTTTGCGGGGCTTGGTAAACGGGTCCTGCTGATTGACGCTGATATGAGATTGCCCACTTTCCTAAAAGGGAAAGGCCAAACAGTGGGTTTATCTGGTATTCTTACCTCTGATGTAAATTTTGCAGACCAGATTCAGCAAAGTAATTTTGAAAATTTAGATTTGCTACCAAGTGGCCATAGTGTGCCCAATCCGTCTGAAATTTTATCGACGGGACGCTTAGATGAACTTATCGAATATGCGCGCCAAAACTACACACATGTTTTGGTCGACTCTCCGCCTGTGTTAGGCCTAGCGGATGCGCCAACACTTGGGGCAAAAGTCGACGCCACACTCTTGATCGTTGAATCAAGAAAAATCCGTACACCAAATGTGAAAGCCTCTATTGAGCGATTGCAAGCGAGTGGCACCCGTTTATTGGGTGTCGTCTTAACAAAGTACAAGACAGGTTCTAATGGATATGGTGATTATTATAAATACAGTTACGGAACCAGTGCGAGCACGTATGGCCAGAATTCCAAGAAAGACGCGACCCCAGGTAAGTCAAAACGTAAATTCAAAATTGCCTAAGGTTCATTAAATGACCCGGCTTCTTACGAATGTTGCGATTTGGATAACGGCATTTTTCGCTTTTGCTTTTGTGTATTCAGTTTGCGCTGTCCGTATGGATGGCGCAACGGTCGACACAAAAACCTTAATATTCACGCCGAAAAACTCCACTAACCTTATTGCTGAAAACCTTGAAATCATCTCCAAGGCTGACGCAACAAAAGTCAAGACAATTCGAGAAAATGCAAAAGTGTTGCTGAAGCAAACGCCTTTAAACGATCATGCCCTATTACATCTCGCTGTTGCTGACCTTATGGAAAATGGGACAAATACCAATGGTGAAATCCTCCTAGAAGCAAAATCTCGAAACCCTCGTAACAGAGGCACGCTTCGCATGTTAATGTATTACCACCTCAATAAAGGCGATGTTACGAACACAATTAATGAGTTGTCATTACTTCAGCGTCTGGATGACCGTAACTCGGAAGAATACGACAACATTATGCGCAGCATTAATGCGCTGCCGGGTGGCCAAGAAAAAATCACAGCCCTCTTAAGTACCGCGCCGAGTTGGGGATATGGCTACCTTCAAAGCACCATCAACGAAAGCAATGCACAGACCATTCAATCTTTTGGACACTCTATAATAGAGTTCTCGACCAAGACTGAAGATAGAAAATCAGCCCTTTTGCTAATGCAAAGCTATTTGGCCAAATTGATTGAGTTTGGCTTTATTGAAGAAGCGTATGCTGAATGGGCCAAGGCCTTCTCTGTTGGTCCCGACTATTTTGAAAATGGAAACATAGCCTTTAACCCTAAGCTTGAAGACTTAAGGGCGACAATTCCATTTAACTGGCAACATGCGAGAAACAATCATGTGACTGTTAGTTTAGAAAGAAATAGCGGCATGTTTTTGTCTTATGACGGCAAAAAGCCTCAAATTGGCTTGCGCCAATTCCTACCATTAAACGCTCAGTCTCGAAATGGGCTTAAATTAAGTGTTGAAGCTGACCTACATGCATCAAGTAAACAAGGTTCATTTGAATGGCGTGCCTATTGTTACAAAGAGCCTCAAATTCTTTTTAAGGCTAAGATAGGCAAGACGTCTACGCTTTCAGAAAGTTTGGCGACGTTTGCTGTTCCAGAAGATTGTGCGTTTTTAGATCTCCAACTCTGGGGAATTCCTGGCATTTATCCAAGCCGCGTCTCTTTAACGCTTAAAGAAGTTCAGTTGACGCCCTTATCATCAAGTTATGAGAACTAAGCTATGAGGCTTCGCCGATTTAACTCCTCTATCCGAACATTGGCTAGCTATAGGTTAGGCTTATTTCTGGCCCTGTGTTTTATACTAGGCGGCACGAGCCAAGATGTCATTGCCGTGAAGATACCACTTTATTTTATATCCATTGCCTTAATTGCGGATGTAATGACCTCAAAAAAACGTCTTCCATATAAAGGCTTAATCGCGGCTCCAATTGTAATCGGTGGTTTGCTCTTATTGCTTCACCTTGTCTATTTAATCCCTCTACCTCCTGGATTATGGTCAGGTCTTGAGGGGCGGGACATTGTTGAACGGGGTTTTAATTCTGCACAGATTGCCCTCCCTTTCCTGCCTTTATCTCTAACACCAGAGAAAACGTTATACGCAATATTTGATTTCCTCCCTGTCATAGCAGTGTTTTTCATTGCCGTTTTGGCTCCCCGGCAAAATGAAATTGAAAATGCCTTAAAAGTCATCATTGGCTTTGCCATTGTGGCCGTGTTTTTAGGGCTTTTCCAAGTTCTTGGAGGCTCAAAAGCGCTGTACCTTTATGACATTTCAAATTTTGGATATCCTGTCGGCTTTTTCTCTAATGCGAACCACCAAGCCTCGTTCTTAGCGATGATACTGCCCATAACTTTGTATTTCGCTCTGAATAAATTACGCACCGATAAAAATGGAAGCGCAATATCTCAAGAACAAAGCCTCATTTGTCTAATCGCCTCTGTTCTTATCGCATTAGGCATTATAATTGCAGGCTCTCTAATGGGCTATATTCTGCTCGCTCTTGTTATATTTTTTACACTGTTGAATTTACGCGCCAAAGCACGAATAACATTTATTGGCTTAGCGGTTTTTGGTGTTATTTTATCCGCAGTGATTATAGATAGCTATTTCTTCGGCAATCAAATCGAGAGTTTATTATCGCGCTTCACAGTTGAATCCAGCCTCTCTCGCCCCGCTATGTATGCCACCACATGGGAAGCGACAAAAGACTTTGGATTCTGGGGAACAGGTCCGGGTTCATTTTATAACATCTATGTTATGAAAGAAAATCAAACCGCTTTATCAACCTTCTATGCTCCGCAAGCCCATAATGACTATCTACAAACCTATCTAGAGTTTGGTCTCTTAGGCGTTATCGTCATTCTTGCTTTTTTAGCATATTATGGCGCCGCAATTTTTACGTACATTAAAAACTTTTCTCATTCAGAGCGTTGGACAGGCGTTTTGTTAATCGGTATTTTGTGTCCTGTTTTGCATAGTTCTATTGACTATCCATTACGCACAATCGCCGTCGCTGTTTTGCTCACTTTTTACCTGTCTCTTATGGTAACGAAAGACGCGTAATATAAAGACGCGTAATAGATTGGCGCTGTATGTTTTCGCTGTCTTGTTAAGGCAGCGCACCTCACAGCTGGCCATTAGTGAATCGAACCTTGTATCAATCTTTGTAATAATACTACGGTAGAATAACGGTCTTATTACCATTAATAAATGCCCTGTGCTCTGCGTGTAGTTTTACGGCTCGAGCTAACGTTTGTGCTTCAACATCACGGCCTATAGCAATCAATTCACTAGGCATCATCGTATGGTCCACACGTTGGACGCTTTGTTCGATAATCGGGCCTTCATCCAACTCTGACGTCACATAATGGGCTGTCGCTCCAATCAGCTTAACCCCGCGCTCATAGGCCCTGTGATAGGGCTTGGCCCCCTTAAAACTTGGTAAGAACGAATGATGTATATTAATAATACGTCCAGAGTAAGTCGCACAAAGATCATCAGAAAGTATTTGCATATAGCGCGCAAGAATAATTAATTCCGTCTCAGTGCTTTCTACGATTTCACTAAGTTTACGTTCAGCGTCCTCTTTCGTGTTTTTTGTAATCGGTATGTGATGAAAGGGAATTTGAGCATGATCCGCATGATGCGAAGCATCTTCATGATTTGAAATGATAGCCTTGATCTCAATGGGTAGAGCCCCAGATTGGGTTTTGTATAAAATATCCGCTAAACAATGATCGAACTTAGAGACCATCACGGTCACCTTCATTTTGACCATTTCTTCGATGATATTTACATTAAGTTCAAGCGCCCTTGAGATTTTATCAATATCACCTTTAAAGGCCTCAATATTTTGGTCAGGCATTTTAAACTCAATACGAGAATAAAAACGCTCCGATGTTGGTGTTCCGAACTGCGCCAGCTCAGTGATGAAACCATCATGAGCCGCCAAACATGTTGTGAGCGACGACACAATACCGATGCGGTCTTCGCTTTGGGTCGTCATGATATATTTTGTCATGTCGAAAACTACCTATTGCTGAGGAAAAGGTACAGATTGAAACTGTGTAAAATAATCAAGCTTCGTGAATATAAGAGAGTAAATCCCGATTCACTTTGTTTACATCAAATGTGCGCTCGGCAAATTCGCGCCCTGCCCGGCCCATTTCTTGCCAAGCCTCTCGCTTTTCAATCATCGTCATCATGCCTTCAGACAGAGCTACGGCATCCTTCACAGGTACTAAGAGACCTGTTTCGCCTTCAATAACTGTATCTCGGCATCCAGGTACATCGGTGGTAATGACAGGACGGCCCGTAGACATCGCCTCGATAACGGTTCTTGGTAAACCTTCATGGTAAGAAGGTAGAACATAAATTTGGCACCCCTGAAGATGAGGGCGGACGTCAGCGGCTTCCCCTAAATACTCAATCACACCCTCTTTATCTAATTGCGTAACAGTCTCTATAGGGAATGCGTTTGGCGAAGGGTCACCTGGCCCCACCAGCAAGAATCGGGCTTGGGGATAACGCGCTTTAACAATCTTAGCGGCTTCAATATATTCTGATATGCCTTTGTCATATAAAAGGCGGGCGATTAGCAAAAACTTCGTTTCATTCGTGTCAATTGGAGTTTCTACATATCGCTCAATATTGACACCAGAACCACTCACTTGAACGGCTTTCGAAGGTTTCACCAGCCCACGACTTTCAAAAACCTGACGGTTATCAGAGTTTTGGAAAATGACTTTGCTCGCTCCCATCAAGGAGAGCTTATAAAGTTGGCTAACCACTCCTCGTAAGATGGATTTTAAAAATCCACTTTTCTGGAAGGTAAACCCTAGACCCGTGATAAGGGCTAGAAATTTAGGGCGTCCCGCAAAACGTGTGGCAAGTCCGCCCCATATCACAGGCTTAATCGTATAACTAAACACGACATCAGGTTTTATGTCGGCAAGAGCGCGGCGTAAGGCAAAAAAGGTTTGCAAGTCAGACTTCACTGACAGACCATTACGCTGAATGGGATAATCTCGATAGCTTACCCCTAAGGCCTCAACGGCGGCGCGGTCTTCCTCTGATGCCCCCCCCGCCATGGCGGTAACAGTCCATCCATCCGCCATGAGGGCCCTCAGAAAGTCCCCTCTGAAATTTATCAATGAACTCGGCAGACCACCAATAACGACGATTGATTTCTTTGTAGACATGAAACTACCTAGTTTTTTGCGCATCAAGCTTTTTGAGGAACTCTGAAGTCACTGCGGAGAAAGCCCGATAGTCAAAGATAGGATTATCATGGCAAAATTTCTTCATTCTTTCGTGTTCAGTTTTTGGCTGCGATAAAATTGTTTTCATTTTTTCAACTTGCCCATTCAAGTCACCTAATGGGAGAGCATAATGATTATTTCCTTCATCAACAAACTCAGAGACGCTACTGTAAATATTTGAAATTACGGGCGTACCAAAGGTCATGGATTCAGAAAATTTGCTCGGAAATCCAGCCTCAATCGTACGATTTAAATGACGGATGAATATTGAGAAATTTGCGCTCTGAAGCATGTCAATGACTGTACTATGCGGTTGTCGGCCGTGAAAAATTACGCGGTCACCTAACGCCTCCAGTTTACTTTTAAACTCAGGGAACGCCAATAGAAAATTGTCTTTTGTCAAACCAATCAAGTCTAATTGAAAATTGTTATGGGTTGGCAATAGGTGGCTGAAGATATCAATGACTGTATCTGTGCGATCTTTCACATTCGACCGGTCCGCGTTCAATAAATTTAACACAAAAGGACTACCCGCATACAGAAACTTCACAGGAGTATTGTCTGGTAGCCCTTTGATAAGGGTGGGTCTTTCAACGCGGCTGTCTAAATCATAAAGGGTTGGGAGAACCACAGTCGTCTTGCAACTCGCTTTATAATACTCTTCTAAATATGGGCTGGTTAAAATCAACCCATCTACCTTTTTATTAACATAGTTCATACGAAGCGCAGTATCGAAATCCTTGACTGCCGCATGAATGGATTTTTTCCCATACTGAGAATACCACTCTGTCGAATCTGCAACCAAATGAATGCTGCGACGCCGACAAAAACCTTGCAATCTTATCTGAGAGATAGCCGGATAATTATAACAAATTATGCTATGCACACGTCCTGCAAGAGGGCCATTAACCAAAGCTTTAATATTGGCCGTTGAAACAGTTTGCTTAAACCAAGCAAGCTTCCCGCTAGGATAAGGCTGTGCCCAACTGTCAAAATTGAAATATTGAGTCCGTGTGGACACTACATCCACTCCAGTTTCCAATGACTTGTCATACCCTAAAAAGGCAGGTTCATATCCTAGTGACTTAAAAATTTTTGCGTTAGCCGACACCCGATGAGCGGCTGCATTTTTATCAGGTAGTTCAAAACCACCGACATAAAGAATTACATTTTTCTCGGACATATACGTTCTTAATAAAGCTTGGTTAGATATTTAACGTCAAAACTAAACGTCAAAACCATTCCTTTTCTCAAAATTTTTAAACTTATCGCACCACTTTTGTAGCGCCTCTATATCACTGTTCTTGGAAAGGCTATGAGTTTTTAAATGAATCACTATAAATATCCTTGATATTAGTAAGTAACTTGCTAGGTGAAGCGCTAATAAGAGCTCGTGTAACGACCTCAATAAACACACCGGATGAGTGGACGGTCAAGTGTCACAAGCAATCTTAAAATCAGGTGTTGGTATAATCGCCTTAATCATTGCTGGGAAAATTCTCGGCCTATTAAAAGATGTCGTTATTTCGGCCACTTTCGGCACAGGCGCAGCGATTGACGCTTACTTCATGGCAATGAATATCAGCACAGTTTTTTTTGCCGCCTTCACAACAACAATAACACTTGTATTTCTCCCCTTATATCATGACCGATTATTAAACAGAGGTGAGAGCGAAGCCTCTATATATGCGAACAGCATTCTGAATGTTTTTGCTATAATTAGTTGCGGCTTCATGCTCGTTCTTATTACATTCGCTCCGCAGATAATGTCCGCTATTGATTTATCATCCGCAACTGAACGACGCGACATATCAATTATCGCCCTAAGACTAATGGCAACCTCTTATGTCTTTTCAACTATTACGACTTTTTTGACATCTATGCAGTTGGCTAGAAAATCTTATTTCTACCTTCATTTTGTGCCAATCATTAGTAATATGATGGTCATATTGGCCGCTCTTTTCTTTGCGAGTCAATTTGGCGTTTATGCTATTATTATTGCAGGCGTGTTGGCTTGGATTATACAAATTCCGTTCCATAGCTTCATAACCAGGAAATATTTCTCCTATCGCGCTAAAATAAATCTATCCAAGGCAGACCTCGCAAAACTAGGCCTTCTAATCGTTCCCGCTTTTTTAGGATTGCTTGCCGATCAGTTAAATGTGCTTGTCACAACGATTCTTGTAACCAGTCTCGATCTTGGCGCCATCAGCGCTTTAAATTACGCCTATAAGCTAATCTTACTTGCTAGCGGAACATTTGTGGTGGCAGTCATGACAATGATGTTCCCTCTTTTTTCTGAGCACGCGGCCAAACGCGATATGGACGCGCTCTCCAGTGCAGTGAAAAGAGGTATTCGTCTGATATGCCTCATCATGGTTCCTATCACTGCCGTCACCTTATTTTATCATCAAGATATAGTTTCAATAGTTTTCGAACGCGGCGCCTTCAGCCGAGAGGATACTTTGCTGACCTCGCCCATCTTATTTTATTTTGCGTTCGGCTTGATTTTCATGGGCCTGCGAGAAGTGCTTAACAAAGCTTTTTACGCTTTAAAACGAACAACCTTGCCACTTTACGTAAGCCTCTTTTCCGTTGGGCTAAATATACCGCTTAGCCTGTTATGGATAAAATCAATGCAAGCCAACGGCCTCGCTTTAGCGGTTTCTGTATCCATAGCTTTTTGCGTATTATGTCAATTCTTCTTCCTTCGACGCGAGATTGGCCCTGCCTTTTACAAAGGGCTTTTCCCCTTTTTCTTAAGGTTATGTTTAGCGGCTATTATCGCCATAATTATTCTTTACGGCTGCCAGACAGCCTTGCAGTCAATCCCAACTCTGTTGCGTTTTATGGTGGCGAGCGGTTTAGCCATTGGCGGGTATGGAATAGCCTTATGGATTCTTCGAATCGAGGAGTTAGACCTTATAAAAAGGCGGCTTTAAACAGGCCTAAAATGACGTTTTTTATACCAATTAAATGTTTGAAGCGAAAGACTCACCATGCTAGAGGCGGCTCATTATATGTCGGGCCTTCTATTTTAAGTCGACATACGGGCGAAAATTATCAAGATTGAGTGTGGTCAAAGAGAGAAGAAACATGGCTGAATCCCGCATTGCCATTATTGGCTTGGGCTATGTCGGCTTGCCGCTCGCTGTAGAGTTCGGCAAGACCATTCCCACCATTGGCTTCGACATCAATGCTGAACGCGTTGCGGAACTCCGTACAGGCGTAGACCATACATTAGAAGTCGAACCAGAATATCTAAGCAAAGCCGTTAAACTTTCTTATTCGACGGATACCTCGGACATTGCGGATTGTAATATTTATATTGTAACGGTCCCGACGCCCATTGATCAGTCTAAGCAGCCAGACCTTACGCCTGTTCGCCGCGCGACGGAGATGCTCGGCAAGCTAATTAGTAAAGATGACATTGTTATCTATGAATCCACAGTCTTTCCTGGCTGCACCGCCAATATCTGCGTCCCTATTCTAGAACGTTTGTCCGGCATGAAACATAATGTCGATTTCTTCACAGGCTATAGCCCGGAACGCATCAACCCCGGCGATAAAGAACATCGCGTAACAGATATTGTTAAAGTGACGAGCGGCTCTACGCCTGAAATAGCCGAGAAAGTCGATGCGCTTTACAGCAGCATTATCACAGCTGGCACTTACAAAGCTCAGAGCATTGAAGTGGCTGAGGCGGCTAAAGTTATTGAAAACACACAACGCGATTTAAATATCGCCTTGATGAACGAACTGGCTATTATCTTTAATAAGCTTGATATTGACACCCAAGATGTTCTTGATGCCGCGGCAACAAAATGGAACTTCTTACGCTTCACCCCCGGTCTTGTGGGTGGACACTGTATCGGCGTTGACCCTTATTATCTGACATACCGCGCACAAGAAGTTGGCTATCACCCAGATGTCGTTCTTGCTGGGCGCCGCATCAATGATAACATGCCTGAATATATTGCGACCCGTCTTTCAAACATGATGATGCAAAAAAGCATCCCAGTTGTCGGCAGTAACATTCTTGTTATGGGTTTAACATTCAAAGAAAACTGTCCCGATTTACGAAATTCAAAAGTTTATGAAGTCATCAAAAAACTTCAGAGCTTTAATGCTAATGTTGATATTTACGACCCTTGGGTCGAAGCTGAAGCGGCTAAAACTGTTTACAACGTAGATCTTTTGGAATCGCTTCCTCAGAAGCCTCACTATGATGCAATCTTGCTTGCCGTAGGCCATAAAGAATTTAAAGCGCTCGGCGCAGACGCCATTCGAGCCCTCGGAAAAGACCCTCATATCTTTTTCGACCTTAAAGCTATTTTTGACCGCCAAAGCAGCGATGCGAGATTATAATGAGTATTTGTGTAACAGGCTGTGCAGGCTTTATTGGTTTTTTCGTTACGAAACAGCTTCTTGCGCGCGGTGAAACTGTCGTCGGCATTGATGTTGTAAATGATTATTACGATGTAAGCCTAAAAGAAAAACGGTTAAAAGTTCTGCATGAATTAGCAGAGAGCAGTCCTGGGGCGTTTGAGTTTTTTCGCATAAATTTGGCTGATAAAGACGCTGTTAATGCATGTTTTAATGAACACCGTCCAACCCATGTAATCAATTTGGCCGCTCAGGCCGGTGTTCGCTACAGTCTAGAAAACCCACATGCTTATATTGAGTCTAACATTACAGGTTTTACAAATATCCTAGAAGCCTGCCGTTATTTTGATGTTCAACATTTGACCTATGCGTCAACATCCAGTGTTTATGGCAACCACACAAAAATGCCTTTCACTGAACATGAGAGTGTTGATCACCCCATTCAGTTTTATGCAGCCACGAAAAAAGCCAATGAGTTGATGGCGCATTCTTATAGCCATTTGTTTAAGCTTCCCACGAGTGGCCTCCGCTTCTTTACAGTTTATGGGCCTTGGGGCCGTCCTGATATGGCGCTCTTTTTGTTTACTAAAAACATTTTAGCTGGCGAGCCTATCAATGTCTTTAACCATGGGAAACACACACGTGACTTCACCTATGTCGATGACATTGTAGAAGGCGTAATTCGTGTCAGCGACTCACCCGCTCAACCAAATCCAGATTGGGATCCATCTGCGCCTGATCCGCAAAGTTCAAGTGCTCCTTACCGCATTTTCAATATTGGTAATAATGCCCCTGTCAAACTGATGACCTATGTAAAAGCCATCGAAGACGCTTTAGGTAAAAAAGCAGAGATTAACTACCTCCCCCTTCAAAAAGGCGACGTGCCTTCAACCTATGCTGATGTCAGCGAGTTGATGAAGGCTGTCGATTATAAACCCGACACTAAAGTACAGACCGGCGTAAGTAATTTTGTCCAATGGTATCGAGACTATTACAAACTCTGATTTTCATGAAATATGAGACTTGATTATGTTTAAAGATAAGACACTTTTAATTACAGGCGGAACGGGCTCTTTTGGTAACGCTGTCCTACGTCGTTTTCTTTCTAGTGATGTCGGCGAGATTCGTATCTTTTCTCGAGATGAGAAAAAGCAAGACGATATGCGTAAACACTATAACAATGAAAAACTCGTTTTTCATATTGGTGATGTCCGAGATTATGACAGCGTAGATCGTGTCATGCAGGGCGTAGATTTTGTTTTTCATGCCGCAGCTTTGAAACAAGTACCATCTTGTGAATTTTTTCCGATGGAAGCTATTCGGACCAATGAATTAGGCGCGAATAACGTGATGACAGCGGCCGCACGTAACGGCGTCGAACGCGTTGTGGTCCTTAGCACAGATAAGGCCGTTTATCCTATCAATGCCATGGGCCTCTCAAAGGCTATGATGGAAAAATTAATGGTCGCTAATGCGCGGACATATGCCAAACAAGGCACAACATTCTGCGCCACCCGCTATGGTAATGTTATGGCGTCACGTGGTTCTGTAATCCCTCTATTCCTAGACCAAATTAAATCTGGGCAGGACCTTACCATCACTGACCCTGCTATGACGCGTTATTTAATGACGCTTGATGAATCTGTAGAGCTCGTTCTCTTCGCATTCCACAATGCTCAACCTGGTGATATTTTCGTACAAAAATCGCCAGCATCAACCATTGCAGATCTAGCCCAAGCCATGATGGAAATGTTCAAAGGTTCAGGGAAAATAAAATATATCGGTACACGCCACGGCGAAAAACTCTATGAAACTTTAGTCTCTCGCGAAGAAATGGCTAAAGCCGAAGAATTCGATCGCTATTACCGTGTTCCCGCTGATAATCGTGGATTAAACTATGACCGATTCTTTAGCGATGGCGATGAAACCGTTGCCGCACATGATGACTACAACTCACACAATACAGAACGCCTCGATATTGAGGGCGTCAAGAAAACACTCATGAAGCTCGAACTCATCAGAGAGGCATTAAAATGATTAAAGTCATGACTATTGTGGGCACACGTCCAGAAATCATCAAACTAAGTCAGGTGATGAAGGAGTTGGATGCTCATACAGACCATGTCATTACACATACGGGTCAAAATTATGATTATGAACTCAATGAGATATTCTTTGAGCAACTTAACGTTAGACGTCCGGACCATTTCTTAAATGCGGTGAAAAGCCCAGTTGCAGCCACTATTGGCGATATCATCACAAAAACGGACGCCCTTCTTGAAGAAGTCAAGCCAGATGCCATCCTTGTCTATGGCGATACAAATAGCTGCCTTGCTGTCATCGCAGCAAAGAGACGGAAAGTGCCAATTTTCCACATGGAAGCTGGCAACCGTTGCTTTGATCAACGCGTTCCAGAAGAAATTAACCGCAAAATTGTTGACCACTTAAGTGACATTAATATGCCGCTAAGTGAACAGGCTCGCGACTACCTTATTGCAGAAGGCCTGCGCCCTGAAACCGTCATTAAGACTGGTTCTTCCATGAAAGAAGTCCTTGAAGTCAACATGGAAAAAATCTTGGAATCTGACATCCTTGAACGTGAAGAGCTTAAAAAACGCAACTACATTTTGATGAGTATTCACCGCGAAGAAAATGTTGATTCACCCAAAAACTTTACTGATCTTTTGGAGTCAATTGAGGCATTGACGACGACATTCAAAATGCCTGTCATTATCTCTACTCATCCCCGCACACGCATTAAACTTGAGCAAATGGGTTATGAGCAAACAAATCCACTTATTCGTTTCTCAAAGCCTTACGGCTTCCACGAATACAACAATCTGCAACTCAATGCTTTTTGCGTGATTTCAGACAGCGGAACAATTGCAGAAGAAGGCTCAATTATGAATCTTCCTGCGGTAACAATTCGTCAAGCCCATGAGCGTCCAGAGGGCATGGATGAAGGCACACTTATCATGTCAGGCCTTTCAAAAAACCGGGTGCTTGAGTCAGTTAAAGTTGTTACATCCCAGCATCGTGAAGAACGCGTAATGAAAATTGTTAGTGACTATGATGTCGACAATGTGTCAAAGAAAGTTTTACGGATAATCCTTTCTTACACAGATTATATTAACCGTACTGTATGGCATAAACCTATCTAGGAAACTGATCTAAATTATGAATTTTCGCATGCCAAGTTATATGCCACTGCGATTTTTCGCTATTTATATCGTTTTCGGCTTACTCGTCAGCTTTTCTGGCCCCATCATATTCTTGGGTTATGAAAAGGCCAAAGTTGGCGTTTATGTAAGCTTTTTCATACTGTTATTCTCACTAGGATATTGGCTCGGTATTAAGTCATTTCGATACAGGCCTCTTACAGAAGCCTATGAGACGATCACCCAATTTAAAGTCTTAAAATGGGTGAAGATTATGATTTTAATCTTCACCCTTTCTCAAATTGCCTCCCTTGGCATCGGTTTTGCCAGCGGCACCATTAGCGCCTCCTTATCAAATGTGGGGGATGCGTATATCAGTGGTTATGCAGATTACGAGCGTAATACGGGTAATTATAGTCTCACCTTCTTAATCGAAACAGCCGCTTATATACCTTACCTTGTAACGACTATTTTAGGTGTCTTATATTTTAAAAAACTTCCTACCTCGTATAAATTGATGGTCGTTTTTGCTTATGTTTCAATTATTTTCATCCATACTCTTAACAATGGCAAACAAAAACAGTTTGCCGATTTAATAATCATTCTTCTTTTACTTTACGTCATTAATGTTTCTGGGAAGCCTAAGAAAATAGCCAGAAACTTAAGCTCAACAATACTTTATGTAATTGGCGGAGCCTTTGGCATAGGAGGCTTGTTATACCTTTTAGCCAGTCGATATGAAGCCATTGGTATCCATGCGGGCAATATAAACGATAAGATTCACCCGCTCATGCAAATTGATTTTAGTAATAGTCTCTTTGCAGTTTTTGGAGAGAAAATCGGCCTGACTATAGCCCAATTATCTGGGTATCTATCCCAAGGTTATTATGGGTTATCTCTCAGCATGCGTGAATCGTTTGAGTGGACCTATTTCGTTGGGAATTCTTACTCTCTTACAGTCTTTTTGAATCGATTCTTAGGCCTACCTCTCGATTATAGAGATACCTATCCTTATCGAGCCGCATTAAATACTGGCTGGGGCGAGACAAAATGGTCAAGCGCCTTCTCATGGTATGCTGGCGATTTCACCTTTACAGGGACTTTATTTTTCTACGGGTTCATGGCGTTTTTATATAGCCGTGTTTGGATCGAGTCTGTTCGCTTTAAGAATCCAATTTCAATTGTTTTGTTCATTACCCTGTCTATCGGCTTGCTATATGTACCCGCGAACAATCAACTTATGCACACACCAGGCAGTTGTTTTGCAATTATCTTCTTCCTAGGCGCCTGGGTATTTCGACATAATTATTTTAATTTTCAAACAGATCGCCTAGTGAACCGGAAATAGAGACCAATTCCGATTCAGCACTTAAACAAAACTAGAAATTATAATGGGGATAAAGGTCTAGATTTTCATCCATTAAGGCTTTCAATCGCACCAGCATTTCCCGATATGTTGGAACCTTGTAATCAAAATCAGTTCTTGTAGAAATTAGGCTCTTATCTGCCTTGTAATCAGCATACGCATTGATTTCCAAAGGACGCTCCCAAATTTCAGCTAATAGCTTCAGGAGTTCATATTTCGAAATTTTATCTGAAGGGGCGAAATGATAAAGTCCGGTAATATTTTGCTCGATGAAATGTGGAACTGCGCGGGCGATTTCAAGCGTTGTCACACCAGACCAATAAGCTTGGCTATAACCCGTAATCGTGCCTTCTTGTTTAAAGAGCCAATCCATCAGGCCAGTACCATCTGGCTTTAATTCTGGTCCAATTTTGGATGTTCGTATTGTTAAATCATAATCATTAACGACCTCGCCAAGGGCTTTACTGCGCGCATAGTTATCATCACCATCCCTAAGTGAATCTTCAACATATTGCCCTGCCTTACCTGAAAATACACAGTCCGTACTCAGTTGTATAAGACGAAAGTCCATCTCACGGCCAAAATTAGCAAGGTGATGTGGAAGACAGCTATTTAACCAAATCCCGCTCTCAGGTTCATTTTTGCACTGCGTAATGAGGGCACCAGCTAAGTTAACGACATAGTCGGGTTTGATACGGACGAGTGTTTCGCGCAACGCTGTCAAATCCGACACATCCAATTGGTCTGTCACGAATGGACAGTCTCGGCGCGCAGCACCAAACACTTCATATCCCTTATGTTGACGCAAAGACCGAACCATCATGTGCCCAGCCATGCCACTCGCACCTAGAACTAATACTCTATGCTTTGTCATTTTATCACCTTAAATTCCAACACCATCCCCTTACAATTAAACCCAACTAAATCACATATATTTTTTTATAATTTCGGATGACGACATCACATACAACAGAGTGAAAAACGCCGCTCGATTCGTATGTCTCCCGCTCTCAAAGCCAAAGGTTGGCACTGGGAATAAGGCCTAAGTTTTGGCCCGCTGCAAGCGGTATAAGGTTCGGCATGAGAGACGGTAGCGCCAAATGATAAACCGTCCCAGGAACTGCATAAATGCGAAAAAAACTTGAGTGATAACCTAGGCTTTCTGACACATTTGATGGCTTTGATTGGGTGACTTGTACCCACTCATTATCATTCGGCACAGCTATGTTATCTTGCCCTTTGGCTTCTCCATCAAAATATATGTCCTGACCCGCGCCTATCGCAGCTGCCCCTGAAATCACACGAATGTAGTAGTTCAGTGTATATTGGGGGAACATAGGCGCAGAGACCGTGAGAAATGTGAGATAGTGATATTGTCCATTAATTTGGACTGGAGAAGCAGAACTGCCTGTTCCCGCCGTTATTTCAAGTGAGTAAAACTCTGGTCCAAAGCGCCTAGCATTTGGGCTCCGCAGTTTAGTGATTAAATCATCCATGACAGGCTGCAAATTAGCGGCGTTCCCCCCATAGGTTCCGTTATCATGGATAAACTTTTCGCCTTCTGAAAACACACTCCCATTAATTGAGTTTATATAACTAGGTATTGAGAAGCTTGTTACCCCAACAGACCGCGGTTCAGGTACGCCTGCAAACCGTCCTGAACCTTCGAGGTAATTCACCAAGGCATATGAGGGTGTGTGCGGGTAATCTGGACTCTGTGGGAAGTTGACCTCACCCGTCTTTCGATCAATTTTAATAGCTGTTTTCCAACTCTGACCATCTTCGCTCACTTTTATGGTAAAGTTATCTGAGCCCGATACGCCCAATTCTGCACATCCAGAAAAATCATTCTGAAAAATTATAGAGCCTGTATCATCCTCGGATTGCTTGTTTATAGCGAGGCGCACATTACCGCTGCCAGGCGTCACATCATCATGAGAAAACAAGGCGGCATCTGTCTTTACCGATAACCTATTTATAGTATCAGCTTGTGTATTTATGCCTATCTTATCAGTTTCAACATAAGCCGACTCAAATCGCGAGAGCCCGACCCCATCAAATATAAAGGCTTGAGACAAGGCTTTATCCCAAACAATCCAACCGGCGCGCAATACCTCAAATTGCCATTGACTATCGCGGTAAATTGCCAATTTTCCACTCTGATTCAACCAAGCTCCTTCTGGGTCTAGACCCACTACAAATTTTTCTCCCTCGATGGGCATTGCAGGCGGTAGGGATTCAGATTGGCTTGTGATTGTAATATGAAGAATGTCGTCAAGGCGTGACAAGGCCTCATTATGCGTAATGTGTTTTTGCGCCTGTGACGGCATAATAAAAGGTAAATCAAGATTAGGCGAACGGCTCATTAATTGCTCCAATAGTTTCTCCAAACTATAGCCGCTCCGTAAGAGCTGTGGATGCAATTATAGCGGCCACTGAAAACCTTAAGATTTTCAATCCATCAAATAGGATCTAAAGAGGCGCCCGCCTCAAGGTTTACGTCAGTGGTTTGACTTTAAATCTCGCCAGTGAAAGTAGAGACGTCAATTTGCAAATGATCGGGTAAAATCTTATTCATCAATCGGCTTTCGGGCTTAACGATGTACCAAAGCGTCATGAATATTATTTTTATGTCCAAAATAAAGGACGCATTTTCAGCGTACCACATTTCAAGTTGCGCCTTATAAGGTACGATTTGTTTTGTATAACAAACGTCGCGGTCAACAGCCTGCGTTAGAACCATTTCCTCGTCACGGAAGACGATAGACCCTACACCTGTAATACCTGGGCGAACCTTCTCAAAAACAACATTATACTCATCTGGATATAAATTATGCACACGTAACATTTGCGGGCGAGGTCCAACGAGACTCATTTTTCCGCGAAAGACATCCCAGAGCTGAATAATTTCATTAATTTTTGTCTTACGTAAAAACTTACCAACAGGAAGAATTCGTGGGTCACCCTTAGTTGTGTAATCGCCCGCCTTCATGAAAGCCGCACTTTTTACCATTGTCGCAAATTTTGTAATATTAAAGGGTTTATTTTTATACCCCATTCTCTCTTGCAAAAAGAAAATCTCGCCCTCACCCGTTAACCGAAGAACCAGCATGGTGAGTAATAATATGGGCGCCAAAATTATAAGGGCTAGACCACTTGAAGTGATATCGAACGCGCGTTTTAACATTACATTCTTCCATCTAAATATCGGCCCGTTTCCATATGATCGAAATTGGGTATCATCGCGTTAAACAAATCAACAATGGGCTTCTTTTCCCATGTTTGTGATTCACGAATAGAAGCAATCTCTTTCAAGAAACCATCCAATTGCTGACTATCAAAATCAAGCTGGGATTTAATTATGCCGAGATTTTCAAAGCGCTCCATATCGAGCGTCTCCGCACTCGTAAAGAATTCTTCATAGCTCTTTTCACCCGTCGTGTCCGATGAGAAGAAATATACAGGCCATTTTTTTTGACCAATTAATTCAGAAGCGCGGTCACGCGCTTCATCTTCGGAAGAACACGCATAGGGCGTGAAACCAAGAGCCTCTAAGTAATTCACGGCAATGTCCGAAAATTTTGTAAGTTGTAAAGCTTCGCTCATTTTCGGAAAGAATATATCGCGGTTTTCGCCAAGAATACATGATGCGAGGCAAAGCTCTCCTGCCTCTTGTGGTACGACAAAGTAACGTCGAACATCATTGGGCGCAGAGATAGGCTGTTGTTTCGCAAAACGCTGATTAAAACCATGTAATAGCGAGCCATCTGAGAATGCCACATTCGCGAAACGCGCCGTAGAAATATCAAGGGTTGAGCTTTCGCGCATCAAAAACATTTCCATAATGCGTTTGCTCGCGCCCATCATGTTAACGGGGTTGGCGGCTTTATCCGTGGAAACACAGAAATACTTCTTTGCGCCGCCCGCCTTAGCTTGGGCCAAGGTCGAAATCGTATTCAGGATGTTCACTTCGATCATTCGCATTAATGTGAATGGGTCCTTTTCAGATCTAACATGCTTCAAAGCCGATAGGTTTAGAACGTAATCATACCCTTCTTCCATTGCGAGAAGAGCAGCAAATTCACGTGAACCGCAATCCAAAGCAAATGTTCTAAAGTCACCGTCAATATACCCCAAAGTTGATCGGATATCGCGAACCAATTCCACCAAATTGTTCTCGGAAATATCAACCGCATGAAGTGCTTTTGGTTTGCGTTTAAAAATCTCGCGCGTCACAGCCTGCCCAATGGTACCCGCACCGCCAATAACAAGAAAACGTGATTCTGCGACTCGGGCAGAGAGCTCTTCCTCATGGCGACTAATGTCATTCTTAAACAATAAGTCTTGACGGTCGATAATACTTAAGACGTTCATGAGGATAGCTCCGCAATACGGTTATCTGGGACGGAAGATGATATATTCACAATCCGCTCTTCTAGCCATTTGGCTGTTTTAACGCCATCTGTCTGGCACGATTTAAACATTTCAAGCTCGTTCATCAGCCGCCAAATTGGACGTGTCATAACGCCGGCCGCATTGGTCTGTTTGATGAAGATTTCTCGTTCCTTAGGCGTCTCAAGGCAAATAGCATTCAACCAATTATTCGCTTTCATCCCATCAATAGGCTTTACAAGAGACCACTTATTTTCTTCGCAATATGTAACATAATTTGCGGTGATTTCAGCCTTTATGGCCTGCATAGCAGGTAGCATCTCCATTTGCGCGACCCCAAGAATCGCATTCAAATTTGGCATGCGATAGTTAAACCCTATTCTGTCATGCACAAATTCATAAGGATGCGGGACTTTGGCGGTTGTTGTTATATGTTTGGCTTGGCGCGCTAACTCTTCGTCATTGGTGATAATCATACCACCGCCGCCCGTCGTGATGACTTTATTACCATTGAAAGAAAGAGTCGCAAATTGTCCGAAATTACCAGTATGGGTTCCCCCGACAAAACTGCCCAAGCTTTCTGCGGCGTCTTCGATAAGAGCGATGTTATGCTCTGAACAGATATCAGCGATTTCTTTAATTCTTAGCGGCAAACCAAATGTGTGCATGGGCACGCAGGCCCGGATAACGGCTTTGGTGTCTTTATTGATGCAAACCCCGCCCTCTTGGCGAGTATTCGCTTCAAGCCAATTTTTAAGCGCCGTTGGGCTCATGCCCATCGTATCTTTATCAACATCAATGAATACGGGTTGAGCCTTACAATAAGAAATTGCATTACACGTCGCAATAAATGTGAGTGGTTGCGATAAAACTTCGTCACCTTGTTTTACGCCAGATAGCACTAACGCCGCGTGCAATGCGGCTGTGCCATTTACGGTCGCGACTGCGTATTTAGCCCCTGTGTAATCCGCAATCATATTCTCAAAATCAATGACGCCTTGGCCAACCGATGAAACGAAATTACTGTCAATCACATCGACAAGATATTGACGCTCATTCCCAGCAAAAACGGGACGATGAAGTGGAATGAAGTCTTCCCCATACAGGCTGCGAATGAATGTGATAAAATCATCAACGCGCGTTTCAAACTCTGCCATAATCGACTCTTACATTCTGAAAACGGCCACACCGTTTCATGCAAATTTGCTTTTTAAGGCAGATATATTCACTTGAATTTCGTCGCAGTGTAATCGCAACGCGCCCAAGGTAATGCATTGATATCGCCCCATCAATCTTCAAGGAGCTATTAATACAAAAATTTCACAATTCAAGGCTTCTTGATAGGCTGCGTTCACGCCATCGCTTTGCTAAAACAACTCTAAGAAAAGGCTCTTCACCAAAGAAACTGACGCAAGACCCTCAGCATCACCTTCAAATAGGGAGAGGTATTTCACTCCTCTGAAGTTTACCCCTCGCGGCTCTCCATATGCCAATAAAACTTAGCGTCACTCATGACGCCTTAATTTCGCCGCAAATGCTATCAAAAATGCAGGGTTGAGGGCTTATTTCAACAAAAACATAGGGTAAATAGGTTCTTAATTAAATCGGCGTAGTGGAATTTATTCATCCTTTGTTTAACTGAACATATATAAGGAATGATGCGCTTGCTAAATCACTGTCGTGTTATAAAGAGTGGATTTTTAACGTCCCCACTGATACGGGGCATGGAACTTTAGCTTTTAGAAAAGCCTTTTCGCAGGGTTTTGATAAATGAGGATTTTTACAGTGACTAAACCCGCATTCATCACGCAAATGTCTCAGTCGGTTTCATGGCTTGAATCAAAGCTATTGGCCCGGGTAAACAGCCTGAATCTTAAAAGCATAGTTTGCGTTTTATTCTCCTTCACTCTTCTTACTGCCTGCTCAACCGTTAACAGTCAGTCCTTAGAGGGGCAGCTAGACGCCAATGGTAACCCCGTCTCTGATATGTTTGTTACGGAATTCCCTGAAGTCTCCCTTGATCAGGTTATTGCTCAGTCAAGAAACGATACTTTCAAGGTTGGCGATACGGCTATTGTGTCAGTTTACAATGTGGAAACACTTTCAACGGACTATGTCGTTGACCGCGCCGGCAATATTGTATTTCCGCTTATTGGAACCGTTAAAGTCGCGGGACTAAGTACCTTAGAGGTGCAAGAAGCCTTAGTTGAAAGATATGGCAGCCAATATTTACGCAACCCAAGCATTTCCGTTAAAATTGAAGCCCGTGACCTTGGAAAAATCGTTGTCGACGGCGCCGTTGAAAAGCCTGGTGTTTTTGAACTCAACAATGTCATTCGCTTGACGGAAGCCATTGCCTTGGCTGAAGGCGTTACAAATGATGCCAATCTGAAGGAAGTTTTCATCATAAGAGACGTAAATGGCGAACGCCTGGTACAGAGCGTCAACTTTGAAAATGTTCGGAAGCTAGGGACGGCAGACCCTGTCATTATACCAAATGACGTCGTTTACATACGTGATAGTTTCTCACGTGTTGCCTTCCGCGAATTCCTAAGGACTGTCCCGCTATTAAATACTGCGGCCATCTTAGCCACTCGCTAAGCTCCCCTTTGATTTGCACAATACAGCCATCAAACCGTAACATATTTGTCGTAATTTGAACCTAGGCGTTACGACTCATATTCCCTATACACGCCACACGAACGAGACGTGACATTAAGGAATATCTATGCGTGTTGTAATGGTTGGCACGGGCTATGTAGGGCTCGTATCGGGTGTATGTTTTTCTGACTTTGGTCACGATGTAGTTTGCGTCGACAAAGATGAAAAGAAAATCGAAATGTTGGATGCAGGCGGCATTCCAATTTTCGAGCCAGGGCTAGATGTCTTAGTCTCGAAGAACGTAAAGTCAAAACGCCTTTCTTTCACGTCTGATTTATCAGAAGCGATGAAAAATGCCGATGCGGTCTTTATCGGCGTCGGAACGCCCTCTCGCCGCGGCGATGGTTATGCTGACTTGAGCTATGTTTACGCTGCAACTGAAGAAATTGCTCAAAACATTGCAGCAAGCGATGCGCCTTTCACCGTTGTCGTAACCAAATCAACAGTACCCGTCGGCACAGGCGATGAAGTTGAAGCTATCATTGCAAAACATGTCGATCCGTCCAGATTTGCAGTTGTATCAAACCCTGAATTTTTACGCGAAGGTTCGGCGATTACTGACTTTAAACGGCCTGACCGCGTTGTTGTCGGAACGGAGAACGAAAAAGCTCGCGCTGTAATGCGCGCGATATATCGCCCCCTCTTTATCAATGAAACGCCAATTCTATTCACGACGCGGCGCACATCTGAGCTGATTAAATATGCAGGAAACGCCTTTCTTGCGACCAAGATCACCTTCATTAATGAAATGGCTGACCTGTGCGAAGCGGTTGGCGCTAACGTCCAAGAAGTTGCACGCGGTATTGGCCTTGATAAGCGTATTGGTTCTAAATTCCTTCATGCGGGCCCAGGATATGGGGGGTCTTGTTTCCCAAAAGACACGCTGGCTTTAACGCGCACAGCGAATGAGCATAACTCGCCCGTCACTATTGTTCAGGCCGTTATTGACGCGAATAATCAGCGCAAATCCAATATGGCCGACAAGATAATGCGCACTATCACGGCGCATCATGGCGGCGGTGATGTCAGTGGTAAAACCATAGCCATATTAGGGCTCGCATTTAAACCCAACACTGATGATATGCGTGATGCACCATCTCTAACCATTATCCCCCGCCTCATCGAAGCTGGTGCAAAAATTCGTGCTTATGACCCCGAATCTATGAAAGAGGCTAAACCTCTACTGCCCGATATCGAGTATTTGGATAATGCATATACTTGTTTGGAAGGGGCCGATGCAGTGGTGATTATTACCGAATGGGATGAGTTCCGAGCGCTAAATATGACACGGGTCAAAGCCTTACTAAGCGCCCCAATTCTTGTTGATTTACGTAATATTTATAGACCTGAGACTATGAAGGCTCACGGCTTTACCTATTCAAACATTGGACGGCCTGTATAAAAGGAAAGTCTTATGAAACCCGTTCGCATTGCTGTTTTGCCTGTCGCTGGATTTGGAACGCGTGTTCTTCCAGCCACAAAAACAATTCCAAAAGAAATGCTGCCGATTGTTGATCGTCCTGCTCTTCAATATGTTGTTGATGAAGCCTTAGACGCGGGCATTGAGCATTTTGTTTTTGTCACGGGCCGTAATAAAAATGCCATCGAAGATTATTTTGATAGCGCGTATGAGCTAGAAGACGCTTTGCAGAATAAAGGCAAAACGGAAATTTATAGCCACTTAAAGGCAAAACAACCGCGTGAAGGTTCGATGAGTTTTGTACGGCAACAAGACGCCAAAGGTTTGGGTCATGCCGTATGGTGCGCTAGAGACATTGTTGGGGATGAGCCGTTTGCCGTATTACTTCCCGACGTTTTAATTCAATCTCAGAAAAGTTGCCTTGCTCAAATGATGGACGCCTATAACAAAGTTGGCGGAAACATTATTGCCGTTGATGCCGTTCCTGAAGACCGGGTGTCTAGTTATGGCGTAATTCAGCCAAAGGCCGGTGAAGATTATAAATCCAAGTCTCTTATCTCTATGGACGGCATGGTAGAAAAACCTGCACGAGAAAATGCCCCCTCTAACTTGAAAATTACAGGTCGTTACATCCTGCAACCTGAATTGATGACGTTGCTAAAAGATCAAGAAGCGGGCGCAGGCGGAGAAATACAGCTGACGGATGCTATGGCTCGGTTAATGAATGACCAGAACTTTCATGCCTTTGTCTATGAAGGTCAAGATTACGATTGTGGCAGTAAAATCGGATATTTAGAGGCCGTTCTAGCCTTTGCCCAATCTCATGATGAAATCGGTGCAGAGGCCCGTGACCTCATAAAACGCATGAGCCAGTAATGACTTAATTTGGTCACACAATTCGTTTAGCCATCATTTCAATCTGGCGAAACCAATTGTGAGAAAAATATCATATCTTGTCCTTGCAAATCATGGTTGACATGGCATAGGGCGTGCAGGGCGATTATCAAATTTAATTAAGTAGCTTACGTGTCAGTTGGCGCGTTTCATGTGAGTGTATTATATTATGTGTGGAATTTTAGGAATTGTGGGGAAAACCCAAGTCACGTCTCGATTGATAGACGGCCTTAAACGCTTGGAATATAGAGGGTATGATAGCTCTGGCGTCGCTTTATTAGATACGGGCGAGCTAAAACGTGTTCGCGCAGAAGGTAAAATTGCAAAGCTCGAAAAAGCGCTTGAAAGCAATATGGTCGAGGGACAAACAGGGATTGCTCATACGCGTTGGGCGACTCATGGGATACCAAGTGAAATTAATGCCCACCCTCATATTGCAGGGCGTGTTAGCATTGTTCACAATGGTATTATTGAAAACTATGCAGAGCTTCGCGATAGCTTAGAACACAATCCAAAAATTGAATCCGAAACTGATACAGAAATCGTCGCGCATTTAATGAACGGCTATTTAGAACAAGGTTTGGAGCCCACACAGGCATTCAGTCAATCTCTTAAACAGCTTCGCGGGGCCTATGCCCTCGGATTGATTATTGATGGACATTCTGATCACTTGTTCTGCGCTCGCGCGGGCTCGCCCTTAGCTATTGGTATTGGCGAAGGCGAGATGTTTATTGGCTCTGATGCAATTGCGCTCGAACAGCTCAGCAAAAAATTAGTTTATTTGGAAGAAGGTGACTGGGCCATTCTTACACCTGATAGCTATGTTATTTTTGATGAAAATGACAAAAAGGTTGAGCGCCCCATAGTCTATTTAGAAAATAATATCATCCAAGCCACTAAGGGTAACTATCGGCATTTCATGCTGAAGGAAATTTTCGAACAGCCCATTACCATTGGGCAAACTCTAGCCACCTTTATGGATGAGTTCGGGAAGCCAGCTAATGGCTTCGAGGATATAGACTTTTCTAAATATAAGCGTCTTTTTATTGTGGCCTGCGGAACCGCTTACTACGCTGGAGCTGTTGCTAAGTATTGGTTTGAGCAAGTCGCCGGCATTCCAGTTGAAATTGATATCGCCTCAGAGTTTCGGTATCGCCAACCCATATTAGATAAAGATTGTCTTTTTGTCGCCATCTCTCAATCTGGCGAAACGGCCGACACCTTAGCGGCGCTACGTTATGCTAAGGCTCACAATGTCGGAACTCTCGCTTTGGTCAATGTAACCACATCGACTATGGCCAGAGAGGCAGATATATTCTTACCTATCAATGCAGGTCCTGAAATTGGGGTTGCCTCAACAAAAGCCTTCACATCACAACTTGCTGCTCTAGCTTGCTTCGCCCTGGCTATGAGCGAACATACAAGTTTCAAAGATAAAGAAACTATAATGCGCTTTACCAAAGCACTCACAGAGTTGCCCGACACAGTTAGCGAAACGCTGCGTCTGGATGCTCAGATTGAGAAACTGTGCTTAGGTTTATCAAGTGCTAAGTCGGTATTTTATTTGGGAAGAGATATGAATTTCCCAATCGCTCTTGAAGCCGCCTTAAAGCTGAAAGAAATTTCCTATATACATGCTGAAGGTTATGCGGCCGGTGAATTAAAACACGGCCCTATTGCATTGATAGAGCCAGGAACGCCGGTGATTGTTTTGGCCGCACAAGACCCTCTTTTTGACAAGACTGTATCAAACCTCAGAGAAGTTTCTGCACGTGGCGCTAAAGTCTATTTGATTACTGACAAAGCCGGCGCGAAAATCGCCAGTGAGATGGCTGAGGAAGTCATTATTCTGCCTGAATGCGAATCTTTTGTGTCCCCCTTAATCGTGACCATTGCCATTCAGCTTATGGCCTACCATACGGCGGTCCATCTTGGCACTGATGTTGATCAGCCGCGCAATTTGGCAAAATCTGTGACGGTTGAATAAAGACGTCATTCGTCGTTAAAGCGACTCTAATTCTTGCTTTTCATGGCTCAGGCGATTTCTTCTAAATTATTGAATGACAAACGTATTTTACAAGCTTGTCACTCAATGCCGTTCAAGAAACTTTCATATTTCTTATTTTATTAAGCCTTGATTAAACAACAGGGATATGGTTTATTTACGCGGGCGCAGTTTTTATCTGCAATAGAATAACGACGTATACGAACGGAATAACTGCTTTTCAGTAGAATCGTTGGGGCGATAATAATGTCAAAAATTATGACTATAAATAACTACGTTAGGCGTCACTATGCCTTACTCAAGCGCCTTATGGATATCGTAGTCTCAGCCTCATTACTTTTACTACTTTCCCCTATCCTGTTACTCTCAGCGCTTGCTGTTAAGCTTACCTCAAAAGGCCCGGCTCTGTATTGGTCGAACCGCCGAGGTCTGAATGGAACCACTTTTTCCATGCCAAAACTCCGGACAATGACAGTCTGTTCAAAAGAAGTCTCCAGAGAGCTTGCCACAGAATCAGATATTCGCTTCACACCTATCGGGCGTTTTCTACGCAAGGTAAGTTTGGATGAACTTCCACAGTTATGGTCAGTGTTAACGGGTAAAATGAGCCTTGTTGGGCCCCGTCCTCTGATTGTTAATGATCAGGCAGAGGCGCTAAGGCTTCAAAACGCCGTAATCTATGACGTTAAACCCGGCATAACAGGTCTGGCGCAAGTAAATGGGCGCAGCTTTATTACTGTAAAAAACAAAACGCGTTATGATGCTTTTTACGCAACGCGCGTTTGTTTGTTCTTAGACTTCAAGATTTTGCTAAGAACGGCCGGAATCTTGTTCAAAACAGACATGGTGAAGTAACAAAGAGCTTCATTTTTACATCGGTAGGTAGACTTTTTTTCTAACTACTATTAAGAATTGTGTAGACACAGCAATGGAATCGCTTTGTCTTTGCATTTGGGTAATAAAGTTAAAGTATAAAAAACCTTAATTTCTTACGATTTTTTTACAAGGCTTTAATATTCACTAAAAATAACGGGAACGACTCACAGCCGATTGATTTTTAACGATTTTTTTCATGCCTATTTTTGAAAAATAACACTTGAAAACTAAACCGGGGCGTGTCATATGATAGAAGAACTCTTAAACGGAAGATATTCATGTTAAACTTTAAACAACTTACTTTAACGGCGCTTGGCGCATTGGCGCTATCAGCGACAACTGCCGTAGCTAACGATAGCGTAGGCTTTATTTCATCACTAAACGGTGATGTTCTAATCGAGCGCAATGGTGAGCTTCTTAAAGCTCAAATGAACAGTGCAGTACTACCGGGCGACCGTATCACTGCTACTAACGGTGCAAATGCTGCTGTAAACTTCGCTGGCTGCACAAGCTCAGTTGAAAGCCAAACTTCAGCTGTTGTTGCTCTTGAAAGCGGCCCATGTGGCGCTGGATTGAACTTCTCAGTAAACGGTGCGCCTGTTCTTGGTGCTGAAGCTGGTGCGATTGCTTCATTCTCACCTGCTATCCTACTAGCTGGTGCTGGCGCAATTGCTGTTGCTGCTGTTGCTTTGTCTGACGACGATCCATCAAGCCCATAATATTCTAAAAAATTATTTTAAAAGCCTCGACCTTGGTCGGGGCTTTTTTTATGCCTGATATTTTGAAAATCAATTTTTGTATAAGCCTATTGTGAATAGCGGAAGGGTTAGCCGTATAATATTTGCCGTATAATATATGATGCACAGCTCCATAGATTACGGGTACAAGGCTATCAGGCTACTCATGTCACGGTCTATCACTGAGTTGAATAGGTCCCCACTCCCCCAAGCTTCGTTCTAAGGATTAATAAACCCGTATTTTACAATGATAATATTGACTTAGCCTTTGAAGCTATGGGCTATCATGTTGAAGTGTTTAGGGTGGAATAGACTTCACTAAGACAGCCGCCTTCAATCCCCTTCAATGGCTACGGCTATCATTCTCTTCTAAGAATTTTATCGGTTAAAATATTACCTATAGCGCCTGATCTAAAGTTGGCCTTTAACAGAACTGGATCATAGTAGGTTTCGGCCCATTCCATGAAATCAATTGGATCTGCCCTATTATGGCCTAAGTAGCTTTCAAAAAAGAAATCCAAGACACCCGTCTTACCGTATTTTATATGGCCGTATTTAAAAGAGAGCTGAGATAAAGCCTGTTCAATCGAATCGCCCATAACAAAGTGACGATACAGAACGCTCATGATGCCCGCTCTGTCCGCACCGGATTTACAATGCATTAAAGCTGGATATTTAATGCGCTGAAACAAATCTCTAACGCCCTTTAACCGCACAACGCTATGTATATCGCGGCTATACATACGGTAGTTCACCAAATGAATACCATGTTTCTCACAGGCTTCACGCTCCAAGAGGTAAAACCCCATAGGGCTCTCCCCTCTCAGATTGATAATCGTCTTTATCCCCATCTCAGCTAGCGCTTCAATTCGATTGGCACTTGGCTGTACAGCGCGGTACATACCCCCCCCTAAATCATGTTGATTATGGAGCCAGAGTCTAAGGAAACCGTGGTCCCCCCATAGAGCTTCACGATTCGCACGTCTTCTGTCCGCTATATGATTGAGATTTAAAGACATATGACCTAAGCGAGAGAGAGTTTTTTGCTGTCTAACAGGAGGATTGCACATGTTCAAACGCTTGCTGCGTTCCGCCTTCATGACAGCCTTTATAGGCTGGCTTATTGCCGCTTATATGGTGCTTATCAAATATTCAACGCGATGGGAGGTGCAAAATTTTGATAGAGCACAACCCGTTATAAACGGACAAAAAGGCCTCATCGCTCTTACCTGGCATTCCCGCTTCATGATGTTAAATTCTGCGTGGAAGAAACAATATGCGCTGCCTTATGTTCTCATTTCCCGTTCAAGAGATGGGGCCATCGTCGCAAAAACAACACAATTTCTCGGCCTGAAAACCATTAGAGGATCAGCCCAGAAAATCGGAAGTGACAAAGCCAAAGGCGGCGCACAAGCAGGCTCTGCTATTATAGACGCGATTCGCAATGATGGCTGCGTTGTGATTACGCCCGATGGTCCGAGGGGGCCAAGGCAACGATTAGGGGAAGGTCCGTTGCGTCTCGCTAAACTAACGGGTGCGCCCATATTACCCTGTATATTCTCTGTCTCGCGTCGAAAACAGTTTAATAGCTGGGACAAATTTGTATTACCCCTGCCCTTTGGCCGCGGAAAAATTATATGGGGAAGCCCCGTCTATATAAAGCAAAGTGATGATTTTAAAGGCATGGACAGAATCAGACAGGAAATCGAGGATGAAATGAATACACTCCTCCGCCAAGCTGATATAGAAATGGGACACAACCCAGTAGATGCTCAATGAAAAAACGCTATGCCTTAACGATGCGATTATTATCTATTATCGCTCCTCTATGGCTACGAAAACGGGTCAAAGATGAGAAAGAAGATAAAGAGCGCATAAAAGAACGCTACGGTCGATCATCTCTGACAAGGCCGAATGAAGGTCGATTAATCTGGATGCATGGAGCCTCGGTAGGTGAGACGAAAACATTTCTACCCTTAATTTCCGAAATATTAGAGAGCCATCCCGATTATTCTGTTTTAGTCACGAGCGGCACGAAAACGTCTGCAGACCTCATGGTCAAAACCCTGCCAGACAGAGCCGTTCATCAATATATTCCATTAGATGCACCGCAATATGTGACGCGGTTTTTAAACCATTGGAAGCCCGACATGGCCATTTGGATGGAATCCGAAATCTGGCCAAATTTGATTTTTGAAACCTCCAAACGCAAAATCCCCATGGCATTAATTAATGCACGGCTAAATCCAAAATCTATGATGGGTTGGAATAAGCGCCATAAATTCGCGCAATCCATTTTTGAACAGTTTGACACTATATTACCCTCCGACACGCCCACAGCACATTGGTTGAGTGAATTATTAGGCAGAGACATATCGAGTATTGGCAATCTGAAATATGATGCCCCTCCGCTTTCATTCGACATTGAGGAAAGGTCAGCGCTTCTATCGGCTATCGGTAATCGCAAAATTTGGACAGCCGCCAGTATTCACGGCGAGGAAATGGATAGAATTATTGCGGCGCAAAAAACACTAAAGCATCAGTCATGCCTTGTTATGGTGCCACGACACCCCAGTGATGCAGGCTCACGCATGTTTATTGCAGATCATCCCAATTTAAAATTCGCACGCCGCTCTAAAAACCAAATACCAAAGCCGGAAACAGATATTTATCTTTTTGATACGTTTGGAGAAATGGGGCTTGCTTATAGCTTAGCCGATTTGACTGTAATTGGCGGATCGCTCGCCCCGTCCTTATTAGGGCATAATCCTTTGGAACCTGTTCGCCTGAATATACCAACCTTTACAGGCCCCCATATTGCAAGCTTTGCAGAAATCTATGCGCCATATTTAGAAAATAATGGCATTAAAACTATTGAAGACCACGATAGCCTTGCCCAAATAGTAGGCGACATGCTTTCTGACCCAACAACCCTCGACGCGATGCGCAAAAACTCGGCAAATATTATTTCCGAAAACGGCGGCACTTTGCAAATAACCCTAAAGGCCTTAGAGGCCTTATTAGATAAATCCAAAGGCTCAAAATTTTGAGACCGCCTGAATTTTGGAACCATCGTCAAGGGCGTGACGCTGCCCCAATGATAAGGACGTTATTATCGCCTTTCGCTTGGCTTTACGCCAGAGCGGTGAAGCGGCGATTTAAAACCACACAAAGCTATGACGCCGGCATCCCTGTTATTTGCGTTGGAAACGCAACAATGGGCGGTACAGGAAAAACGCCTGTCGTTATTTACCTTCTACAAAGCTTACGCCGAATGCAGCTCAATGCCGTTGGCCTTACGCGGGGATATGGTGGCCAAGAGAAAGGCCCAATTCCCGTACATGAGCGTCACACTGCCAAAGATGTTGGTGATGAGCCCTTACTCCTAGCCCGTCACGGGCCGGTATGGGTGGCAGAAGGTAAGGATGATGGCGCTCGAGCGGCAAGATCTCATGGCGCTCAGATAATCGTTATGGATGATGGCCACCAGAACCCACAGCTAACTAAAACGCTCTCTCTACTGGTCGTTGATGCAGAGGTGGGGTTTGGAAACGGATGCGTTTTCCCCGCAGGACCTCTTCGTGAACCCTTGGCCGAAGCGCTATCCCGCGCTGATGCGATTATATTAATGAAACCATCTGCAGATTATGAAATAGACGCTCATTTAGCTGAACAGATTAAAGGGCAAGTCGTAATTCCCGCTTATCTTGCACCGCAAGGGCAGCCGCCAAAAGGCAAACTATATGCTTTTGCTGGGATTGGGCGCCCTAACAAGTTTTTCGATACACTTCGCCGTCATGGGGGAGATATCGTCGAAGAAGTGCCATTTGCAGATCATCACAAATATAATGACGAAGAAATCGAAAGCCTCTTCCTCCTCGCAAGTGAATATGACGCCTCATTGATCACTACAGAAAAAGATCATGTCAGACTGCCGCAGGGTTATAAAAAAGGTATTCATGCTTGGCCTGTCAAAGTTGTATTTGAGGATGAGTTAACTTTGCGCCGCTTTTTACACCCCATTATCAACGCTTCAAAATAACCGTGCCTGATAATTCTCCACCCTTATCCAGAAGAATATCATGGAGAGTAGAGGCTCTTGCCTATGATGTGGTGAATTTCATTCTTAACCTATTTCCTTTTGCTTGGATATCCACGCTGGGTGGCTTCCTCTTGAGGAAGATAGGCCCTTTCACCTCTAAACATAAAATTGCTGAGACGGGCCTCAAAATAGCCTTCCCTGAAGCATCAGAGGCACAAATTCACAAACTATTGGACGCTCAATGGGATAATATTGGGCGTACATTTGCTGAATTCCCTCTCTTACACCGCATTAAAGCCTTTAGTGGGAAACGTGTCGAAATTGTCGGCTTAGAGATTTTTAAGCAACATAATCCAGCCATCATTATCACAGGGCATTTTGCCAATTGGGAAGTTATGGCAACGGTACTCACCCAATCCAATTCGCCCGTCCGTATTACCTATCGTAAAATCAATAACCCTTATATTGATGCGCGTGTCCGGAAGAAAAGAGAAGCCTATGGCACACAATTTCTCGTTCAAAAGTCAGGCCATAAAGGTGGTCGCGAGCTATTCGAAGCTTTGAATAACGGTGAGAGCATTGCGATTTTAAACGATCAAAAATTCAACACAGGTTATTCAATTCCTTTTTTTGGCGAGAATGCCATGACAGCTCAAGGGGCAACTCGCCTTGCCTTAAAGACGGGACGGCCGCTTCTTCCCATGGCTATCACGCGCAATGGTGCCAAATTCACCGTCACTTTTTATGATCCAATTCCCCTTGAAACTACAGGAGATAGAGAAAATGACGTTTTCAATGGGGTGTTAAAGATTACGCAATTTATTGAGGCGCGAATTCGCGAAAAGCCAGAGCAATGGTTTTGGGTCCATCGTCGTTGGCCCAAAACCCTCTATAAAGCTCATAAAAACTAAGCCGTTTTTTTGCCCTTGGTTGTATCCCAAACATCAAATTCATGCGCGATACAGCGTTCAATTAATTTACGCCAGACTGGCTCTGCAATTTCCTGTGAAAGGCCCAGTGCATTGGCCTCAACCAAAACCTTTGCCACGACATCTTCAATGCGGTCTTCATCATAGACAGAATCTCGGCTCTGTTTAATACGGGCCGCTGCGTGCATATAGCCCTGACGTATCACCAAAAGACGCACCAGTTCTCGGTCAAGCATATCCACCCCTTGGCGAACATCCGACATCGTCTTGCAGTCATCAGGTTTGGGCGTCATGGCTAGCTTTCAATACATCCTATGGCGATCAGTCTTGCGACCATTGCGTTAGTAATTCAGGGTCAAGATTACGGTTACGCCATTTTAAACGCCAGCATAAATGCGGTCCAGTTGAGCGGCCTTTTGACCCAACTGTCGCAATCTGTTCGCCCTGTTTTACGGCTTGCCCATCCTCAACCATCACGTCATCCATGTGAAGATAATAACTAATAAGTCCCTGCCCGTGATCAATTAATATTAGAGCGCCTTCAAAATACATATCTTCGCTGGCAAGGCTGACAATACCATCGGCAGGCGCCACTATGGGCGTGCCTTTCGGCGCCGCAAGGTCCACGCCGTAATGTGGCTTTTTCGGTACGCCATTTAGAATACGCTGCGCTCCGAAATTCGTAGTTTTTATATAATCTTCTTGAATAGGGTAGATAAATCCATCTTTGAAGCCCACCGGCTGAACCCGAGACGCAAACCCTATTTTCTTTTTTGCTGAAGCCGCTCGAATACGTTTTAATTCTTCAGGCGTATATTCATTGACCATGTTCTTTGGCAGGCCATCAATTCGTGAGGTATCATAGTCTCTAGGCTTAAGTTCAAACGTCACACGATTACCAGCGTGTTCAATGAAATTCGTCGCTTCATCTCGATCAAATCCAACGAATAAAATACCATTTTCATCCGACGTCTCGAAATAGAAATCATCTTCGGCTCGAGCAATTTTCACTTGGGCGTTTGGTTCTGTACGGCAAACCACTAAGCCACCTTGCTCTGCAATACCGTAACACGTAATTGGAACAGGCCCCATTTTTGGTATTGTAGTGGCAGAGTTAGTCTCTTGGTGCTTTTCAGCCTCTAAAAGTGTTTCATGGGCTGCTACGTGGTTATGAGATGGCGCTGCTTCTTGAAGCCTAGCTGTATCAGTCTGCTTTACGGTTTGGCTCTCCACAGACTCGGCGCAGGCTACCAAAGGGAAAGCAAGCAAAGCAACGCCTAAAGCCCATACGCGCATCAAACGTAATCGCCTTTAAACGCCTCTAGGCTGGCCGCAGCATCTTTATAAGCCTCTTGTCGATCTGAACTCCAATAGCGAAGTCGATCAAGCGGAATTTTCTGCCCTGTTACCGCGCAGGTGACATAGGCCCCGGTTTTCATAATCGTAAAATCCGCATCACCATAATGGATCTGCGCTTCACCTTGGTTTTGGAAAAAATTATTCATGCTTTCCTATATCGAACTTACCTTAGAAAGCGAAGGCCTATATCCATCTCAATATGCGATGAACTTCACTCACCACTTATCAAACTTAACCTCTAGGCCTTTATCGCTGCCTTAACACTTTCGATGACTTTATCTTGGGAGTCTTCATCTAAATAAGGGTGCATCGGCAAACTTATCACTTTGCCTATACAGTCCTCTGTCGCGGGAAGGCCTGCTGAGGCCACAGGATAATGTCTATAGGCAGTCTGCATATGTATGGGCGTAGGGTAATATCGCGCAGACGGTATGCCCGAAGCCTTCAAATTGTCTGAAAGAGCATCAGGTTTTTCAACTTCAATTGTATACTGTGCCCAAGTTGAAACAACACCCTGCTTTACAGTCGGCACGCGGCTTACGTGTTCTTTCAATCCTACGGTATAACGGTCTGCAACGTCGTTTCTTTTGCTTATTTCATCAGAGAATATAGCTAGTTTAGGCAGTAGAATGGCCGCCTGTAATGAATCTAAACGTGAATTTAGGCCGATACGCACATTATCGTAATTACTACGGCCCTTTCCATGCACATGAAGTGATCGAAGGAGATCTGTAAGCGTTTCATCATTGGTGAAAAGCGCCCCCCCATCCCCATACGCACCTAACGGCTTGGCAGGAAAGAAACTGGTCGTCGCAATATCCGCCCAGTGCGTAGGGTGATACCCGTTCAACGTCGTACCAAAGCCCTGAGCAGAATCGGAAATCAGCTTCAAGCCAAACTCGTTCGCAATTGCAGAAATCCCTTCATAATCAGCAGATTGCCCGAAGAGATCGACCGCTATAATTGCGCGGGCCGTCAGATCGCCTTTCTGAACGACCTCTTCAACAGCAGCCCGTAAGCTCTTTGGACATAGATTGTAGGTTTCTCTATCTATATCGACAAAGAAGGGGGTCGCACCTGTTAAGGCAACACTTTCTGCGGTCGCACAAAATGTAAAAGATGGACAAAAAACAACGTCACCTTCTCCAATTTCATACGCCATTAAAGCTAAACTTAACGCGTCCGTGCCATTAGCACAGGCGATAGCATGTTTTGTTTGACAAAACACTGCGAGCTTTTCTTCAAGCTCTTGAACCTCAGGCCCTAAAATATATCGACCATGGCTCAGGACTTTCTCTATTCCTAAATCAATCTCAGACTTAATTCGTAGTTGCTGTGCCTTTAAGTCAATAAAATCCATGGAGATCAGCCTTTTACACGTGCCTTTTGGGCTATTTTAAAGCGAATTAATTTATCCCTTGATACTTAACACGCAGATCAACGAAAATATAAATACACTTTAGTAATATGGAGCGTTGTCTTTAGTGTTAGGTTTATTAGTTTATCTTGCCGACGTTCCAACTGAACTTCCATTACGCATTGTTGCACTAAGTGATGCCTCTGAGACATGGTCACTGAAGCTATCAGGGCAAAATCTATCTGATGAGGAAAACTATTTCACAGGGTTTGCACCCGCTGAAGATATAGCCGCATTTGGGATATTACGTCCTCGCACTTGGATGGTTACATTTAGCTACAAGATGTAAAACCTAAATCTATTCAATTTAATTAAATAGAATAAACGCGCGCGGTTATTTTGACTATAAATCAAAAACAGACCGCGCGCAGTTTATATCATCTTCCGACCTCTTCTCTAATCATATAACAAGAGAAGAGGTCTTAATTATTTAAGCCTTATTCAGCTGGCTCAGGGATTGGATGCGTTTGCATTGGCGGCTTAGATTCTTTTTCCAATCGCCGTGTCACATCTAATGGGGAACCAGAACCTTTTGCGAGTAGCGCATACGCGGTCGGCACAAATAATACTGTGATAAGGGCCGCAGCAACAACGCCATAAAGTATAACCACCCCAATCGCCGCCCGTGTTTCCGCCCCAGCACCACTTGATAGGATAAGAGGCAGACTACCCGCTACGGTCGTGAGGCTTGTCATCACAATTGGCCGAAAGCGGATCATTGCAGCATTCTTAACAGCGTCGTAGAATTCTTGCCCTTCATCCCGCAATTGGTTTGCAAATTCCACAATCAGAATTCCATTTTTTGCGGCCAGACCAATTAGCATAATCAGGGCAATTTGCGTGTAAATATTCAACGTGTTGCCTGTCAGCCACAACCCAACCAGGCCGCCGGCGACAGTGGCAGGTACACAAAGAATAATAATCACTGGATGGCGGTAGCTTTCAAACTGCGCGGCCAAAACAAGGAATACGATAACGATACCAATAGCGAAAACAAAAATCATGGACTGCCCCGACTCTTTATAGTCCAACGATTGACCTTTGAATGCGATAGTCGCCTCTTGGGGCAATACCTCTCTGGCTGTTTTTACCATTTCATCCAAAACGGGTCCAATATAGGCCCCCTCAGCAAGCCCCACCTCAATCGTTATAGCCCTTACGCGATTATAACGATTTAACGAGCCACTATCGGCAGTCGCATCAATTGTAACGAGGTTGGATAGCGGCACTAATTGGCCAGATCGGTCAGATCTCACATAGATATTATCGACGTCGCCCGGACTATTTTGTTCCGAACGGAGACCTTCCAGAACCACATCATATTCTTGCCCCTTATCAATATAAGTTGTGACATTTCGTGACCCCAACATGGTTTCCAAGGTACTTCCTATGTCATTGATGCGTACGCCCAAATCAGCCGCTCGGTCATAGTTAACTTTGATCCTGAATTGTGGCTGCGTTTCTTTGTAATCCCAATCTATATCAATAAGGCCTGGATTGTTTTCCTCCAAAGCTGCGACAAATATATCCCGCCACTCTGTAAGCGTCTCATAAGACGGGCCACCTAAAACGAATTGAATAGGCTTACCCGTACCTCCGCCTAAACCTTGACGCATCCGGGCATAAGCTTTCACGCCGGGTAGATCTGATAATTGTTTGTTGACGTCAGCAATAATCTCATCCGCATGGCGACGGTTTGCCCAATCATCTAAAACGACGATAACAAACCCAGCGTTAAATGAATTACTACCAAAACCAGGGGCTCTGATGAGTAGACGCTGAATTTCACCGGCCTCAGTGAATGGCAGTAACCGTCTCTCGATTTCATCAAGATACCGCTCCATATAAGAGAATGACGCACCTTCAGGACCGCGAATAGAAACAAAAAATCCACCACGGTCTTCAGCGGGAACATATTCCTGTTTTATGGTTTGCGTGAATTGAAACGTCACACCCATAAGGCCAAAGAGGATTAATCCAACCAATATCGGCCGGCGTATGAGGCGATCAAGAACCCAGCTATATCCGCGAAGAACGACACTGAAACCCTTATCGATAAACTCAGGAATTTTAGCAAAGAAGCCTTTCTCCTTAGTGTTCTTCAACAGTTTGGAAGCAAGCATAGGCGTCAATGTCAAAGCAAGAAGGCTAGAGAAAACAACCGCAGCCGAGATTGTAAATGCAAACTCTCTGAACAAACGACCAATATCACCCTGCAAAAATGTGATTGGCACAAATACGGCGACAAGAACCATAGTAGTTGCAATAACCGCAAACCCCACTTGTCGTGTTCCGTTAAAAGCGGCTACGAGCGGCGTTTCACCCAATTCATCCATACGCCGAACAATATTTTCCAACACGACGATAGCATCGTCGACCACTAGGCCAATAGCCAATACAAGTGCTAACAATGTCAACAGATTGATGGAAAGACCGAGTGCCAATAAAATTATAAAAGTCGCTATAATTGAAACAGGGACTGTTATGGCTGGGATGATCGTAACGCGCAGACTCCCTAAAAACAGGAAAATAACAAGGGTCACCAGCCCAACAGCGATAAAGAGCGTCTGATAAACTTCTGAAATAGACGCGGAAATAAATACCGAACTGTCATAACTCCGTGCAATAATAATGCCGTCTGGCAATGTCCCATTCAGTTGATCCGCAAGGTCTCTCGCGGCTTTCGCAACATCAACCGTATTTGCAGTGGACTGTTTAACGACACCCAATCCAACCATGGGGACTCCATTTCCTCGAAATAGGTTGCGATCTTCTGTCGTGCCGCGTTCAACTCGAGCCACATCACCGAGACGCACCAAATAACCATCATCACCTTCTGCAATGACAAGAGATGCAAAATCATCTGGTGTATAAAACGACCGGTCGATCCTCATCGTATATGTCCGCTGATTGGATTCTAGGCTTCCCGCTGGCGACTCTATGTTTTCAGATCGAAGCGCATTTTCAATATCGGTTACAGTCAAATTACGGGCTGCAAGTTTTCTACGGTCAATCCAAACCCGCAGAGCGTAATTTTTAGCGCCTCCTACGCGTACACGCGCGACACCATCCAAAGCAGAAAATCGGTCAACTAAATAGCGTTCAGCATAATCAGAAAGTTCTGGAGTCGTCAGGTTTTCACTGGCGAGGTTGTGCCAAATAATGACGTCATCATTAGAGTCAGCCTTTTCCACCTCAGGCGGATCAGCTTCTTCGGGTAAATTATCTAAAACACCAGAAATTCTGTCGCGAATATCATTCGCTGCTGCATCGATATCTCTGTCCACGCCAAACTCAATACTGATGCTTGAACGACCATCTGATGATGAAGAATTAATATTCCGAATACCCTCGATTCCAGCAATACGGTCTTCGATAATTTGGGTGATACGCGTTTCCACGACAGAGGCCGAGGCACCTGAATAATTGGTGTCAATGGTGACGATAGGGGAATCAATATCGGGGTACTCACGCAGAGACAAACGGTCAAAGGCGATAATGCCAAATACAATGAGAATCAGTGAAATGACCGAAGCGAAAACGGGGCGTTTGACCGCTACATCTGACAAGATCATTTTTAATTCTCACCCGCAGCTGTCGATAAATTTCGATCTCCACGCGAAGACCCGCTCGGAGACAGAATGGACTTGGGTTGAATTTTGACTAGGCCGCCGTCACGAATTCCGATAATGCCTTCAGTCACGATTTTTTGGCCGGCCTGTATACCCGATAGTACCTCTACAAAACCATCTTGATGAATGCCAAGTTGAACCTCAGTTTTTGTGGCAATAAGGTCGCCCGCATTAGTATCGATGACATAAACAAAATTTCGGGGACCAACAGGTTGTACAGATTCCTCTGGAATAGCGGGAACAGACCTTGAATCAGCCGTAAGAGTCACTTCCATGAACATTCCAGTTAACAATAAACGCTCTGGGTTCGGCAACTTGGCTCTAACTTTTACAGTGCGAGTAACGGGGTCAATAGCATTATCAACTGTCTCCACTTCGCCTTCAAAAACTTCCCCGGGCCAATCATCTGTTGTCGCATTTACCGGCGTTCCGGGTTTTAGATAACGAAGAAAAGTTGATGGCACTGAAAATTCCAAATTCATTTCCCCGTCATCAATCAGCCTCGCAACAACATCACCAGGCTGAACATAGGAACCAACACTTACGCGCCGAAATCCCAATATACCGTCAAATGGGGCGACAAGTACGCGGTCTTTTTGCCGTGATTGCACAGCCCGCAATTGCGCTTTGGCACTGTTTAAATCTCTTTGCGCCTCATCCACTTCTGATTGAGATACAGCGTTTCTGACAATTAATCTATTAACTCGGTCAAGCTGTTGTTGGGCTTCAGATACTCTGGCATCTTCGGCTTCGACAAGCGCACGTTGCTCATTTTGTGCAAGTGACAAGAGCGTTTGCCCTTCTCTAACGCGGTCCCCATCATCAAAGTATAAACTCTGAACCCTATCCGCGGCATTTAGCGTCAGCTCAACCTGTTCATTCGGTTCCAAAGTTCCAAGCGCCTCAATTCTGGAGGCAAACTCGCGTACGTTAACCGTTTCAGCAAAGACGTTGGCCGGTTTTGAGTTTTGCGCATTGGCAAACGGTGCGAAAATCGCAACATTCAACAAGGCGAACGTTAATATGGTCACATTTAATTTCATGAGTTTATCTATCTTTAATTCGTCAAGCTATTGACAGTTTCTGCTCGCTCATCACTCAGCTCTTCCTCTGTCCACATCCCACCTAAGGCGCGATAGGCAGAGATAGCATAAGTGGTCACCAGAACCTCATTTTGGACACGGTCGTCTTCTGCATCCAGCAATGTTCGCTGTGCATCCAGTACATCAAGAAAGTCATCATAACCTTCATCAAAACGCAGGCGGGCGAGTTCAAGAGCATTTTTTGCCGCATGAGAAGCCTTTTCCAAATCTTCTCGACGCTCCATTTCCCGTCCGTACCGCGCCAAAGCCATCTCAACATCTGACAGAGCCGTTAAGAGTGTTTGCTCATATTGCGAGATCGCTGCCTCTGTTTGCGCATCACTGATATCAATATCGGCTCGGACGGCTCTTAGGTCTGGGCCTTCCCAAGAAATAGTGGGACCAAGACCAAACCCAATGCTACTCAATTGATCGAGTCGATTGGCCCCATTGAACAAAGCACTTATATCTGTGTTAAAGACAATGCGAGGAAACAAACGCGCGCGTTCGACATCACTTAACGCCAAACGACGAGAAATTTCGGCCTCGGCCTGCCGAATGTCTGGACGACGGTTTATTAGGTCTTGAGGGGAACCCGTCGCAACCTCAGATAAGAGACTAGGAATTTGACCAACTGACGTTAACTCTGGCAAAGCTGAACTTGCTTCATTTGCAGCCACGCCAGTTAAAGCCGCCAATTGTGCAATAGATACTTGGATAGTGGCTTGAAAGAGAGGCAGCGACGCAAGCGTGGTACGGTAAAGCGTTTCTGAACGATGAAGGTCTAGATCACTAGAGCGCCCATTATCAACCAGCTCTTGAATGAGGCTAAGAGCTTCCGCTTGAAGTTCAGCATTTTGCTGGGCAACCGCTAAGCGCTGCTGCGCTCCCCGGAGATCAACATAGGCCTGAGCAGTCTGAGCTGCGACAAGTACGGCAATATCCCGCTGCGCTTGTAAAACAGATTCTCGATTATATTCAGCCGCTTTAATTTGCGACTCTATTCGATCAAAAGCATCATATTCCCAGCTACCCGCTATGCCGCCTGATAGGTTCAACTCAACGTCATTATTCGCCCCCGTTGAACGCCCTAGGTCAGCACCAACAGAGGTCGAGGTACTATATGATTTCCCTAGCCTCGCAGCTCTGACAAGTGCATCAGCGGCCCTTAAATTCGCGGCGGCAACGTCAATATTTCGGTTGTTTCGCAGGGCCGTGTCGACAAGACTTTCTAAGATCGGGTCGTCGAAACTACTCCACCAATCAGGCACGCTTTGCTCGCCTTCTTGCACAGCATTGGCAAAAGTATTTTGCGTAACAATTTGAGACGTGAATTCTGGCTTCGGCGGTACAGACGGCGTGGCACAAGCCGACAACGTTAAGGCGAGCCCAGTTAAACTGGCAGCATAGAATTTGCTGAATATTATATGGGGTGCCGAGTTCATAATACGCAATTTTCTTAATGAGATGCAGTAGCAATAAGGATATCAAGATAACTCCCGACGCCAACTGACAATCTCGTGAGGTCGCCTTTTTATTTACCGCAATAAATATCAAGGTTCACTTTCCGCACGCTATAACCTGCACAGAACTAAATATCAGTGCAGATTTAACGCCATAGTTTCTGATTATCTCGGAGGTCTACCGCCGCCCTGCCCCCGTCCGCCGCCTCGGCCTTGTTGTTCCGTATTGCGGGAGCGCTCACCTTGTGGAGCTGCGAAGGCGACAATTAATTCTGAGCGCTCTACTTTACCGTCAGCATTTTTATCCAAAGCCTTAAATTCACCTTCAAGTCGTTTATTAAATTCGGCCTCAGTGA
The DNA here is from genome assembly GCF_003634015.1 of Litorimonas taeanensis. Lineage (NCBI taxonomy): Bacteria > Pseudomonadati > Pseudomonadota > Alphaproteobacteria > Maricaulales > Robiginitomaculaceae > Litorimonas > Litorimonas taeanensis. The sequence continues at coordinate 325,014 of NZ_RBII01000002.1, forward strand.
TAACACCGTTAAAATCTCTATCAAAACTCATGAAACTCGGCATCGCATCAGTAGACCCCAGGTTAGTCATACTCCATTGTGCAAAATAGGCAGCGCTAGGGTTACGGTTAAACTTTGACCATTCAATCTCGGCGCCCGCATGAAGCTCTTCAAGTGTCGTCATTTTATCTTTGTTCGCATCCATATCGGCCAATAAAACGGCGATTGGCTGCATAAAAGTGCCAGATTGCCGCGCTTGCCCTCCTCTTCGTTCTCCATCAGCTGGGGGGCCACGACGATCAGATTTAGTGGCACAGGCAGATAATGTAAGGCTTGCAACAGCCATTATCGCCAGAGCAAAGTTTGCGCGGCGGAGAGATGCAGTATTCATGATGTTAATCCCAGTAAAATCAGTGTCACAATAAGGTGTGCGCATCACATGAGATGAGGCAAACGGACACATTTCGAAAATAGGCGTGTCGATAAGAGAAGGATAGCGCCATTCATAACACGAACCATACCAAGGGAGAGATTATGTTCGCATACCAGTTTCCACGGGGCGGGCATTAGCTATCCTATTCTTATCGACCCCCTTCTTTTACGGAGAACGCCTCTAAAAATTCAGCCTTAATTTGTATGAAGATGTATCAATGCAGATACAAGATTACCTGAAGTTTAGATTGGCAAGCTTAGGGTCGCTCGCAACCCATTTGGCTTTTGATTGGAAAGCGTAAGCGTTCCACCGTGAATTTGCGCAATCGAATTTGCAATGGACAGCCCCAAGCCCGTGCCGCCAGTGTCTTTACTGCGCGACGTTTCAAGGCGCACAAAAGGCTTTAGGATTTCTGTAAGCTGGACCTCAGTAACGCCGGGCCCTGTATCGGCAATATCAATATTCACCATGTTATTAGCACATGTAACGGATACACTTGCAGATTGCCCGAATTGAAGAGCGTTATTGATAAGGTTTTGCAAAGCTCTCTTGATAGAGGTTCGGCGAATTTTGACAGTAAAAGATTCAAAATCATGCAAGAAAACATCATGTCCTTGGTCTTGATAGTCATCCGTCAGACTTTCGAGAAATGACCTCAAGTCAACAGAAGCAAGAGATTCAGTACCTGACGCATCTTTGGCCCAACTCAGAATTTCTTCGGTCATCACAGTCATATCCGCGAGTGTCGATATGACTTTCTCCCGCTCTATGTCATCAGCAATGTTTTCGGCCCGAAGCCGCAAAGAGGTGAGCGGGGTACGCAAATCATGGCCGACAGCACGAAGCATTGTGCGCTGCGTTTCTAGCATTCGGGTTACACGAGTTTGCATTGTATTAAAGGCACTAGCGGCAAGACGCATATCGTCTGGGCCTGTTTCTGATAATAGCTCTGGATCTTCTCCGCGCCCAAGCCGCTCTGCTGCTAAGGCAAAGCTTGAAATTGGGCGAGATATACGGCGGGCAAAAAACCAGACCGCCAACAAAGACAAGCCCAAAAGCAAACTCGTTGCGAGCAAAATTCGCCCCGTTAAAGACTCAGTCGGCAGACGGGGCAACATAGCATTAAACCAAACCCCAGGCTCTAGCTCCACCGATAGACGAATTTCTTGAAGCTCGGAGCGCCTATCACGAATATTATTAGGACTAGGCGAAGTCTCGGTCGTACTCGTGCCGCCGTGTTGCATGGCAGACCCATAATCACTCATAGGATGCCGAGGGGGTCTGTTAGGAAAAAAAACGATTGAGGTCCGCAGCGGCGTGATATCTCGCTCCTCAAGGAGTGTACGAAAACGCGGCTCATATCGCGGCTGATCAATGCCGCCATCATTTGTGCTCACTTGGTTGTCCCTAGAGACAAAGAAAACTCCCCTTACGCTCCCACGCTCTCTGGGCAGTACATAGGGTAGCTCTATCGGTCGGTCCTCTGGTAATTCTGCTATCAGGCGCGCCGTGTGTTCCATGGCGGTATTAAATGCATTAGCCCGCGCTTGAAATCTTTGCGTACCGACAAGCAAAACCAAGTTGATAAGCTGTGCAATGATTAGCACCCCAAAGAGTAAGGCAATTAACTGCCCCGCAAGCGTACGCGGATATAGGCGTTTCGGCGTCATGATATATCCGCAATAAAACGATACCCATCGCCCCAAACAGTTTTAATATATGTAGGATGGGAAGGATCAATTTCGATTTTTCGGCGCAAACGTGAAATCATATTATCGATACTGCGCTCAAAGGCAAAGCCGTCACGACCTTTTGTAAGGTTAAACAAATCATCGCGCGACAGGGTTTCACCTGCATGTTCAACGAACACTTTCAATAGTCTAAGCTCGCCCGTGCTCAGCGTGACAATACCTGAATCGTCACTGAATAACTCGCCTGATTCAACGTCCAATTTCCAAGGACCAAATACGATATTTCGCGTCTCTTGGCATGGGCTTTGTTTTGAGGTACGCCGAAGGACAGAACGGATGCGCGCAACAAGTTCACGTGGATTAAATGGCTTGGTCACATAATCATCTGCGCCAATTTCAAGACCAATAATTCGGTCCGTATCATCTGCTAGGGCCGTCAATAAAATTACAGGTGTTTCTGAGGTTTCAGATAAGGACTTACATAAACTCAACCCTGTCTCGCCGGGCATCATTATATCCAGAACAACGAGATCAACAGGGCTAGCATTCAACAACTCGCGGGCCTGCATGGCATCTGCCGCTGGAGTCGCTGAAAATCCATTGCGCTCTAAATGCTCGCATAAGGCATCTCGAATGTCTGGCTGGTCATCAACCACTAAGATATGCGTCATTCGTCATTCCTATTCACGCCCATCACAACCCATCTACCTCTGAGCCATGCCCTAACCTTGGCACCTTCTTCTCAATTAACTATCCGCAAATTGTATCAAATGTAATTCTAATTGATACAATTTGGCACGGTTTGATATTGGTATGCATTATGAAGCCTTGATAATCTACTCATGAACTCGCAGTAATTAGACGTAGAATTTGAAAGTCGAGAATGTCAAAAAAATATTTTTACCTAGCGGGTGTGATTATTGCTGCCGCCTCAATTTGGGCCATTTTTTTAAGACCAGAATCTGCCGCAGATAGCGGCACTTTTGACATTGAGACGGCGCGCGTCGAATCTGGCGAAGTCGCACAAATTGTATCCGCTTCTGGGGCGGTTCGTGCCCTAACAACAGTAGAAGTCGGCTCTCAAGTCTCAGGTCAAATTATTGCTCTAAACGCTGACTATAACTCTGAAGTCAAAGAAGGCGACATTATCGCCCGTATTGACCCACAAACATTTGAAACGCGCGTTGAGTCAGCCAATGCTGATGTTCAAAGCGCTGAAGCCAATCTCGCAGTCCAGCAAGCTAATATTGCCAGTGCCGAAGCCACACTTGCGCAAGCTGAAAGGGATTTTGCACGGCAACAAGCCTTATACGCCGCTGATGCTGTGGCCCGCTCGACACTAGAAGATAATGAACGTGCCCTCGCCGTCGCCAAAGCGAATTTGGATGTTAGTCGAGCCCAACTCAGAACATCTAATGCAACTCTTTCGCAACGCAAAGCTTCACTCCGCTCTGCCCAAGTTGATCTTGAGCGCACAATCATTCGCTCTCCCATCGATGGAGTCGTAATTTCCAGAAATGTCGATGTCGGTCAGACTGTGGCAGCCAGTTTTTCTGCTCCTGTTCTTTTCACAATCGCTCAGGATCTAGAAGACATCCGGATTGATGCCGCTGTAGTTGAAAGTGACATTGGCGGAATCAATACTGGAGATTCAGCGGAATTTACCGTGGATGCTTATCCTGACCAAACCTTTAAAGGGACTGTTGAACAGGTTCGTTTGGCCTCCGAGACTCTGCAAAATGTTGTTACCTACACAGTGGTTATCGAAGCCAAAAATCCATCTGGCCGCCTTTTGCCGGGAATGACGGCGAATGTTGAGGTAACGGCCGACAAGCGAGAAAATGTTTTGAGAATAGCGGAATCTGCCATTCGTTTTCGTCCGCCAGCCAATGGCCCTGAAGTAATCGAAGCGGCTGCGGCAGAAGCTGGTCAGAGAGGCCCGCGCGGTGGTGGACAAAGAGGCGGCGGAGCTCAATTACTAAATGGCATTAACATTGACGACGACAAAAAAGCCGCCATTCAAGCAGATTTACAAAAAGAAATGGCCGCCGTGCGTGAATCTATGGGCGAGCGCGCACAATTTGATCGCGCTCAAATGCGTCAACGCATCCAAGCTGCCACGGACAAAGTCCTTTTACGTAATTTAACCGATGCCGAGTATAAGCAGGTTCAAGAAGCAATGAAGGCCCGTGCTACAGTCACGCAAGTCGAAGTCTATAAACAAACTGTAGACGGAAAACTTGAAAAGCAATCTTTAGTCTTGGGCTTGCAAGATGGCTCCTTTGCTGAAATTTTACGTGGCGCTGAGGCAGGGCAAGAATTTGTCACACGTGCTCGCTTGAATGCGACGGGCGAATAGGCCTCCCAATGGACACAGTGTCTCAATCTTCCTCGCCTTCTCCTGCCCTCATTTCATGTCGGGATGTAACCAAGACTTATGTCATGGGAACTCAGAAAGTTCACGCCCTACGCGGGGTTAATGTCGATTTTCATCGTGGAGAAATGACGGCAATTATGGGCCCGTCAGGGTCTGGCAAATCCACGTTAATGAACCTAATTGGCGCACTTGACGTCCCAACATCTGGAACTTTGGAAATTAATGGCCGAAATTTAGCCACGCTAAAACCAAATGATTTGGCTGATCTACGCAATGAAACAATTGGTTTCGTCTTTCAACAATTCAACTTGCTAGGGCGCTCCTCAGCTCTCACTAATGTTAAACTACCTCTGCGTTATTCTCGTAAACCCCTGAGCGATATAGACGCCCGCGCAGCGGAGTGTTTGAAAATGGTTGGTCTGGGCGACCGGATGGATCATCGTCCGATGCAGCTCTCTGGTGGGCAACAACAGCGCGTTGCGATCGCTCGCGCTTTGGCAGGGTCTCCGTCAATCATCCTAGCGGATGAGCCCACGGGCGCGCTCGACACTAAAACATCCGAAGAAATTATGGCGCTTTTAACAGGCCTAGGAGAAAGCGGGATTACCGTTATTATTGTGACACATGAGCCAGAAGTCGCTGAGTACGCTGCACGGCAAATCCATTTCAGAGACGGACAAATTGAACGGGATGAAAGGGCAAAGCCATGAAATACGGCGTCGCACTCAGATCCGCAATAGAGGCTTTGCGCTCTAATCCTATGCGTAGTTTCTTGACCATGCTAGGCATTATGATTGGCGTCGCCTCTGTCATGGCTATGATGGCAATCAGTGAAGGCGCGGCCCGACAGGTCGATGAACAAATTTCTTCACTGGGCGCCAACAATCTTACGGTGCGGCCAGGAGCCGATCGACGCGGTGGACGCTCATCAGGGGCGGGTAGCGCCACTCCTTTCACGGATAGCGACCTTGAAGCTCTAAGGAGCGAGCCTTATGCCCTCGCCGTCACAGGACGTATTAATGGGTCGGGCACTGTTGTCGCAGGCGAAACAAATTGGACAACGAGCATTTATGGCGTCAACGCCGATTTCTTTATTAGTCAAGATTGGCAAGCACAGGAAGGCCGTGTCCTCGAAGACATTGACGTGACCACTGGTGCCGCCGTTGCCGTAATCGGAAGTACAATTGCCGATACCTTATTTGAGGGCTCAAGCGCTATGGGTCAGCGTATCCGCGTTAACAATGTCCCACTCACAGTCATCGGAATATTAGACACGAAAGGGCAATCTAATTTTGGGAGCGACCGAGATGATGTTGTTGTCATTCCTATTAAAACAGCGAGGAACCGTGTGCTCGGCGGGCACAGCACAACGCCAAATTATGTTTCATCAATAGAGCTCTCAGTCACGTCAGGTTATGATATGACCCGTGCACAAGACGAATTAGAAGAGAGACTTCGGACTTTGCGCCGAATCCGGCCAGGTGCGACTGATGATTTTCGTGTCTTCAACATTGCTGATTTCATTCGAGCGCGGTCCAGTACACAAGCCACATTTGGCATATTATTAGCTTTCACAGCCGCGGTGTCTCTTATTGTTGGCGGCGTCGGCGTGATGAATATTATGCTGGTATCGGTCACCGAACGCACACGTGAAATCGGCCTCCGTATGGCCATAGGCGCGCGCGGTCAGGATATATTAGGACAATTTCTTTTTGAAGCGATAGGACTTTGCTTGCTGGGCGGAATTATGGGGTCTGGTTTAGGAGTGGGCGCGGCTGAACTCGCGGCTAAGCTGGGTGATTTTCCAGTTAAGATATCTCCCTTCATCGCTGTCATCGCAATTGGCTCTGCGGTAGTCGTCGGTTTGTTTTTTGGATTTTTTCCAGCCCGCCGCGCCGCCAAGCTTAACCCTATTGAGGCGCTTCGCCATGACTAAAATACTACTCACAACCACTATGATGGCCCTCTCCTTAAATCTAGGAGCCTGCGCATCTCTTAATATCGGGATATCGCCAACCGAATCCTTGCGCGAGGAAAGCAGCGCATTAGAGGCGCCTGCGAGCTGGGTGTTCGGGGATCAAACCGACGGGCAAATAGCGGCAGCATGGTCAGATTTAATTTCAGACTCAGTCCTAGATAGTTATATCGAAACAGCGCTCAGAAATAACCTCTCTTTACGGGCTAGTCAGGAAAATGTGGCGCGCGCCGACGCGTTATTGCGCCAAGCCCGCTCAAGCTTTCTTCCCTCGATTGGCTATTCTACCTCAGCCAATGGCGGCGGTGCGCTTGAGGGTGATAGTTTTTCAGATAATTATTCCGCAGGTGTAAATGCAAGCTGGGAAGCCGATCTTTGGGGCGACATAAAGGCTGGCGTATTAGGGTCAGCTTATAATTTAGAAAGCACTAAAGCGACTTATGAATCTGCGCGGCAAGCTTTAATAGCGTCAGTAGCCCGCGCCTATATCTTGACTATAGAATCTGAATTTCTAATCGCACTCAGCGAAAAGACTCTGGCCGCGCAGGAGGAAACACTCCGCATTGTGAAAGTCCGCTATGACTTAGGAGCTGCATCACGTCGTGAATTAGTTCTAGCTGAATCCGATGTCGCAAGCGCTCAAGATGGGTTGATTGTCATTCGTTCCACACGCACTGATACCGCTATGGCCTTACAAATATTACTGGGCCTCTACCCAAATGGTGAGATTAATACATCACAGGACTTCCCGACTATGACTCGTAATATATCTGCTGGCACCCCGGCTGATATATTACGGCGACGCCCTGATATTATCGCCTCTGAAATGGATGTCCTTAGCGCGTTTCAATCCACCCGCCTCGCAAGAACAGGGAATTGGCCTGGGCTCACTTTATCAGGCGGAATAAATACGGGGTCTAGTAATTTAGGAGATATTCTTGACCCTGTTTCTATTGCCTATTCACTGGGCGCACGGCTCGCCGGTACATTATTCGATGGCGGTCTAAATACAGCTCGCATTGATGCTGCCACAGCGACCCAGCGCCAAACTTTGGCAAATTATGGCCAATCTGTTTTAGAGGCGTATTTTGATGTTGAATCAGCTCTTGAAGATATTCGTACACTCGAAAGCAGAGCCCCCTATGTCGCCGAGAGCGCAAATGCAGCTCGTGAAACTTTGGCGTTGGCGGAAATTCAATATAAAGAAGGAGCGATTGACTTGCTAGATGTCTTAACCTTCCGTCAGCGTAGTTTCCAAGCCGACCAAACCGAAATTGTATTGCAGCGCCAAACATTAGAGGCGCGTATCGCCTTATATCTTGCCCTTGGCGGCGCTGGGTTTGAGTCAGCGCTTTAATATCATTCCACCCTTCTGAAGGCCTAGAAGGGTCAGCCGAGACGCTAGCATACCCTAAATAAATAACTCTAGGCGTTATACGGGTTAAGCGCCTTCGTTAAGAATCCTTTTCTTATAGTGAGTGGCGACCTTAGCCCTATTGCCACAGACCTCCATACTGCACCATTTTCTACGTCCCGATTTTGAAGTATCTTTGAACGTCAAAATACATGATGGATTGGCACATTGTTTTATCCGTTTCTTAGGCGTGTCGACCAGCATGGAAGAAGCGCCATTTATCATCAGTAAAATGCGTAAGTTCCTTGGTAATCTAGACAAGGGTTAAGACACACAATCAGTTTTCGAATCTAAACGGCTATGTTATGTTAATTGACACAGTGGTCACTCAGCTATGCAGACCACCCTTAGCGATGCGATCTTTGCAAATAGCCTTGAACGCCGACGCAATCAAACACGGCGTCAATCTATCTCATGAAACTATATAGGTGGATTGATAAACTTGGTTCAATTTATGTGAAAGGCATAAAGTCTCAACCTGAAAGCCCCTCGCCTATTTGGTATTTGGATGAAGTCTACACCACAATAATTAGCAAGTTAGCTTACCTTAATAAAGTGGTGGATGATGTAGGAACAATTAATGACGATGAAGGCCGAAAGAAGAATCGTTCTGAATGGTCTTAAGTCCCCATACGCAAACGAAACCGACAATCATAAAAATTTCGGTCAGCAAAAGAACCTCTAAACCCACACTTAAATCTACACTCTATTTAGCCAACTAAATTCATTTAGTCCCATTATCATGTGGTTACGAACATAAAGTTTGTCACGTATTATTGCTTATGGCCAAATTACGTTCTCCCAAGTTACGGTATCTCGCGAGTATAGCTGGATGCATTTTCTTGATATTTTCAGTCTGGTGTTCTGCGATTGCACAGACCAATGGCAATCTCCCTCCTAAAGGTTTGACATTTACAGCGGCAAGAAGCCTTGACGCTACGAATACAGCTTCCGCGTCTTGCGGTAAAACCTCGCAAGGCGATCCAATGTGCAATCCCTATGAAGGAGATACGTATTGTAGTACGGCCCTGCCCTTACTTTGTATTCTTGACATTGATGCGCCAGTGCCTTCAACACTCAGTGACTCGAAATATTGGAGCGGCGGTGTTCTTGCAAAATCATCCCCTTGGCGCGGCACAGATATTTCAACATTGAAGCAGGCGAATGGCATTTGCACACAAAGTTTTGGTAAAAAATGGCGTGTTGCGAGCTTTCATGACGGCGGGGGATGGGCCGTTGAAGGTTATGGCGTTTTGTCTGAAAAGGGAGACTCGGATGACGCCGTCAGTCTGTGGGTCGATATTAAAGATCAGCCATCGGGCACATGCTGGTCTCGATAAAGCATTGTTTCACAGAAGCCCTCATTTTTATTGAATATAATTTCATCTTTCCCAAACCTGATGTAAGAGGCAGAGATAATGTCAAAAGGCTCTCTATTTTTAATTAGCGCGTTAAGCGCAGTATTGGGCGGGGTAATAGTTGCCATCGCGATTTGGATGATAGTCAACGCTACGGGCATTTTAAAGGCATCGGAGCCGGATATATACGGCGCAGGTGCAGGCTACGAAATGCTGGCCGAGTACCAATGTATGTTCGGCGAATCCAAGGAAATTATCATGCGCGGCGTGGATGACGATTATGCTTTGGAAAATTCTGAATCCGGGCGAGTAAATGAGCAGCTATCTGACCTTCCGGGAAATCACGCAAATTTTTCTGCACGGCGTGACTACGATGAAGGTGGTCAGGATAAGGTGTTATCAGATTATTTCGATGTCCCTTCAAATATCACCAAGGGGATATTTGTGACACGAATGAAGCCCGCCTCACTGACTTCCGAAAGTTTCGGTAATGACTTGATTTTAATTGGGCACCTTGGAGACCACAAACCCGAAAATTTCAATGCGGACCACCATGTGTTCCATTCTGCAATTGCTCATTTAGAAGCACAACCCGGCTGGGTGCGTCATGACGATATTTATAGCGCTCCATTTAATCAAATTCGCTATCGTTCTAATGATGCAAAACACGATGTAAACATCAAACGCGGCTATGGCGATTTGCTAGAACAGCAGCGCGACAAAGCTGCGGACCGTAGAATAGATTTTACTGTTTTTGATGACACTAGAGTAGATTTTGCCGGCGTCGCCTATTGTGTGCACCCGGAGACTCCTCGAGGCCTGACCTTTATGAACTCTCCCGCGTTTGACGCCGTTATATCTGACTTGGTCCTCTTAGCCTGTGATGTGGACCCGAATTCAAGATGGTGCAATCCAATCTACGGAGATACGGATTGCACTACCTCTCAGCCCTTGGCTTGCTTTTTGGATGAAAATACGCCCATTCCTGACCTTGATGAAGTTGCGCCTATAGCCGGGTTGTGGATTGATAAATATTGGGGTGGCGGAAAAATTGCTTTTTCTCCTCCTGTTACGGGGACACAGTTCAAAACCTTGACCGAAGTCAATAAATTTTGCGCATCGACCTTTGGCAAAAATTGGCGCGTACTAGATTGGCATGACAGTAACCTAAAAGGCGTTGCTGGGCGACGCCACGGACCACGACACAACGGGCGCGCCTGGGTTGATATTAAAGACCAACCCAATGGCACATGTTGGGCTAGAGAGGATGCATCGTGGGAGAAGTAATACACGTTGGCATTCTTGAAGATAATGACAATATGCGCGCTCACTTTTGTAGAATTGTAGAGAAATCGTCTACGCTCTCCCTTGCATTTGCTGCAGAAACTTTATCCGAAGCCCGTGAAATCTTTAATAAAAACACTTGTGATATCTGCCTTGTCGATTTGCAATTGCCCGACGGGAACGGGTTGGAATTCGTTGCCGACTTACAAAAAGAAGGCGAAACCAACGCCCTTATCCTAACGGTTCTAGGTGACCGCGTTAGCGTTCTCGCGGGCCTGCAAGCCGGCGCCAAAGGGTACCTTTTAAAAGACACGCCTCCCGCCCAAATAGAGCAAGCGATACTGGCTGTAATGAACGGGGGCAACCCAATCAGCCCGCAAGCTGCGACACACTTGTTGGAAATTCTGAACAAGACGCCTGAGAATAAAAAAGCCGAAATTTTACCGGGAACAGAGAGTATTACAGACCGTGAAAAAGATATCCTGACGATGTTCTCCCGTGGCATGTCCTATCAAGAGACCGCCGACATTTTAGGTATTAAAATTAATACGGTCAGAGATCATACCAAATCCATTTATCGAAAACTCAGTGTGCACTCGCGCAATGAAGCTATCTTCGAAGCGCTACAAAATGGTTGGATTGAGATGACACGCTAAGACGATGTAACTGGCGGAATTATTAATGTGTAAGAGAGCCCTTTACCACCAAGCCCCATGCCTTTGACTAGCTCGGCACCCAAGCTTTTGGCCCTAGCCTGCATATTCTTCAAACCTTGCCCACACGGTATTTTAATGAGATCTGGCACCCCCTTGCCGTTATCCGCAATATATATCCGAAAGGGTTGGCTAGGTCCGGTACAGGACAGATCAATACAAAGTGTGTTCGCCCCAGAATGACGCACCGTGTTGGATATAGCTTCCTGCATAAAGCGGTATAAGTTCAGAACGGTCTTGGGTCCGTATTGTCCGGGCTTAAAAGGCGTAGAAATTTTCCAGTCTAGCGCAATACCCGATGCCATTAATTGAGGCTTGGCGCGTGCATGAAACGTCTTGAGCGCACTTTCAATATCATCAGCACTATGATCCATAGAATCCACAATAAGACGCAGATCATTCAGCCCGCTTTGTAGTTCCGCCTCAATATCACTTTGACTCGCATCCCCTGATTGAACCCGTACCAATAAAGACAATAAATGCCCGCCAATACCGTCATGAATATCACGAGTCAGACGTTGCCGCTCTTCCATCTGAGCAGACTTTTTGATCTCCAGATCAAGCGCAGCCCGTTGATCTATGATAATATGTTCAGCAGTGGTGAGTTTGTTTATCAGATCCTTCTTTGATGTTTTTGATTGCCTGTAATCGGCCCAAAGTTGCGTCCAAAGAGCAAAGCCTAGAAAGGGTAAAACGCCAACGGCCATGAACGGTATGACGGGTTCAAACCGAATGGTATTTGATAGCGGCATAAACGCAAAAGCCGTCAATAGAAGTGCTAAAACCGCCGCCAAAGCTAAGCCGCGCAGCACGACTGTCCATCGGCTGCGGAACCTAATGAATAGGGCGCACACACATAGTCCTAGAATGCATTCTATAACAAGAGAAGCGGGAAAGAGGCTTATGCCAGCTGATAAGGCGATAGCATTAGAGAGCATAGCCTTTAACATTAAAGCGCCACTTGCAATTCCATATACAAAATAACGCTGCCATGCCCAGCTCAGAGCGAGACCGATGATTACAGCTAATAAACCAAGACTTGCGGACACGGCCCATAGTTTACGGGTGAAATCCATAGCAACAATTTCTTTGGAAACTGGCTCTAACTCGGTTTTCGAGCCTAAATAAATTTCCGAAATTTCGGCTCCCCATTCATTAGGCGTGATGATGAATTCTAGCCGATTATTGCCTGTTTGAAAATGTGAGTTCGGAATACTGAGGTCAATATAAAACGGTTTCTGTCCAGAGCTAACATAGGGCCGAGCACGTTCTTGGCCAATTCTAACACCATTGACATAGGCCACCACAGACCCTCCGACTTGCGGAACAATCGTCCTTTGTGGTGGAACATCATCACTAGATAAAATAAATAGGTGGCTATATTGCCGGATGCTCGCCTGCGGCAAAGTAAATTGATCATCCAGCGTCAAATTTTGATCAGATACTTTTCGGCGACGTAAACGTTCATTACTTTCGAGCTGGAGGATATTGATTGACTCAGCGGGAAGCGACTGTGGCCGTTGCTTAGAAATTTGTCCGCTCACGAATACGCAAAGACATAAAAAACTCACAGCAATCACAATGGGAATTAATAGCCCTGCAGCCCCCCAGCGCCAATCTCCCATCGAGTCATGATGTGATGTTTCAAACTTCCCCATTAATTTAGTGATGACAGCTACTTAGCTCTCTCGCAATTAAAAAATAAGACGCGAGCTAAAGCTCCCCACCACATGAATATGGGATGGTGAAAATGACTGATGGGTTTAATTCATCTTCAGAGTTAACAACTGAAGTGGAATCGGAAATGAACCTGTTTAAAACGCCTAACAATCTAATTAAACTTTGCACGGTAGCATTGACCGGTGTGTTAATCGCTATGCCGACCCACGCGCAAACAAATGATCGGGTAAAGAGTGCCAAGCCAATCGCTCACTCTCAAATGAAAGCCTCGCCTTGCGTTAACCCAATGGAGCCGTGTGGTGGTCAAATTTTCACTCTCGATGTTCGAAAAGTCAAATCACTCAAGCTCCAGGACCGAGACTTGAAGAAATATATCATGAGCCAAATTCATGAGCAATATCCTGAAGCTTCAGAAGAAACACTTGAGGGGAGTTCTGGCCTTCTCATTGCACTTTTGGCCTCCGTACAGGACACTCCTGACGTTGAAGATATCGAGTTAGAATTAGTTAAGTGGCCGCCCGTCATTACTTTTGAATTCAAGATTAAAATTAAGTTCGGCAAGTAAGCACTCTCGCAAGACTAACGGGGCGCTTGCGAAACAACCCTAAGGGTTGTCGAGCGCTTTGGTTGAAATAGACAAATTCTATCGCTTTAGACATACATTGGAGACTTCAATGAGAAAACGCTACTTACTCACTTCTGCTTGCATATCGATGGTAGTCGGGAGTCCTGCATTAGCCGAAGACATGCTCGTTGAACGCGTCAGATATTGTACAAAACCTGGCATTGAAAATGTTTGCGGAAGCACTCAATTGAATTCTAAATTCAAAGAATGGAACACCCACGGCGTAGAAACTCAAGAACAATTAGAAACTTATATTTCTATAATTAATCAACCAGAGCGCAGTAAAGTTAAACGCGTTGTCTTTGTTTCCGCAGGACAACAAATAAATGATGGCTACCCCAATGCGCTTACTGGGCAACCTGACAAGTATAAGAAAGACTGCAAAAACCAAACCAAAAACTGTATGCGCCCCATTCATCCTATGTCACTGGTTGGGCGTTTGAGAGCGAGTGGTGAATTTGACGATAGTGAAACACTCTATATATCAGCCTTAGACGCTAAGTTTGGATATTTTAGATCAGTCGAGCAAAAACAAAATCGTGAAAATGCATACTGGGATTTCCTAACCTCCAAGTTTGACCCTAGTAATGTGGAGCTTATGGTCTTGGCAGGACAAAGCCGTGGCGGATGTTTAATGTACCGCCTGGGCAGCCGAATGCGGAAGTCCACCAAGCATCAGAACATACCGTTAATCGTGCAAGGCTATGACCCTGTCTGTACGACACCCGACTTAAATGTTGACGGGTTGGAACTACCGGCAGGCAATGTCAGAATTTCACCGACCTCAACACTACCGACTAACAAAGTTAATAACCCTCTAAATAGCAGTTTCATATCTTATATTGTGAATATGGATAAGGTCTTTCCTGCTGCATTTCGTGATAATTTAAAAGTTTTGAATATCCACGCCGGAGGGAAAGTGGGTAGCCAAAATGTTATTCGGTCTTTCACCTGGTATAACAAGGATACTGACATTGGTTGGTGGAAACAAAAATGGGTAAACTATGAGCATAATGATATGGGCGGCTATCTGACGAGCGCTAGCGCTACGGCACATGCTCGACCTGCTATTGGTGACGTCGGTTATGCTCATATTTATAATTACTCAAAATATGAGCTTGGCCGTCCAGACCCCACTAACTTTCGCGCTAAGCCGCGTTATCCAGTAGATGTAAATGGAGACCGCAAAAGCGATATAATCTTGGCCTATCGTGATCGGAATAAAGGGCTAACTTTTCATACTAAAATCTCTAATGGCGACGGAACATTTAGTCACAAAAAACATGTGGCCGGGGACGGGGTTGGCACGCATGACTGGGGATTGCATTCAGGGTATTTCAACAAGGATTCTAAGACTGATATCTTGGCGCCCTATCAACACAAAACCCAAGGCCTGATACTACGCACCAAGATGTCAAATGGTGATGGAACCTATTCTGAAAAATCACACATTGCTGGTGATGGTGTAAGTGCAAATGACCTTCCCATGTTAATTGGTGACATAGATGGAGACGGGCTTTCCGATGTTATCATGCCATATCAACACCCGACGGATGGTTTACGCATTCGAACAAAGACCTCTAACGGCGATGGTAGTTTCAATAATCACGATTTTAAAGCCGGAGATGGTAATCTTGGTAAGACATTGCGAGTCCACGCTGGGGATGTAAACGGTGATAAGAAAACAGATTTAATTTATCTGTATCAACGTGGGTCTGATGAAAAAATGGAAGTGAGGACGCGGACGTCTAATGGAGATGGCACTTTCGGATACAGTAAAACCCTTCCATTACACTATACCCCTTGGACGAATATTCAGTCTTTTGTTGCAGACGTTAATCGTGATGGAAAATCAGATCTGATTGTATTGGAGAGAGGCAATAAAGGTCAACTTGAGGCGCATACATTCTTCTTCAAACCCGACGGTAATTACGACCGCGTGATTGAAAAATTCTCGGATGGACCCGAAGTTGACGCCATGGAAACTATTGTGGCTGATGTGAATGGCGACCGCCGTACTGATATCGTCATGCGTGTCCGCGATAAAACGAAAGGTCTGATCCTTCGGGTAAAACTGTCCCAAGGCAATGGTCATTACACGTCCTCCGAATATTCAGCAGGGGATGGCGCGTCCGTTGATAATCTTCATATCTTGAGCGGACATTACGATTCAGGCCGGCATACAGATTTGGCCCTGCGTTACCGCCATTCTCAAAAGGGACTAATCTTCAGAACAAAGCATGGTACGTCACAAGGTTCGTTTACAGAGAAAGAATTCGCATCAGGCGACGGAAGCGCAGTCGATAAAATGGAAGCCCTGAGCGGCCCAGTATTTTGGGACGGTGGAGCGACGTTTAACCCGCCGCGGGAGAGTATAGGATCAAGCACCGCGCCTGCGGTCAACGTCAACACGACAGTAAAGCCAGGCATTGGACTTAAGCCCGTCGAAAGCAGCAAGCCTATTGCGAGACCTCTACCCTCAACAAAGAAAGCCCTACCGAGCTCAATAAAACCAAAGAAAGTTAATGAGTAAGTTTATGAAATTTCTCATTTCAAAATTGGCTATATCGACTTTGGCCTCGATAGGTTTGATTGCGTGTCAAGCCGATGACCTTGATGCAACAGGCCCCGATACAGCTCACTCAGAGACGCCATCACACCCAGAGACGCCATCACAAATTGGGGCGAGTGCCCCCTCAACATTACCTAGCTATGATTTCGAACGCACTCTACAAATATGCGTGGGGACAATTTGTAAGCTCGGCGCGACGGAAAGTATGAAAATGTCAGACTATAGCGCCAATCTAATTAGCACCATGGGGTTAGGTCAATCCGATACGCTATCGGACGCACGCAGTAAGCTATCCGAGTTTTATGGCGGTATCGTTTCGTCCAGCCTTGGCGGAACCTCAGATCCAGAGCTGAAACTGTTATCTGCTCAACTATCTCCCGGAACGGATAAGAATTTGCCTGAATATGACGTTGTCATTCGTACTAAGGGCATGAGTAACGGGGCGCGGGTTCATGACTGGGGGGCACGTATACGCTGCGCTCCAGTCATGGCAAGCACGCCATGGCAAAAGACGCCTTGCCTTTAAAACAGAAACGCATGGGTCACCGCACTCGTCTCGCCGATCAACCGCCCCTCCCTTTCATGATGGTAATGGACATCCGTCACATTTCCAAAGTTATCAGTCGCTGTCTTGGCAATACGCTGTTCAAAGACATCATAAGTGTATGACGCAGCAACCGCGCCATCACGGTATACTGTTTCAATGTTGTAGTCATTCAAAGCTTCTTCCCAGAGCCCCAACTTGTGATTTATTTTGCCTCTGAAAAAAGACCCGCCACGTCGTTTTCAAACAAATATAGGTTTTTATACGCTTTTTTTCATCAGAGTAGTGTTGAAGCCGCCTAAAAGCATGGCCAATATCTTCCCATAATCGAGGATTAGTATTTATTTCAAACTCGTTTTCGGCAATGTATTTTTGCAAGTCCTCTTTTGTTGCGATGCTGGTCGATTTTAAATTACTGTCCTGAATAATTAACCTTGTTGCTCCCGTAAGATTCCGAAACATCACCCTTCAGTCATTCTAAAGGTAAAACCCTGCCAAAGAATGGTAGGAAGTTGGGTACAAATCACTTAGAATATTTTTAGCCATACTGAATATAGAACAAAAATAATAAAGAAAATTGAAGCCGTCGCCAATATAACAAATAATGGAGCTGTTATTATAAACACAGATATAGGCGTATCGTTAATTAAGGTTTTCAGTAGAAAAAATGCAAACGATACAACAGGAACCCCTATTAATATAAATTTTGTTTGGATGTTCTCGCGTTCATATTTGCGAATTTCTTCAATCTTGGCACTCGATATATTAATTGTACGATCACCAAAATTGCATTTAATCTTTGTCGATGGGCCATACATATCCTTACGAATTCCCTCACCAACATTTAATTTTGAGAAATCAAAAACAACTGACTTATTTTTTTCTGTTATATTTTTATGCTTTGGCGGAAGCATTTTTGAATCTAAATTCAAAGACAAATCCTCATTCAGCAAGGTATTTGCTTTAAAAATCTGTTCGCTCTTCAAGAGCCTTTCAATAAAAACTCTCCCTTGTTTGCCGCTGACATTCTTTAAAAACTCACATATATTATTACTTGCAACAAGTAGCACATATGGGTCATGAGAATTATAAATAACAGGTGTATCAGCCTTAGTTGTGTCCAGTAAATGAAAACTGTTTCCTTCATAGTCCCTAGCAAAAGCTACAAAAAAGTTTTCTTTTGGAAAACTAAATTCAATGTCTTCAGTGAACCCTAAACTCCAGTCTATTTCAATTTCATCCAGTGAAATTTTTTCAGACCTTCCTATCAGACTCATGAAAGACTCATCAAAATCAGGAACTAGTTCAAATTTTTTGTATATGTTAGCGACCGCGTTGTCATTAATGCGCCCATTATAACTTTTCGTTTCTTCAACCAAGACATTATAGGCTTTGAAGCATTCATTTTTAACATTGACAATCATTATTGTTTCTCACTTGCCCAAGTAGAGGCGCACCCGTGCCACCCTTCAAGTAATCAGGAATGCGATCAAAACCTCGAATAAACTTATGGGGCTTATCAATTACTTTCTCACCCTTTAAACGACGCCAATAATCATGTCCTGAATGCCGTTGCGGGCTCACCCATTGTCCATTTAATCCTCCGCGTCTGTTTAAAAGATTTTTAATTCTACCATTTTTCTTGAAAAATCTTTCAACATTCTTCTTAGATATGCCATGAGACCACTCTTGCCCAGCCCTTTTGATACCACTACGGGCAACCCCTCCGCCCGCACCAAAAACACCAAAAGCACCAGATATAAGTACACTATTATAGTCTAAACACTTAAGACTCCCACCATTTTCCGCCAGTTGAAAAGCAACATCTATGATTGCACCCATAGCAAAACCAATCAGAATGGGTATAAATATTGCTTCCCCGGTAGGGTCTACATAACTCACCGGGTTCCCGCCCACATAGGCATATCTATTCAACCCTCCCGCCAAGCCTATTGGATCGCTCTGTAAATACCGGCCTAATGTCGGGTCATAGGTTCTGTGCCAGTTATCATAATATCCCGT